>NZ_JBLLNL010000003.1:0-298442 GCF_048158365.1 Denitraticella aggregata | reverse complement strand
GCCCGTGCTCAAGCCGATCTCCTCTAAACAGGAATCGGCTTGAGTTCGTCTACAGACGGAATGAAGCAACGTGATGTCGCCGCCCGTAACATCACTGCGGCAACATCCGGTGCAATCCCTCATTGCAGAAGTCGATCCCAATGGAAAGTCCGTACAAGGGAAAGTCCGGCCTCAGGCGTGTCTGGAATGCCCTTCACTATTCGATGGATGGCCTCAAGGCTGCATTTCGCCATGAGGATGCCTTTCGGCAGGAAGTGCTGCTTGCGAGCCTGCTGATTCCGCTGGCGCTGTGGTTGGGACCGTCCGGTGTTGGCAAGGCACTGATGGTCGGGAGCGTCCTGCTGGTGTTGATCGTCGAATTGATCAATTCAGCGATCGAGGCGACCGTCGACCGCATATCGCTCGAAGATCACAGCTTGGCCAAGCGAGCCAAGGATATCGGCAGTGCCGCTGTGTTGATCAGCCTGTTGAATGTCGCAGTAGTCTGGGCGCTCGTTTTACGTGGCTGAAACGTCGGCGCGACAGCCTCCTCGGCAGGATTGCCTCCGTCACGGAATCGACATGTTGGCTTAACGGCATTGTCGCGGTGGTCGCCTAAGCTGCGGCGGCATGAAGCCAGTCGAATTCCCGAGCCAAGAGTCCGGCGTCGTTCGCGGGTTGAAGGTCGCCGTCGTGACCGAGACCTATCCACCCGAGATCAACGGCGTCGCGATGACGCTCAAGCGGATGATCGACGGTCTGATGCAGCGTGGTCATCGAGTCCAGCTGATTCGGCCACGGCAAGGTGCGGCTGATCACGCGCATATCGGGGCTCAGTTCGACGAAGTGCTGACAAGAGGATGGAAACTGCCACGCTACGACGGCCTGCGTTTTGGCCTGCCGGCCAGGTCCGCACTGTTGAAGGTGTGGTCGAGGGGCCGCCCGGATCTGGTGCACGTTGCGACCGAGGGGCCGCTGGGATGGAGTGCCGTGTCGGCCGCCTTGAAGCTCGGTGTGCCGGTGACGTCGGATTTTCATACAAACTTCGATCACTACAGCCGTCACTACGGCGTTGGCTGGCTGCGTCAGCCGGTCGCAGCGTATCTGCGCAGTTTCCACAATCGAACTGCGGCCACCTTCGTTCCGACCCTGGAGATGCAGCGCAGCCTGGGCGGGCAAGGCTACCAAGGCATACACGTGATCGCGCGAGGAGTCGATACGAGCTTGTTCAGTCCATCACGACGCAGTGACGAGCTTCGACGGAGCTGGGGACTGGAGCCGGACGACCTCGCCGTATGCTACGTTGGGCGGCTGGCCGCAGAGAAGAATCTCGATCTGGTGATACGTACATTCGCGGCGATTCGGGCAATGGATGCGCGGTCGCGCCTGATCCTCGTGGGCGACGGGCCGATGCGCGAAGCGCTGTCCCAGACCTTTCGGGAGGGCCTGTTCGCAGGGGTGCGAACCGGGATCGAACTGGCGACGCACTATGCATCGGCCGACATGTTTCTGTTCCCGAGCCTCACCGAGACATTCGGAAATGTCACGCTGGAGGCGATGGCGAGCGGGCTCAGCGTGCTGGCGTATGATTACGCGGCCGCCGCACAGCACATTCGCGCCGGGGCGAACGGGGTGACCGTCGCAGCCGGTGACGAGGACGCGTTCGTGGCCCAAGCCTTGCATGTCGCCTGCAGTCGGAGTCTGCGCTCGGAGCTGGGCGAGCGGGCACGGCTGTGCGCACTCGAATGCGACTGGGATGCGGTCAACGATACCTTCGCGGCCGCGCTGTGGGACGTCTGGGCAGCTACCAGAGATGCAAGAGCCTCAGCCAACGCGTTTGGAATGCAGCGCTCGACGGGCTGATGCCGGGCCATGCCGAAGGCAGCATATTTCTTCCGGTGAGGCCATGCAGCGGGTGGATCGACGTTGGCGGTCCCCCGGTGTCGTCGTGTCGTCGAGCATAGGGTCGGCCTCCATTCAATGCAGGCGGATGACTTGGGATGCTCAGTCGGGCAAAATGACTGACCGCAACCAAACTGTCCGGATGTGATGGATTTCGATGTCGTCGTCGTGGGGGGCGGCCTGGCGGGCGCCAGCCTGGCTGTGGCCCTGCGCAAGGCCGCGCTGAAGATCGCACTCGTCGAGGGCGTGGAGCCCCGACGGCCGGACGGGTGGGATGCCCGTATCTATGCGATCAGTTCGGCAAACCAGCGCTTTCTTGACGAAATCGGCGTGTGGGGTCGTCTGGATCGCACTCGCATGACGCCGGTTTCAGAAATGCGCATCCATGGCGACTCGGGCGGGGCGCTCACGTTCTCGGCCTATGATACCGGTCTTGGGGAACTGGCCTGGATTGCGGAGTCGAGCCTGCTGCAGGTGGAACTATGGGAAACGCTCCGGCGGCAGCACAATCTGACGCTGTTGTGCCCGGCGGTTCCATCCGCGTTGCGGATCGACCAGGACTCGGCGCAGCTGACCCTTTCGGACGGCCGGCGCTTGCGAACCCGGTTGGTCGTGGCCGCGGATGGTGCGAATTCCTGGGTGAGGACGCAGGCCGGTATCGATGCGCATATCACCCCATATGGCGAGAAGGGCGTGGTCGCGAATTTTTGCTGTGACCGACCGCACCGCGATATCGCCTATCAATGGTTCAGGAAAGACGGCGTGCTCGCCTGGTTGCCACTGCCGGGACAGCGCATCTCGATCGTCTGGTCGGCACCTGACGATGTCGCCGACCGTCTGATGACCCTGGATGAGGATGTGTTCTGTGCCGCAGTGGCCGATGCCGGAGGGGGTGTGCTCGGAAGCTTGCACCTGGATACGCCCCCGGCGGCATTTCCGTTGAGGTTATTGCGCGTGTCGGAGGTGGTGCGGCCACGCCTTGCCTTGATCGGCGATGCCGCACACGCGATTCATCCGCTGTCGGGCCACGGCATCAACCTCGGTTTTCAGGATGCCAGGGTCTTGTCCGAGTGCCTTTCCGGATTGCCGGCCTGGCGTGATCCCGGTGAGCTCTCGGTATTGCGCAACTATGCGAGGGCGCGTGCGGAAGAGCCCTTGCTGGTGCAGTACACCACGCACGCGTTGAACCGATTGTTCAAACTGGACAATCCCTTCGTTTCCGCGCTGCGCAATGCGGGGATGAACCTTACCGGGCGGCTGCCTGTCCTAAAGTCCGCATTGGTGCGCTATGCCGCCAACGGAAAATTCTAAACCTGGAGATTCGAATGTCCCGTAATGTCTTTCGACCGGCCCTGCTCGCTTGCATGCTTGCTGCCTTCGGTGTGGCTCATGCCGACCCGGAAACCGTCAAGAAGGGAGTCGAGGCCTTCATCGGTTCGCCCTTGGTCGATTCGGTGACCGAAACCCGTTATGGGGGGCTTTACGAGGTGGTGTTGCGTAGCGGTGAGCTGGTCTATACGGACGAGCGCGTCAGCTTCATCATGGACGGCCGGATCATCGACACCGAGACCCGCAGGGATGTGACTCAGGCCAGGTTGACCGAACTCGCTGCCATCGATATCGGTACGCTCCCGCTGGACCGGGCGATCAGGCAGGTCAGGGGCGACGGCAGCCGTATTCTTGTGTCCTTCGAAGACCCGAATTGCGGTTACTGCAAGCGCCTCGGCAAGGAACTGGTGCTGCTCGACGATATCACCATCTACACCTTCCTGTACCCGATCCTCGGAGAGGATTCGGTGGCGAAATCCCGGAACATCTGGTGTGCCGAGGATCGGGCGGCCAGCTGGAACGGCTGGATTCTCGAGAACAAGACGCCCGTGACTGCCGAGTGCGACAGTTCGGTCGTGGATCAGAACGTTGCGCTGGGACGACAACTCCGCATCAATGGCACGCCTACGCTGTTCCTCGCCGACGGGCGGCGTCTGGGCGGGTATGTGCCGGCAGCCCATCTCGAACAGGCGCTTGCCGGCGTCAGTGAATAGACGGATACCGTCAGCAGGTCGGAATCCGTGCCGTGCTCCACGCCAATTCGGTGTGGAGCCTCCGGTTCATGGGGTGTCATCCTTGGGCAGCAGCACCCACATCCTGCCTTGTTGACGCATCCGGCCGGCCTCATTGCCAGCCTTCTCGCCGAAGCCCCAGAAGAAATCCGCTCGAACTACGCCCTTGATCGCGCCGCCGGTGTCCTGGGCGAGCATCAGCCGTTGCAGCGGCCGGTCCGACAGCGGATGGGTGGTTGCAAGAAAGACGGGTGCGCCCAGCGGCGTATAAAGCGGATCGACCGCGATGCTGCGTTCGGCCGTAAGCGGAACACCGAGTGCGCCGATCGGTCCGCCGGACGAGCGTGGCAATTCCCGGAAGAAGACGTAGCTGGGATTGATGTTGAGCATCTCGTTCAGGCGCTGAGGGTTCTCTCTCGCCCAGCCCTTGATACCCTGCATCGACGCCTGGTCCAGTCGAAGCTCGCCCTGGGCGACGAGCCAGCGCCCGATCGAATTGTAGGGATGGCCGTTGTGATCGGCGTAACCGATACGCACCCGTGAACCGTCGGGCAGACGAACCTGCCCGGAGCCCTGCACCTGCAGGAAGAACAGGTCGATGGGGTCGGCTGCCCACAGCAGCGTCGAGGCCGGAACCAGATCGCTCATCTCGCCGAGCTGGGCACGTGTCCAGTACGGTACGACGCGGTTATCGACCAGGCGGCCACGCAGCCGCATGTTGCGCAGATCGGGATAGACGTCGCCGAGGTCCACCGTCAGCATGTCCTCGGGTACACCATGAATCGGCCATCGATAGCGCTCGGAGCGGGTACGGCTGCCCTCGATCAGGGGTTCATAGTAGCCGGTGACCAGACCCTCGTCGCTACCGTCCGGATTGACCGCACGCCACGGTTCGAAACGCGCCTCGAAGAAATCACGGATGCTACGACCGTCCGGCTTGTCCCCCAGTTGCTCGGCGAGCGTGCAGGATTGGCTCCAGCGTGGCTGATTGATCAGTGTGCGGCATGATTCGAGGAGCGCCGGCCACGCCTGCCGGTGATCGTCGTCCGCCCACCCGGGTAATGCGGCCCAGGACGACTTCTGCAGTGGTTCGCTGACATCCGCGGGCACCTCTGGTTTGGCACTGACCGGCACGTCGGGGCATGTCGGGCACGCTGGACAGGGCTGAGCAGGCGGACATGCACGTGCTGCGTCTTGCGGACCGATTTCACGAACGGGGCCGGCACAACCGACCAGCCCCATGATTGCCATCGACACGATCCATAGGCGCGACAGTCGCAATGTTGCTTTCATCAGTCAGTTTTGCGCCTATTCGAAGGAGGGGGTGGACTCGAGGGCTCGCGAACGGGAGTATACCGGGTCGCCGCGGAGAACAGCATGTGGGTCATTTTTCTGGAAGCAGGCGTGGCGCTCGCGCTGTTGCTCATTATCGTCTGGGCAACCTGGCCGAAGCGCCGCAAGGATTCGAACGACAATGGAAAAGAGGATGAATGATTTCGCGCGCCTCGTGCTCAGGGCCGAGCAACTGATCGACAGGGTCGAACGTCTGCTGCCGGAAGTGGCGCCTGCGCCCGACTGGTCCGGCACGACCGCTTTCCGGTGGCGACGTCGCAACGGGCGCGGTGCCCTTCAGGCCGTTCCGCAGCCGCACCGGATTCGTCTTCAGGACCTGAAGGACATCGACGAGCAGAAGTCACGCATCGATCGCAATACGCGGCAGTTCATCGAGGGCCGGCTGGCGAACAATGTGCTGCTGACCGGCGCACGGGGTACGGGCAAGTCCTCGCTGGTCAAGGCCTTGCTCAATGCCTACGCGCAACGCGGCTTGCGGCTCATAGAGATCGACAAGGACGATCTGGTCGATCTGCCCGAACTCGTCGAACTGGTCCACGACCGGCCCGAGCGCTTCATCGTCTTCTGCGACGACTTGTCGTTCGAAGAGGCGGAACCCGGTTACAAGGCCCTGAAAAGCGTGCTCGACGGCTCGGTCGCAGCCGTACCGGACAACGTGCTGATCTATGCGACATCCAACCGTCGGCACCTGATGCCGGAATATCACGACGAGAATCTGCTGACCCGTCATATCGACGGTGAGGTACATCCGGGCGAAGCGGTGGAGGAGAAGATCTCGCTGTCGGACCGGTTCGGCCTGTGGGTGTCCTTCTATCCGTTCAGTCAGGAGGAGTATCTGGCGATCGTCGGCCATTGGCTGAAGACTTTCGGCGCGAGCAAGCGTGAGATCGTGGCCTGCCGTCAGGAGGCTCTGCAGTGGGCGTTGATGCGTGGCTCGCGTTCAGGCCGGGTCGCGTGGCAGTTTGCCCGTGATCATGCTGGACGCTTGAATGGCGAGTGACGGCGTGTCGAGCGAGGGCGCTGCGTCCAGATGCGTCGAAGTCGCGGCGGGCGTCATCCGTCGGCCGGATGGCGCTTTTCTGCTCGGGCAGCGCGCCCCGGGCGCCTTCTATCCTGGGTATTGGGAGTTTCCGGGCGGCAAACTGGAAGCGGGGGAGTCGCCTGCCGACGCGCTGATACGCGAACTCGACGAGGAACTCGGGATTCGCGTGATCGAGCTGTGGCCATGGCTGGTGCGGGAGCACCATTATGAGCACGCCCGAGTGCGCCTTCACTTCTTCGAAGTCGCCGAGTGGGACGGCACGGTCAATGATTACGTCCACAGCGCGCTGTCATGGGAGCATGCCGACCGGCCGGGCGTCGGTCCGATGCTTCCGGCCAACGGACCGATACTCAAGGCGCTGACCTTGCCCGATTTCATCGGGATCACCCATGCGTGGCAGATCGGGGTCGAGGCGCAACTCACCGCCCTCGAGCAGGCCTTGAGCAATGGGCTGCGTTTCATACAGGTGCGCGAACCGGAGTTTTCCCGCGCGGACCTGCTCAAGTTTGCCGACGAGGTCGTCAGGCGCGCACATCGCTCGAAGGCCCGGGTCGTGATCAATGGTTCGCCCGACCTCGCCAGTCGCATCGGCGCGGACGGCGTGCATGTGAACAGCCGGGAGCTGGTGACTACCCAGATGCGTCCGGACTTCGAATGGGTCGGGGCTTCTTGCCATACGCGTGCGGAACTCGAGCGCGCGGCTGCGCTGGGGCTCGACTACGTCCTTCTTGGGGCGGTCGAAGCCACGCCAACTCACCCCGGCCAACCGGGCATCGGGTGGGCCGAATTCTCGGCACTGGTCGGCGGGCTGCCCATGCCGGTACTGGCGCTCGGTGGCTTGTCACAGTCCGATCTCCGTGCGGCTCACCTGGCCGGTGCACATGGTGTTGCGGCCATTCGCGGCGCCTGGGGGCGAGATCCTACGGTCCGATGAGTGGCGGGCGCGTGTCCGGCGGACGGGATTTCAGGCCTGATCCGTGCGATCGTCCGGGTCCGGAGGTGCCGCGGCCGGCACGCGATAGCGTTCGGACGCCCAGGCACCCAGGTCCAGTTGCTTGCAGCGTTCGGAACAGAACGGGCGCCACCTGCTTTCCGGCGTCCACGTCACCTCTGTCCCGCATTGCGGGCATTTCACCGTGGGCGCTTTCGTCTTCATCGCGGCGGGCGGATCAGAGGCTGCAGAAGGTCAGTTCGAACTGGACGTTGCGTTCGATCGCCCGCGGTCGCGCGACCGTCTCGGGCTGCATGAAACGAATGCTGAGCGCGTACTTGTTGGCGCTGATCTCGGGGATGGCTGCCTCGCTGGCGGGCAGCCTGAGCTTCAGCATCTGCGCAGTCCGCCCACTCATCGTGAGCTGGTAGCTTCCATTCTGGGCGACCTGCGGTTCCGGGTGCCCGCTCGCGCGCAACAGGCGCAGCACGATGGTGAGGCCATCCCGAATCGGGATCATCGGCTGTATCCAGCCGTCCAGGTCATGCCGTCGGGCGCCTGCGTCACGATTGAGCCAGAAGTGATAGGAAGGCAGGTCGAACTCGCATACCCCGCCGGGGATCGCGGCCCGGCTCCGGATGGCCATCAGCCAGTCGTTCTCGCGCAGATACTGCCCGATCTTGCCGGCCATCGCCAGCAACGACGAGGAGGCCTGCTCGATTTCGTAGAGTGCGCCGGACAAGGCCTGTTCCGAAATTTCCGGATTGTTGCGGAAGGACATCAGGATCTGACGCTGGCGCTCGAGTTCCTGCATCAGGTCGACCTTCAGGTCGGCGCGGCCGGCCACCTCGAGAATCTCGAACAGCGTCAGCAACGCGATGTGATGATCCTGCGGCGCCTCCCCCCGATGAAAATGGGCCATCTTGCGGTACAGATCCTCCAGCCGCAAAAGGGTGCGTATGCGCTCGTTGAGAGGATATTCGTAGCTGATGATCACCGCGATGCGCTCAAAGAAGGGATCTCCTGGACAGCCGCTCCGCCGCCCGCGGGAGGCCCGGCGGTCGATCACGAACTGGTGATCCGATGATAGCACAGGGCCAAAAACCCGAATGACCTCGGAAGCCGTCCGGCCAAGCTCCTAGACGGGCCGCTGTGCGAGCCCGCGGTACATTCGATCGAGCTGCGCCACCTGTGCGTCCAGATCCGCCAGGCTCCCCTCGTTTTCGATGACGTCGTCGGCCGCTGAGAGTCGCTGCGCGCGGCTCGCCTGCGCGGCCATGATCGAGCGTATGCGCTCCTCACCCAGTCCGCTTCGGCCTTGCACGCGCATGATCTGCGTTTCGGGACTGCAGTCGACCACGCAGATACGGTCGCAGCGCTCACGATAGCTACCCGATTCGATCAGTAGCGGGACTGCGAGGATCAGGTAGGGCGAAGCGGCTTCGCTGCACAGCCGTTCGCTCGTCGCGCGAATCATCGGATGCAGAATGTTCTCCAGTCGTACGCGCGCTGCCGGATCCGAGAAGGCCCGCTCGCGCATGACGTCGCGATCGAGCGCGCCATCGGTTCGTATCACGCCGTTACCGAAAGCCGCTGCGATCGCCGGCATCGCCGCGCCGTCGGGCGCAGTCAGAGCGTGCGCGATCGCATCGGTGTCGATGACCGCGATGCCGCGACGAGAAAAGCAGTCGGCCGCCGCGCTCTTGCCGCTGCCGATGCCGCCGGTCAGGCCGACGATGAAGGGTCTGGCGGCGTTCAGCGGCATCCGCTTTCCACGATGGGACCGAGGCGGTCGGCAAACGAAGCGCTCAGCCGGGTCACGGCGGTCGCGGGCCCGCTGATCTGGACCGAATAGACGGCTGGAATGCGTGCCGCGATCTCGGCGCCTGCGACCTGACGTGCCTCGAGCTCCGACAGGTGCTGCCGTGCGCTGGTTTCGGTGCGGAAGAGTCCAAGCGAGATCGCATTCTGGTTCGGTCCTTGGTCACGCACGACGAACAGGTCGCTGACGCCGAGCGCCCTGAGCTGTCGGGCCCGCGTTTCGGCATCGGCCCGCGTTTCGGCCGGTGGAATACGCACCCACCACGATGCGGGGGGCTCGGTCTGTTCCGCCGTGATCCGGATGCCCTGGTCGACCAGGCCGGCTTCGGCCCGAAGCGCGTCCAGTCTCGGTTCGGTCACGCCTGCATAGGCGGCGCAGATCAGCGGTTCCGCCACCACCGACGCCTCATCGGGCACCGGGTCCTGTGCTTCGATCGCCACAACGGGTGCGGACGTCACTGGCTCCTCCGTCGGCTCAATTGGGGGTGTCGGCATGGTGGCCGCAGGCGGCGGACGCGGATCGGATGTTGGAGCGGGCGTTGCGACGGGGTCGGGCGCCGGCGGGGGCGCTGACGCCGCCGCGGCAGCTTCGGTTCGTGCTGCGTCGATCGCGGCCTGGGTCGCTGGGCCTGCGGACGGCTCGAGTTGCAGCTGCTCGGGATTGATCTGGTTGGTCAGGCGCTCGGGCTCGCCGCGAGGTGCGGAGCTTCCGAGCAGCCCAAAACCGGCCGCAAGCGCGAGCAGGTTCAGAATCAGCAGACAGATCAGTAACAGTCGCATGGCTGGCACGTTACGCAGCTTGACGGATGGGCGGGCATTGAGCTCCGACGGATCCCTCGATGATTACAACGGCGGACTCGGGTCGCGCGGATCATGGCGTGTCGAACTTGCGCTCGGACGCGATCAGCGCGAGCCCGCGAAGCACAAGATTGTCGATGCGCCGCAACGGGATGTCGAGCAGAGCCTCGAGCATCGGAGCGCCGCCTCCACTGAGCAGGCACAGGGCGTCCGGCTGATCCTCGATCGATCGAAACAGCAACTTCACGGCGCCGATCTGCGCGCTCAGACATCCGGACACGATCGCGTCGGCGGTGTTGCGCGGCGTCGTCGTGTAACGTCCTTCGGCGAACGGCAACTGAGCGGTGTTGCCGGCAAGCGATCGCCGCATCAGATCGATACCGGGAAGAATTACGCCACCCACGAACTGTCCGGCGCCGTCCAGCCGATCGATGGTGGTCGCCGTTCCGGCCGTGACGACCAGGCAATGTCCTTCATGTATGGATCGCGCGCCGATCAGCGCAGTCCATCGGTCCACGCCCAGTTGCTGCGGTGTATCGTAAAGATTGATCACGCCACCACAGCGCTCCGAGGTGTGAAACCAGTGCAGCCTCAGACCGTGCTTGTCGAGCATTTCACCGATTGCGCCAGCCATTGCAGGGCCTGCCACGTTGACGCCGAGGGCCGAGCGGATGCCGGCATGCGCCGCCACGACGGCAGCCAGTTCGCGTGCGTCCCGATGCAGCAAGGCGCCCTCACGGAGCCATTGACCGTCTTCGAACAGACCCCACTTGATGCGGGTGTTGCCGATATCGATCAACAGGATCAAGTCGCGCACCTCAATGAAAGCTCTCCGGACAGCACCCGGATGAGACCATCGTCGGTGCGCAACAGCAGGGCGCCGTCTTCATCGACCCCGGCACAGATGCCCTGCAGATCGGCGCTTTCGCCGGTCACACGCACGGGCAGGCCGGAAAAGGCGTTACGTTGTTCCCAGGCGCCGCGCAGGGCCGGAAAGCCGGCGCTGGCGTAGGTGTCGAACAACTGGCAGAGCTCGAACAGGATTACCGCCAATACCGTGTTCCGGTCGGTTGCAGACGACATCTGCGTCGCAAGATCGGTCACGGCGGGCTGATCCGGAATCGTCACATCGTGTGGCACGCGCATGTTCAGCCCGATGCCCACGACCGCCGCCGGCGTGCGTCCGCGTCCGGGCATCAGTTCGACCAGAATGCCGGCCAGTTTTCGACCGGATGCGAGCACGTCATTGGGCCACTTCAGCTGAACACCGGGCAGCCCGAGTTTCTCCAGTGCGCGAGCAACCGCTACACCGGCCACCAGAGACAGGCCCGCGGGGACCGGCGCTCCCGCTTCGAAGCGCCACAGCACCGAAAACGTCAAGCTGTCGACTCCCCACGCCAACCACGACCGACCCCGGCGTCCGCGACCTGCGGTCTGGTGTTCGGCCGCGACCACATGAATGCGCCCGTCGTCATTCGGCGGCGCATTCATCAGCTCGGTGTTGGTCGAAGCGCAGACCGGCACGACGACCAGATCGAACCGTGTTGCCAGCGGACCGAGTAGTCGTGCGATCTGGGCCGACTCGAGTGGCGGACTGGATGCAGAGGGGGGCAAACCGGAGTTTCCATTCTGAAGGACCTGGCGGGATTATCCGACAAGCCCTGCCGGTCGCGTCAACTATCGCGGACCGGGCGACCGGCGCTGCGGTGAGCGGGGCATGTCATGGAAGCGCGCCGACACCGCGTGTCGGCATCGCCCGGGGTGATCGGGGCCGGTCACGTTCCGGCATCAATGTCGCCGTTCGCGTGACGTCCGTCGTCGATGCCCAGTTCCTGGATCTTGCGCGTGATCGTATTGCGTCCGATCCCGAGCAGCTGCGCGGCTTCGATCCTGCGTCCGGCGGTCGCGTTGAGGGCCCTGCGGATCAGGGTCCGTTCGAAGTCCTGCGTGAGTTTTTCGAACACCTCGCCGGGGGCCGATGCGATCAGGTGGTCGGCCTCGACGCCCAGTCCGGTGATCCAGTCCGCGGAGGCTGTTACGGCCGGTTGCTCGCGCAGGTCTGCAGGCAGGTCCGCCACTTCGACGACGTCCCCGGGCGCCATCACCGTCAGCCAGTGGCACAGATTCTCGAGCTGACGGACGTTGCCCGGGAAGTTGTGGCCCTGCAGGAACTTGAGGGCCGCATCCGAAATGTGCTTGCGCTCCGCACCGAGATCCCGGGCGCTCTTCTGCAGAAAGTGCTTGATCAGCACCGGGATGTCCTCGCGCCGCTCACGCAGCGATGGCAGGCGCAGGCGAATGACGTTGAGACGATGGAACAGATCCTCGCGAAACAGGCCTTGTCTCACGCGCTCCTCGAGGTCCTGGTGGGTGGCGGTGATCACCCGCACGTTCGCACGGATCGGTTGCTGACCGCCGACGCGGTAGAAATGGCCGTCCGAAAGGACCCTGAGCAGGCGGGTCTGCAGTTCGGCCGGCATGTCGCCGATCTCGTCCAGGAACAGCGTGCCGTTCTCGGCCTGCTCGAAACGGCCACGACGCTGAGCGGCCGCGCCGGTGAAGGCCCCGCGCTCGTGGCCGAAGAGTTCGGACTCGAGCAGATCGCGCGGAATCGCCGCGGTGTTGATCGCGATGAAAGGTGCGTCGCGCCGCGGGCTGTGGCGATGCAGCGCACGGGCGACCAGTTCCTTGCCGGTGCCCGATTCGCCATTGATCAGCACCGTGGCATGGGACTGCGACAGGCGCCCGATTGCGCGAAAGACCTCCTGCATGGCTGGTGCCTGTCCGAGGATCTCGGGCGCCAGCGTGGTTTCCGTGTCTGCACCGGCCTGGCGCATGCTCGGTTCGAGTGCCCGTTGTACCAGCGCGACGGCCTGATCCACATCGAAGGGTTTCGGCAGGTATTCGAAGGCGCCGCCCTGAAATGCCGCGACCGCGCTGTCCAGGTCCGAGTACGCGGTCATGATGATGACCGGCAGATCGGGCAGACGTGCCTTGACCTTCTGCAACAGGTCCAGGCCGGATTCACCCGGCATGCGAATGTCCGAAATCAGCACGCTCGGCGGCACCGGGGCGTTGTCGAGTGTATCGAGCACGTCGTTGGCCGAACTGAAGCTCTGGTGCGGGATGTTCTCCCGGCTCAGCGCCTTCTCGAGCACCCAGCGGATAGAGCGGTCATCATCAACGATCCAGACAGTTTTCATGTTTTATGCACTAAGTTGGTGCGACCCGGCACGGGTGTCACGCGCGGTCGGAGATCGGTAGCAGAATGGTGAAGCAGGTGCGCCCACTGCGGCTGTCCACCTCGATCATTCCCTGGTGCTGTTCCACAAAGCTTTGCGCCAAAGAGAGTCCCAGTCCGCTGCCACCTTCCCGCCCCGAAACCAGCGGATAGAAGATCTTGTCGTGGATCTCCTCCGGAATTCCGGGGCCGTTGTCGATCACTTGCAATTCCAGTGCCAGTTTGAAGCGACGCTTTGCCATCGTGACCTGGCGCGCGATGCGGGTCCGGAAACGGATCTCGCCGATGCCCTGCAGCGCCTGTGCGGCATTGCGCGTGATGTTCAGGATGGCCTGGATCAGCTGTTCCCGGTCGGCGGTCAGGTCCGGCAAGCTGGTGTCATAGTCCCGTATCAGCGTGATGTCCGGAAACTCCGCCAGCACCAGCCGACGCACGCGCTCGAGTACGTCATGGATGTTGAGCGGTCCCGGCCGCATCATGCAGTGGGCGCTCAGCATCCGGTTCATCAGATCCTGGAGCCGATCCGCCTCCGCGATGATGACTTCGGTGTATTCGCGAAGCTGCGGATCGGTCAGTTCGCGTTCCAGCAACTGGGCCGACCCCCGGATGCCGCCGAGCGGGTTCTTGATCTCATGCGCCAGGTTGCGGATCAACTCCCGGTTGGCCTGCTGTTGCTGCAGCAGTTGCTCCTCGCGCGCAACCCGAAGCTGGGCGTCGATCTGGCGGAACTCGAGCAACAGGCTGGCGCCCGAGGCTTCGGCCGGGCTGACGGTGCAGTCGAGATGAAGCGGCTCGGCCTCGGGACGCTGGATCTTCAGGTCCTGGCCGGTGTAACTCCAGCTGGTTCGGAGCGCATTGTGCAGGGCTGTTTCGAGTCCGTGCGTCGATCCGAGCAGATGGGTGAGCGGGTGCCCCAGCAGCTTGCGCTGACTGACCGCAAACAGATTCTCCGCCCCGGCATTCATGTAACGGATCATGAACTGCTCGTCGAGCAGCACGACCGCGGAGGAGAGCAGGTCGAGTCCGGCGAAGGGGCCGCTGGTGGTCAGGGAGTGAGGTGTTCTTGCCATGCTGTCGCGCCGCCTGTTTTGCATTATCAAGCAAAATTCGCGCCATGCGACTGATGTTACCGGAGGGCACGCATTTCCCGTTCCAGCGCTTCGATGTTGCGTTCGTGCAGTTCGATCTGGTCCCGGTAGCGGCGTATCGCCTCTGTTTCACTAGGCACCTGCTGCTGAAGCACGAGCGCATTGCGGGCCGTCTCCAGCGCCGACTGCTCGGCTTCGAGTTCACGCTCCAGAACCTGCCGCCGTGTGTCGTCGCGGGTACGCTGCGCGCCCGGGCTGACGCGTGGAAAATCAGCCGGTCGGGATGAGGAGCCCGGCGCCCCCGGCGCCTGGCCACCGCTGGATCGCGGCGGGGGCGGTATCGTCGAAACAGGCAGATCCGGGTTCAGCGCGGTGCAGTTGCGCGCGATCGAACGGTCGTTGGTGTAGGTGACGCTGCCGTCGCTGCCGACGCACTTGAACACGGTGGCATGTGCAGGCGTGCCGAGCGACAGCGTCAACAACACGAACATGGGAAGGACGATCCGCATGGTACGAAGGGTTCCTGGTGTGTCTGAGTTGGCATACCCGGTCTGATTAGACCCGATAAAAAAGGGACGGGCAATGCCCGTCCCTTCATTAACGTTCGAACTGCGCAGACGATTACAGGCTGTAGTACAGGTCGAACTCCACCGGGTGCGTGGTCATGCGCAGACGGGTGACTTCCTCCATCTTGAGCTCGATGTAGGCGTCGATGAAGTCGTTCGAGAACACGCCCCCACGGGTCAGGAACTCACGGTCGGCGTCCAGTGCCTCGAGCGCTTCGTCCAGGCTGGTGCATACGGTCGGGATCAGCGCGTCTTCCTCCGGCGGCAGGTCATACAGATTCTTGTCGGCCGGGTCGCCCGGGTGGATCTTGTTCTGGATGCCGTCCAGACCGGCCATCATCAGTGCGGCGAAGCACAGATACGGGTTGGCCATCGGATCGGGGAAGCGGGACTCGATACGACGACCCTTGGGATTGGCGACATACGGGATCCGGATCGACGCCGAGCGGTTGCGTGCCGAGTAGGCCAGCTTGGTCGGCGCCTCGTAGTGCGGGACCAGACGCTTGTACGAGTTCGTGCTCGGGTTCGTGATCGCATTCAGCGCGCGGGCATGCTTGATGATGCCGCCGATGTAGTACAGCGCGGTCTCGGACAGGCCCGCATAGCCGTTGCCCGCGAACAGGTTCTGGCCGTCCTTCCAGATGGACTGGTGGACGTGCATGCCGGATCCGTTGTCGCCGACGATCGGCTTGGGCATGAAGGTCGCGGTCTTGCCGTACTGGTGCGCGACGTTGTGCACGATGTATTTCAGCAACTGGGTCCAGTCGGCACGCTTGGTCAGTGTGGTGAACTTGGTGCCGATCTCGCACTGACCGGCGTTCGCGACTTCGTGGTGATGAACCTCGACCGGCACGCCGCAGGACTCGAGTGCGAGCACCATCGCGGCGCGGATGTCGTTCAGCGAATCGACCGGCGGGACCGGGAAGTAGCCGCCCTTGACCCGCGGACGGTGGCCAGTGTTGCCGCCTTCGAACTTGTCGGCGGTCGACCACGCGGCTTCTTCGGAGATGATCTTGCTGTAGACGCCGGACATGTCGATTGACCACTCGACCGAGTCGAAGATGAAGAACTCGGGTTCCGGCCCGAAGAACGCGGTATCGCCGATGCCGGTGCTCTTCAGGTAGGCCTCGGCGCGGTTGGCGATCGAGCGCGGATCACGGTCGTAACCCTTGCCGTCGGACGGTTCGATCACGTCGCAGGTCAGCACCAGCGTGGTTTCGTCGTAGAACGGGTCGATGTAGGCGGTGCCGGGGTCTGGCAGCAGGATCATGTCGGAGGCCTGGATGCCCTTCCAGCCGGCGATCGACGAGCCGTCGAACGGATGGCCATGTTCGAAATGCTCTTCTTCGAAGGCCGAAACCGGCAGTCCCACGTGTTGCTCCTTGCCGCGGGTATCGGTAAAGCGCAGATCCACGAAACGCACTTCGTTTTCCTGGATCATCTTCATGACTTCTTGTGAGTTCATATTGACTCCTGATGGGATGTGGCAAAAGGGCTGACGATGTAACTTCCGGTGACCCTTTAAAGCATCATCCGTGCCAGCTGCGTATTCAATGGTCACCGCAGGCGGACGTTCGCGTCAAAGGCGCATCCGGCAGTACCGGCACGCGCGAGGCACGCGTCACGGGGTCGGACGATACGCCGGTTCTTCAGCGTCCGCCACCGGACTGACGGTCTCGATCAATGGGCATTGCACCATCATGATGCATTTCAATCGTGGCGCGCATCATTCTGGTGCGCGACGCACGAAAAAGGTGATCGAGCGATACTCCGGATGTGTATCGAGCAACGCACGCATTCGCTGTTTGAGTGCGTTCGGCTCGATCCGATGCCAGTCGGCGTCCGACAGCATCAACTCGATTTCGACGCGCAGGCCGAGATAGTGAAGCTGCAGTCGGAGCGGCTCGATTTCGTCGCCCAGCAACATGGTCACGCTGGTCAGCACGTCACTGCGCTCTGGCAGCGGGCCGGGTGGGGGTGTCTGCAGGTCGGTATCGTCCTCCGGATCGATATGCACGAGGATGTCACGGACCTCCGGGTGCGCCGCCCGAATGCGGAAGTACACGCTGTCCGATATGCGGTGACCCTCGGAGACGGTGAGCCGGGGGTCGACCTGTATGTGCGCATCGCACAGCACGCGGTCGGCCATGCGACGCGTGCGCAGGTCGTGCAGTCCGATCACTCCGGGTGTCTGACGGATCGTTTCGCGGATGTTCTCGACCTCTTCTTCGCCCAGGCCGGTGTCGACCAGTTCGCGCATGGCCTGCCAGCACAGCCGTATGCCCATGTTCAGGATCAGGAATCCGACCACCGCGGCGGCAAGCGGCTCCAGAAACGGGTAACCAACCAGGCTGCCGCCGATGCCGACCGCGACCACCAGCGAGGACGCGGCATCCGAGCGCGCATGCCAGGCATTGGCCTCCAGCATCGCCGACTTCAGTCTCCTGCCGGCGGCGAGCGTGAAGCGGAACAGGCCCTCCTTCACGATCAGCGTTGCAATGGCCATGTAGAGTGCGGTCTGATGCACCTGCGGCGCGTCGTCCATGTGCTGCAGGCGAATGCCGGAACTCCACAGAAAGCCGAACCCGACCGCGCACAGGATGGCGCCCAGGATCAGCGTCGCGGCGGTCTCGTAACGGCCGTGGCCGTATGGGTGGTTGATGTCCGCGGGATCGGCCCCCTTGCGGCCGGCGAGCAGCACCATCAGGTCGGTGAACAGGTCCGACAGCGTGTGCACCGAATCGGCCACCAGGCTGAACGCATTGGCGAAGATGCCGATCACGAACTGGCCGATGGCCAGTACGCTGTTGGTGACGATCGCGACCCAGGTCGCGCGCTGAATGCCACGGGCGCGCCGCGGATCCTTGTTGCCGGGTGAATCGTCTGCGCTGGGAATCATGGGGGTCACGTTAGCGTATACTTTGGGATTCGATTCTATCCGGATGACCGTCATGGGCAAACTCACTGATCTTCTTGCGCTGGCACGCGAGCGGGCGCAACAGATGAATCTTCCCTACGCCGGGGCGCTCACGCCCTCCGAAGCCCATCAAGTATGGCAGCTTGCGCCGGGTGCACGGCTGGTCGATGTGCGCACGCGCGCAGAATGGGACTGGGTTGGCCGCGTGCCCGATGCAGTGGAGATCGAATGGCTGACCTACCCGGGCAGCAAGCCTAACCCATCCTTTCTCGCGCAGCTCAAGCGCGAGGTCGATACCGAGGCGCTGGTGATGTTCATGTGCCGTTCCGGCGGTCGCTCGGACCAGGCGGCACGGGCCGCGTTGGAGGCCGGCTATTCCGATTGCTACAACGTGCTCGAAGGTTTCGAGGGCGACAAGGACGCACAGGAACATCGTAACCGGATCGGTGGCTGGCGGAACGCCGGCCTGCCCTGGAAACAGAGCTGATCCGGTCTGCGGACGGCGTCGGGGCTGGCGTTCCGGCCGCGTCCCGCAGGGCACCATTTTCACGAGACCGCAACATCATGTGTCGGTTGTGGTCCAATCATCGACAGTCAGGGATGAGATAGACCAGCATGCAAGTCGCAACCATCAGTTTCGATCGTTTCAACACGCTTCAGGATCAGGAGGCCCAGGAGCGCATCCTGGCGGCGAGGGCCCGACTGGGTGAGCGAGCGGTGCTGCTGTGCCACCATTACCAGCGCGCTGATGTCTACCGTCATGCCGACCTCACCGGCGATTCGCTGAAGCTTGCGCGCCTCGCGTCGCAGACCGACGCAGAATACATCGTGTTCTGCGGCGTGCATTTCATGGCCGAGGTGGCGGACATCATGTCGCAGCCACATCAGATTGCGATCCTGCCGGATCTGGCGGCAGGCTGTTCCATGGCCGACATGGCGAACCTGGCCAAGGTCAGCCGCTGCTGGCGCGAACTCACCGAGGTGCTCGAACGGCCGGACGAGCTGATCACACCGGTCACCTACATCAACTCGGCGGCCGATCTGAAGGCGTTCTGCGGCGAGCATGGCGGCATCGTGTGCACCTCGACCAATGCGCCGACCATTCTCGACTGGGCGTTCGCGCGACGCGAGAAGGTATTGTTCTTTCCGGATCAGCACCTGGGGCGCTGGACCGGCTACAAGAAGGGCATCGGGCTGGAAGACATGGTGGTGTGGGATCCGGACCTGGAATACGGCGGGCTCACACCGGAGCAGATCCGCAGCGCCAGGATCATCCTGTGGAAAGGGCACTGCTCGGTGCATCAGATGTTCCAGGAAAGCCACATCCGCCGCTGGCGCATGCAGCATCCGGAGGGGCTCGTGATCTCGCACCCGGAGAGCAATCTGGACGTGTGTCGTAATTCCGACTACGTCGGATCGACCGAATACATCATCAACACGATCAAGGCCGGGGCGTCGAACACGCGCTGGCTGGTCGGCACCGAGCTGAACCTGGTCAATCGGCTTGCGGAGGAGATGAAGCCCGAGGGCAAGATCGTGCAGTTCATGGCGCCTACGGTGTGCATGTGCTCGACGATGCAGCGCATCGATCCGCAACACCTGGCCTGGACCCTCGAGAACCTGGCGGAAGGCAACGTCGTCAATCGGATCTCGGTGCCCGAGCACGAGGCCGAACTTGCGAAGGTCGCGCTCGAGCGCATGCTGGCCGTGTCCTGATCGCCGGCCCGCAGCGTGTCGGCACCGGCTCAGCTGCGGATGAAGGCCGCAAGCTCCGGATGCTTGCGCAAGTCGTTCAGTTCCGAGTCGGTCGGCAGTTGCGGACGGTCCCGCTCGGCGTTGACCATGCACACAAAGCCCAGGACCGAATCGTCGGCCGCACGGAACTGATGCCAGCTCATGGACGGGATCGCGACCAGGTCGTTGCGCTTGACCGGGTGCACCGTATTGCCGACCAGGCAGCGTCCGCTCCCGTTCAGGATCAGCACCGCATGTTCGTGTTGATGGCGCTCCAGCGTGGAATGACCGCCGGGCCCGATCTCGAAATAGCGCAACTCGCAGCCCAAGCCGTCACTGTGGAACAGCAACTGCCGGGTGATGTCGCGAAAGGGCGCTGAACCCTCGGGTTTGTATTCCAGGCGATCGACCGTCTCCCAGCGCCCACCCGGCAGTGCCTTGCGTAACGGAGGCGTCGTACTCATCGGGGCGACTCCGCAACGGCATGGCCGGCCACCCGATCGACGAAGTCGCGTGCAGCCGCCTCGATGTCGGGCGCCTCGAGCAAGGCGCCGCCGATCAGCAGCATCACGTCCAGGCCATAGAAATCGATCAATTCTGCGACCCGGTCCGGGAGGATGCCGCCGGCCGGAACCGGCATGGTCGGGGCCAGACCGTGCCATCGACCGCGCGCCGCATCAGCCACGTCCCGGCAACGCTGCGGACTGAAACTGAATCGGCCGCCGTGATTCGGATAGATCACCGCATCCGCGCCGGCCAGTCGAAAGAGCTTGCCGAGCAGCAGGGCCGGGGCGATCCGGGTCGTCCCCGACAACGCGGGATGCGCCAGGATCGGCAGCCCCTCGCCGGCGAGTTCCTGCAGGGCGCCCATGCCCGAGATCATCGGCGCGAGCAGGATGGCGCCGACGCCGGCGTGCCGGGCCGCCTCGAACTGCGCGATCTGCCGTCGCGGGCCGCCAGTCAGGCTGGGAGCGTACAGCGTCGCATGGCCGGTGCGTCGGTTGGTCTCGGATACCGCCTGCTGGATCGCCTCGACCCGCTCCGCGAAAGGTGCGCTCGGCTGGTTGGCCAGGCCGTGGTCGTCCTTGATCAGATCGATGCCCGCCGCGGCGAAACAGGCGGCCAGCCTTGCGAGTTCGGCGGTGGTGCTTCCCTGAGGTTTGAGCGCGGTGCAGGTCATCGCGCGCCGCTCGGCACCGGTCAGCCTGCGCAGGCCGGCGATGCCGTGGCGCGGGCCACCGAAGCGGCCGGCGAATGCCTTCGATATTTCGACGTCCACGAGTTCCAGGTCCGGATGCAGCGAGCTGTTGCCGAACAGCATGTTCATCAACTGCCCGGCCTCGAAACCGGTCGTCTCGGCCGCGAGCCCCACCGTGACAAGAAAATGGCCCGGGCCGTCGGCAACGATGTCCTGGACCCGACCCAGCACGCAGTCGCTCACCCGCGCATTGCGCACCGCATGCGGCGGCATCTCGATGCTCTGTTCGACCGCGATCGCGTGTGCGCGCGCCTCGATGTCCCGTGCTCGCGCTTCGACCCGGTAAATGACCTGTAGTGTGTCCATCCAGATTTGGTATAAATGATGCAGCGACGATTATACCGGTGACCTCCGTCACAACCTCTACGACCGACCGCCAGTCATGAAACTCAGGGTCTGTACCTACAACATCCACAAGGGCTTCTCCCAGTTCAACCGTCGCATGGTGGTGCACGAACTGCGCGACCGGTTGCGCGCGCTCGATGTCGATCTGGTGTTCCTGCAGGAAGTGCAGGGGCTGCACATGCGCCACGAGATCGTCCATGAAAACTGGCCACCGAATCCCCAGCACGAGTTCCTCGCGCACGAGGTCTGGCACCAGACCGCGTATGGGCGCAACGCGGTCTACGATCACGGACACCACGGCAATGCGATCCTGAGCCGGTTCGCGATTCTGTCCGAGCACAACCAGGACGTCTCCGATCATCGCTTCGAACGACGGGGGCTGCTGCATTGCGAGGTGGCGCTGCCGGAGCTGGCCGAGCCGGTTCATTGCGTCTGCGTTCATCTCGGCCTGATGGCGCGCAGTCGACGGCGACAGATGGAGGCCTTGGCCGAGCGCATGGAGCAACTCGTACCAGACGGTGCCCCGCTGATCATCGCAGGGGATTTCAACGACTGGCGAAATCGTGCTGATGACCTGCTGGCGCGCAGGCTCGGGCTGACCGAAGTCTTTCACCAGGGCTGCGGGCGGATCGCGAAGAGTTTTCCGAGTCGCGCGCCGGTGCTGAGCCTGGACCGCATCTACGTGCGCGGCTTCGAGGTCGCGCGGGCCGATGTGCACTGCGGTTTGCCGTGGTCCCGAATTTCGGATCATGCGGCCCTGACGGCCGAACTGGATCTGCCCGAGTGACCGCTTTTCTCGCCGGCAACCGGGTCGAACTGCTGGAGTCGGGCGCGCAGTACTTTCCGGCGATCGAGCGCGAGATGGATCGCGCGGCGTCGGAGATCTATGTCGAAACCTATATTTTCGAAGCCGATGCGACCGGCCGCCGGATCGCAGCGGCCCTGGGCCGCGCCGCGGCGCGGGGCGTGACCGTCAGGGTGTTGGTCGATGGTTTCGGCGGACGTCCGTTCGTCGATGCCCTGCTCGAACCGCTGGCCGCGGCCGGCGTGGCGGTGCTGGTCTATCGTCCGGAGATCCGGGCGCTGTCGCTTCGCCGGCATCGCCTGCGTCGCCTGCACCGCAAGCTGGTCGTGGTCGATGCCCGGGTAGCCTTCGTCGGCGGCATCAACATCATCGACGACCTGACCAAGGGGGGGCCGCCGTCGCCGCGATACGATTATGCGGTCAGGGTCGAGGGGCCGCTGTTGCCCAGTATCGTTGCGTCGGTGCGCAGGCTGTGGTGGCTGGTCTCCTGGGCGAACATGAAGCGTCGCGGCAAGCGCCTCGCGTTGCCGGCGCCACGCGGCGAGCCGATCGGCGACATGCGCGCCGCGTTCCTGATCCGGGACAACCTCGGGCATCGGCGCGACATCGAAGAGGCTTATCTGGGCGCGATTGACGCGGCGCGCGAGGAAGTGCTGATTGCGTCCGCGTATTTCTTTCCGGGGCGTCGCTTCCGTCACGCGCTCACGGTTGCAGCCCGGCGGGGCGTGCGCGTGATCATATTGCTGCAGGGGCTGTCCGATCACCCGATCCTGGCCTATGCGACAAAGGCTTTGTATCCCTATTTCCTGGATCGCGGTATCCGGCTGTTCGAGTATCACCAAAGCTATCTGCATGCGAAGGTCGCGGTGATCGACCGGCACTGGGCGACGGTCGGATCGAGCAACATCGACCCGTTCAGCCTGCTGCTCGCGCGCGAGGCCAACGTGGTCGTCGACGATCCGATATTCGCGACCCGATTGCGCGACAGCCTCGAAAATGCGATCGTGGCCGGTGCGTCGGAGCTCCACAAGGAGCACTGGCGACGCTTGCCGGCGCTGCGCCGCATGGCGACCTGGTTTGCCTATCAGTTCGTGCGCTTCGCGATCGGCATCGCCGGCTTTCGCGGCAGACTCTGACAGGGCTCACACAAGTCGATGGAAGGCTTGAACCGTAAGCGGTCAGCCGTCAGCGGCCTGCGGTCAGCCGCGAGTCGGTACGACCGGACGTTTGGCCGAGATCACGCCGGTGTTGACGCCCGCCCAGTTCAGGCCGCCGAACAGACGCGCATACTCGATCTTCACGCAGCGGTCGGCGACGACCTGCAGACCGGCCGCCTCGGCCCGGGCGACCGCCTCGTCGTTGATGACGCCGAGTTGCATCCAGAACGTCTTCGCGCCGATCGCGATCGCATCGTCGACCAGCGGCAACACGTCCTCGGGTTTGCGGAACACGTCGACCATGTCGACCGGAGCCGGAATGTCGCGCAAACTAGGGTAGCATTTCTGCCCCAGCACCTCCGGGTAGGCCGGATTCACCGGGATCACGGTATAGCCGTGATCGAGCATGTACTTCGCCGCGAAATAGCTCGGTCGGTGCCAGTTGGCCGACAGACCGACCACTGCAATCGTGCGGGTCTCCGCCAGAATCCGGCGAATGCCGGCAATGTCATCGATCATTGCGTTCTCCGAGGGGTGTTCCTGATGGCGCGGTCGCGTCATCGTCCGCTGTGCGCGAGCTGCGGCGGTGCTTCGGCCTGAAGCTGGCGAGGGATGCGATCGCACGACCAGTTGCGGATTGCCCATTCACGTATGTCCGCCAGCGAAGCCTGTCGCAACTTCTCCGGTGGATTCTGACCGAGAAACGACAGGGCCGCCAGCCACGCGTCGTGTGGGGCGAACAGGTCGACCGGAGCCGCCAGCGTCTGTTTGGAGAGCTTCTCGCCCGCGGCATTGACCACCACCGGCAGATGGGCGTACCGGGGTGTGGGCAGACCGAGCAGGTGCTGCAGATGGATCTGGCGTGCGGTCGAACCCAGCAGATCGGCGCCCCGGACCACGTCGGTCACGCCGGCGTCGGCGTCGTCGATCACCACCGCGAGCTGATAGGCGAACAGGCCATCGGCGCGCAGCACCACGAAATCGCCCACCTCGGTGGCGATGTCCTGTTGCTGCAGCCCTTGCACACGGTCCTCGAACGCATAGCGGCCCTCGGCCCTGACGCGCCACGCCCGTGCCGTCCGCCCTGCAGGCACACCGTTCCGACAGGTGCCCGGATAGATGCGAGACCCGTCCGGAGCGAGGGCCGAGTCGGCGATCTCGCGTCGCGTGCAGGCGCACGGAAATACCGCGCTGCGAGCGATGAGTTGTTCGAACGCGTTCCGGTAGGCCGCGACACGCCGGCTCTGCCACACGATCTCGCCGTCCCACTCGAATCCGAGGCGAACCAGGCTGGCGACGATGGCATCGGCCGCATCCGGCGTGCAGCGCGGCTCGTCCACATCCTCGATGCGCAGCGACCACCTTCCTCCGGCATGGCGTGCATCGACATAGCTGCCTACGGCCGCCACCAGCGATCCGAAGTGCAGCGGACCGGTCGGCGACGGCGCGAACCGGCCGACGTAGCCTCGGTTCGTCCCGGTCGTCACGGATATGCGAAAAAGTCGGTCAGCGAGCGCACGACCGTCAGGCGTTAGACGTTGAACAGGAAGTTCATCACGTCGCCGTCCTTGACCACGTAGTCCTTGCCCTCGGCGCGCATCTTGCCTGCTTCCTTGGCACCGGCCTCGCCCTTGCAAGCGATAAAGTCGTCGAAGGCGATCGTCTGCGCGCGGATGAAGCCGCGCTCGAAGTCGGTGTGGATCACGCCGGCCGCCTGTGGCGCGGTGTCGCCGACATGGATGGTCCAGGCCCGCACTTCCTTCACGCCTGCGGTGAAGTAGGTCTGTAGCCCCAGCAGCTTGTAGGCGGCGCGGATCAGGCGATCCAGGCCGGGCTCCTCCAGACCCATGGATTCGAGAAACTCCAGCTTGTCCGCGTCGTCGAGATCGGCGATCTCGGCCTCGATCGCGGCGCACAGCGCGACCACGCCGGCGCCCTCGGCCTCGGCATGCGCGCGCACCGCGTCCAGATGAGGATTGTTCTCGAAACCGTCGTCGGCGACGTTGGCTGCGTACAGCACCGGTTTGGCGGTGATCAGGCAGAAAGGTTTCAGGCTCGCCCATTCCTCCTTCGATAGCGTCAGCGCGCGCACCGGCCTGGCTTCGTTGAGCTGCGCGAAACATTGCTCCAGCACCGCGACCAGCGTCCTCGCGTCCTTGTCTCCGGCGTTGGCCGGCTTGCGGTAGCGATTGAGCGCCTTCTCGACGGTCGCCATGTCGGCCAGTGCGAGTTCGGTGTCGATGACCTCGATGTCGCGGATCGGGTCGATCGATCCCGACACATGCACGACGTTGTCGTCGGCGAAACAGCGCACCACGTGCACGATCGCATCGGTTTCACGGATGTTCGCCAGGAACTGGTTGCCGAGGCCCTCGCCCTTGGAGGCGCCCGCGACCAATCCCGCGATGTCGACGAATTCGACGATCGCCGGCTGGATCTTCTGTGGCTTCACGATCTCGGCCAGGCGGGCCAGGCGTGGGTCCGGGACCTCGACGATGCCGACGTTCGGTTCGATGGTGCAGAAGGGGTAGTTTTCGGCCTGGATGCCGGCCTTGGTCAGCGCATTGAACAGGGTCGACTTGCCGACGTTGGGCAGGCCGACGATTCCGCATTTGAGGCTCATTGGTGGACGCTCCGTGAATCGGGGGCGGCCGGGCTTTCGGGCCACCAGACCCGTGATTCTACCCTGCCGCTGAGTGCGTCCAAAGCGATGGTTCGCGACGCAGGCTCGCCGATCGGTCGCTGCAAGGCCTAGAATTGGCGAAGCTTGCGCAGGCTGCGTGGCGCATACGGTTTTTTGTGACTGCACCAGGAGGGTACATGGGGAAGACTTTCATCGAACAGGTGGATGAACGCATCGCGTCGGCGCTGGCATCGGGCGCGCTCGAACCGATCCAGGCCGAGGAGAGCGCGATCGACGAGGCGGGGGTGCGTTTCGTCGTGCGCTGGGTGTCGTCGCTGGCGGTCAAGGATGCGGCCAAGGTGGAGGCCGCGAAGCTGACGATGCCGGGCGGACCGCGCGATCCCGACTTCAATCCGTTCAAGGCGCCGGATCCGGCCCTGACGGTCGGTCCGGTGGGCGACATGCACACCGCGATCCTGAACAAGTTCCCGGTGTGCGATCGGCATCTGGTGCTGGCGCGGCGGGAGTTCGAGGAGCAGTTGACCCCGCTGGCTCTGAGCGACTTCGCGGCGCTCGCAAGCGTTCTGTGCGAGGCGGACGGTCTCGGTTTCTACAATGGCGGCACGGCGGCCGGCGCCAGCCAGCGGCACAAGCATGTGCAGTGGATTCCGGCCGCTGCGGGGAATGCGAACCTGCGGCTCTATGTTGCAGGCCTGCCGGCCGACGCGCGAGAGCATCAGCTGGTGACCCATGCCGCGCTGAAGATGCGGCATTGCTTCGTGCGTGTGGCCGTGCGCGCCGGTGCGGCGGAGGCCGCCGCGCGCAGCCTGCACGAGGCGTTCGGACTGGCGCTTGCGTTTCTCGATCTGCGCACCGATGCGGACGGACTGCTGCCTCCGTTCAATCTGCTGGTGGGCGATGGCTGGATGCTGGTGGTGCCCCGTCGCGCGGAGTGTTTCGAGGGGATCTCGATCGCGGCGATCAACTATGGCGGCACGCATTACGTGCGGCGGCCGGAGCAGATCGACACGATCCGACGGGTCGGGCCGCTGGCCGTGCTGGCCGAGGTGGGTTACGAAGGCGGGTGAGCGGGCGGACTGAGCGGTCCGAGCGGGTCGGCGCGTCCGCGTGAGCCGGATCGCTCAGGCGCCAGGCCTTTTCGGGGCGGGGGAGCCGGCGCGCGTGTTGAGTTGTGTCGCCGCCGCATTGAGATTGCCGCGGGACAACAGCGGCCAGGCCGCAAGCGCACGCTCGATGGCCTCGTCGATCAGTTCCTGTTCCTCGCGGCCGGGGCGCTTCAGCACGAAGTTGATGACTTCGTTGCGGTTGCCGGGATGGCCGATGCCGATTCTGAGCCGCCAGAAATCCTGCGTGCCGCAATGGGCGGTGATGTCCTTCAGTCCGTTGTGTCCGCCCAGCCCGCCGCCGAACTTCAGGCGAAGCTGTCCGGGCGGGATGTCGAGTTCGTCATGCACGACCAGGATCTCGGCGGCCGGGATCCGGTAGAAGCGGGCCAGCGCGCCGACGGCCTGGCCGGAACGGTTCATGAAGGTTTGCGGCATCAGCAGCAAGGCGCCCGAAGCCGGCGCCTTGGCGACAAGGCCGTGAAAACGCGACTCATGACCGAAGCGGGCGCCGAGCGCGTCTGCAAGGCGCTCACAAAACCAAAACCCGGCGTTGTGCCGGGTTTCGGTGTACTCGGCCCCGGGATTTCCGAGGCCGACGATCAGGCGTGGCGGGGTGGCCGTCATGGCTTGCCGGTGGCCTGTTTCGTACGATCGATTGTCGATCAGGCCGCTTCGCCGCTTTCTTCGCTTTCGGCCGCGACTGCACCACCGGTCTTCAATGCGGTCGCGACGACCGGGTCGCCCTCGCCGTGGAACACCACTTCGACGCCCGCGGGGAGTTTCAGGTCCGACACGTGGATGGACTGGTCGGCCTCGAGGTCCTTGAGGTCGACCTCGATGAACTCGGGCAGGTCCTTGGGCAGGCACGCAACGTCGATCTCGTTGACTACATGGGAGACCATCTGAGCGCCGAGCTTGACGGCCGGGCTGATTTCGGAATTGACGAAGTGCAACGGCACCTTCAGGTGCAGCTTCTCGGTGGCGCTGACACGTTGGAAGTCGAGGTGCAGCACCAGCTGCTTGAACGGATGCCACTGCGCATCACGCAGCACGACCGACTCCTTGCTGCCATCGACGTCGGCGATCAGGATCGACGAGTGGAAGGCCTCCTTGCGGAGCAGGTGGTAGAGCTCGTTGTGATCGAGCGTGACCGGGATCGGCTCCTGGCTTGCGCCGTAGATGATGCCCGGCAGTTGGCCGGCGCGACGCAGGCGGCGGCTCGCACCCGTGCCCTGTTCCACGCGCTTGGTGGCCTTGAATTTGATTTGCATGTGATTACTCCTGGGTTGAGACAGATCCGCCCGCGACCAGACGGATGGGTTGAGGTCCGCGGCCAAGACCGCCGACCGGATTCATTCCATGAACAGCGAACTGACCGACTCCTCGTTGCTGATGCGCAGCATGGTGTCTGCCATCAGGGATGCGACCGAAATCTGGCGGATGCGCGGGCAGTCGCGCGCATCCTCACGCAGCGGGATCGTATCGGTCACGACCAGTTCGTCCAGATCCGACTCGGCGATGCGTGCCGCCGCCGCGCTGGAGAGCACCGGATGGGTGCAATAGGACAGCACGCGCCTCGCGCCATTCTCCTTGAGCGCGGTGGCCGCCTTGCACAGCGTGCCGGCGGTGTCGACTATGTCGTCCATGATCACACAGGTGCGGTCCTTGACCTCGCCGATGATGTTCATGACTTCGGATACGTTGGCCTTGGGCCGGCGCTTGTCGATGATCGCCAGGTCGCATTCCAGGCGCTTCGCAAACGCGCGCGCCCGGACCACGCCACCGACGTCCGGCGACACGACCAGCAGATCGTCGTACTTCTGCTTGTCCAGGTCGGCCAGCAATACCGGCGCCGCATAGACGTTGTCCACCGGGATGTCGAAGAATCCCTGGATCTGATCGGCGTGCAGATCCATCGTGAGCAGCCGTTGGACGCCCGCGGCCTGCAGCATGTTGGCGACGACCTTGGCCGTGATGGGCACCCTGGCCGAGCGCGGCCGGCGGTCCTGACGCGCGTAGCCGAAGTAGGGCATCGCTGCGGTGATGCGTCCGGCCGAAGCGCGCTTCAGCGCGTCGACCAGTACCAGCAGTTCCATCAGATTGTCGTTGGTCGGCGCACAGGTGGGCTGCAGGACGAAGATATCCTTGCCACGCACGTTCTCGAGGAGTTCGATGTTGACTTCCCCATCCGAGAAACGGCCCACGGTTGCAGACCCCAGGCTGATTCCCAGTCTGCGCACCACATCCGCTGCGAGCTTGGGGTTGGCGTTGCCGGTGAAGACCATCAGGCTGCCACGGGGCATGACCGATTCTCCAGTGCCGAAAAATGACAATGACTACACTTGAAACGAATCGGGCAGGCACATGGCCTGCCCGGTGTGTGGCTGGGGAGGAAGGATTCGAACCCTCGAATGCCGGAATCAAAATCCGGTGCCTTGACCGACTTGGCGACTCCCCAAGAAACCCGTTTCGCACATCAGTCGAGCCAGTGGTGAAGCGGATGCTGCGCGATTGACCTCACGCCCCATGCCTGCCATTGCGCTGGGCAGGACTCGACGATGCGACGGGCGGAGGTCTCGTCATCCACCTCGGCGAACACGCATGCGCCGGAACCGGTCATCCTTGCAGGAGCATATTGCCCCAACCACTCTACGACGGCGGCCACCTGCGGATAGAGTTTGCAAGCGACGGCTTGCAGATCGTTCCGGGTGGCGCGCGAAGCGAAGTCCGAGATTGTGATGGGTTCGGTATTTCGCGTCAACTCCTTCGATGCGAAAATCGCTTGCGTCGGGACGTGGCAGTCAGGCCACACCACGACGTACCGGGCTGGCGCCAGCGGCAACGGGGTCAGGCGCTCGCCGATGCCTTCCGCGAAGGCGTCACGACCGAAAACGAAGAACGGCACGTCCGCACCGAGCCGTAGGCCGAGGTGGGCCAGATCGGTGCGTGACAAACCGGTGCGCCACAGACGGTTCAACGCGATCAGCGTGGTGGCCGCATCCGAACTGCCGCCTCCGAGGCCGCCGCCCATCGGCAGCCGCTTGTCGATCGAGATCGATACGCCCAGTCGGGTGCCGCTTTCCTGCTGCAGCAGGCGCGCGGCACGTACGGTGATGTCCTGCTGTTCCGGCACGCCCGGCAGGTCGGTCGCACGACTGATCCTACCGTTCGGGCGCAGTTCGAAGGACAGCAGGTCATGCCAGTCGAGCAGGCGAAAGGCGGTCTGAAGCAGATGATAGCCATCGGCACGCTGCCCGACGACATGCAGGAACAGGTTCAGCTTCGCCGGGGCGGGGCAGGCGTCCAGCCGGCTCACGGGAATGGCGTCCATTCGTCCACGATGAGTCTGATTCTGGCGTCGCCGCGGCTTGCGTCGATCCGGCGCACAGCGGCGGCGGCGTCTTCGCTGGCGTATTCCCGGTATTCGATCAGCCAGCCGCTGTCGAATACCCGCACCGGGCGGCCGAAGTCGTCTGCCAGCAGCACGCGCGCACCGGCGCGCGGCACGGCCTGCACCCAGTGCGCGAGCCCGTTCACCGGGACCGCGACGCCAAGGATCTCCGGCAGCATTTCCTGGACGCTGTCGGCATGGACACTGCGTCCGTCACCAGTTTGCAGTACCGCACCGGCCGGCGTGCTGACCAGCTGGGCGAGGACCTGGCCGAGGGGGCTGAAAACGGTCCATTCGTCGAACTCGGGAGCGTGCGACCATGCCAACCGTCCGCTCGCCGCCCGCCCGGTGTCGCTCGCGGATACCCGTCCCTCGAGCTTAAACGCGCTCGCCGCGGCGCGGCTGACCAGGGCCGGGGCGTCCGGTGACGATGGTGCGGTCGAGCAGGCGGACAGGAGTAGTGCCGCAAGGCCCGCCAAGAACGCGAGCGCACGCGTGAAGCCTCGCCGTTTCATCTTTGCAGCAAGCGCTCGATCGTCGCCCTGAGCGTGTCGTTACCCGGATGGTCGCGCAGTGCCTCTTCCCAGATGCGATCGGCTTCATCCCGACGCTCCAGTGTCCACAGCACTTCGCCCAGATGCGCGGCGATCTCCGGATCCGGTCTCAGTTCGTAAGCACGTTCGAGGTGGCCGAGCGCGCCCTCGAGGTCGCTCATGCGATAGCGTACCCAACCGAGGCTGTCGAGTATGAAAGGATCGTCCGGTGACAGTTCGAGCGCACGCACGATCAACTCTTCGGCCTCGTCCAGGCGTATGCCCCGCTCGGCAAGCGAGTACCCGAGCGCGTTGTATGCATGCGCATGTTCGGGGTCGAGCGCAATCAGCTTGCGCAGGCGCGCCTCCATCAGTTGGAGCTCGTCCAGACGCTCCGCGAGCATCGCGGATTCATAGAGCAGCTCGGTGCTGTCCGGATCGTCGAGCAGCGCCCGGTCGACCAGCTCCAGTGCTTGCGCGTAGCGACCGCCTTCGCGCAGCACCAGGGTTTCGGCGAACAACATGCGACGCGCGTCTTCCTCGCCGGTTTCGAGGCTGCGCAGGTGCAGGCGGGCCGCGTCGACATGGCCCTGGCGCGCGAGCAGCACTGCGATCCGGATTTGCGCGTCCAGATACTGCGGACCGTCCTCGACCGCCCGATACCAGCCGAGCGCGTCGTCCACCCGGTTGCGCTGTTCGGTCAGATGACCGAGGTTCATGCGGATGTGATCGGTTTCCGGATGTCCCCCATCGAGTGCTCGCTCGAACAGATCGATCGCTTCGTCATGGTTGCCGATCTGGGCGGACACCAGCGCCACCGCATACAGCAGGTCCCTGTCCTCCGGAGATTCGTCGAGCAGCCCCTGGAACGCGTCATGGGCCTTCTCGAACTCGCGCGCCGAGACCAGCGTGCGGGCATAGGCAAGGCGGGCCTGGGTACTGTCGGGATGCGTGCGCAGGTAGGCCTCCAGCAGCGTCATCGCATCTCGGGTGGCGCCGAGCTGGACCAGCAGTTGCGATTTGAGCAGTACCGCAGGCTCCCAGTCCGGCCGCAGACGCAGGGCCTCCTCCAGGGAAGCGACCGCGCCGATGCCGTCCTCGACCGAGATGGCCACCTGGGCGCGCGCGAAATGTGCCGACGGCTCCTTAAGGTAGGGTTCGGTCAGCCGATCGACGATGGACCGGACGGTCTGCCGGTCCGGCACACGGGCGAGTGCCCGGTTCAATCCCAGCAGGTTCTGCTCGAGCTGCTCTGGCGAGCCGGCGAGAATGCGGGCGAGCTGGATCTGTACTTCGTTCAGACGTTCGCCGCTAGTGGCGAGCACGCCGGCCAACACACGCCTCGCCTCGTTCGACTCCGGTTCGATCTCGGCCCACAGGCGTGCGGCTTCGGCGGCGGCATTCGTGTCGCGCGAGTACAGCGCGATCTCGGTGGCCCGTCTGGCGATACGGGGATCGCGCGTCAGGCGGGCCGCCCGCAGGTAGGCGTCGGTCGATACCGCTATCTCGCCCCGCGCGCCCGCGATTTCTGCGAGCAGGACCATGAACAGCGTCTCCGCGGTCAGCTCCTGCGCAGGCAGCGAACTCGGCTCCACCGGAGCGCTCATGATCTCCGGATGAGCCTGAGCATGGGCGGTGGGGGGCACCAGCAAGGCCCCGAGTAAGCCGATGGCGGCAGCGAGAGTGGAAAGCTTGAAATTCATGTGTTCGGGTCCATGGGGGCATCGGGCGGCGCATGAGGAATAATTTCATGCCCTGTCGGTTGGTCGGAGCCTGAACGCCGGCTTGGCCAGCGCTGCCAATGGGGTCTTAGAGGTGGATAATCCGATTCCGTTCTGCCCATGTTATGTAGTTTTAAGGGGCGGCGGCAAGCGGGTCGTCATTTCGAGGTGGCCCGCGAAAGACCTCCGACCCTTCCCGTGCCCCTGGGGCGGCTGCAGGCCCCGGGTCGCGCCGGGGCTGCGCGCACGTCTTCGCCCCGATCGCTTGAGAGGAAAGATCACATGCCCGAACTGCCTGAAGTCGAGACGACGCGGCGCGGCATCCTGCCGGTGCTGACCGGCCGGATCGTCACCGGCTGTCGTGTCAGAAACCCGCGTCTGCGCCTGCCGGTCTGCGATCTGATGGAATCGAGGGTCACCGGGCGGAAGCTGCTCGACGTCGGGCGCCGAGCCAAGTATCTGCTGCTGATCTTCGATGCGGGTTGCGTCATCGTCCATCTGGGCATGTCGGGCAGCCTTCGGGTGGTGCCGGCGGACTTGCCCCCCGGGCCACACGACCATGTCGACCTGGTATTCGGTGCGTCGGCCTTGCGTCTGCGTGATCCGCGACGCTTCGGCCTGATCGTCTGGCACGACGGAGACGCGCTCGCCCACCCCCTGCTGCGGCACCTCGGGCCCGAGCCGCTGGAGGCCGGGTTCGATGCCGGCTGGCTGTATCGCGCGACGCGTGCGACGCAGGTGCCGATCAAACAGGCCTTGATGGACGGCAGGCGGGTGGTCGGGGTCGGTAACATCTATGCATCCGAGAGCCTGTTTCGTGCGTGCATCAATCCGCTCGTCAGCGCACGAACGCTTGGTCGAGTGCGCTGCGCAAGACTGGTCGGCTGCGTGCGCGAGACGCTGCAGGACGCCATTGTCGCCGGCGGCAGCACCTTGCGCGATTTCGTCGGCGGGGATGGTCGTCCCGGGTATTTCCAGCAGCAGTACTTCGTCTATGGTCGCGCTGGACAGGCCTGCAGGGTGTGTGGGCAGGCGATCGTGAAGGCGACCGTCGCGCAGCGCGCCACCTTCTGGTGCCCGCACTGTCAGCGGCGCTGATGGCGCGGGCGTCCGTCGCGACGTGCTTGCCGCCCGTCATGTCGAATGCACGGATGATTGGAAGGCGCACATTTCGGCGCTATCCTTTGTAACCTCAACATTCCCGTGTCCTCGGCCCCGGCGGAGGCGCGACCGTGAGTCGAGCATGAGTCTTGCCGATCAATTCTCCGCCTATGCCCAGTGGCGTGATGGCGCCGCGACCTCGGTCGAGACGCTGCGCCGGTGGTTGACCCGCAATGATGTCAGCGATGCCCAGGCCGATCTGAGGCTGAGTTACGTGCTGGATCGTCTGCGCGAGGACAAGCTCACCGTGGCCTTCGTGGCCGAGTTCTCCCGCGGTAAGTCCGAATTGATCAATGCGATCTTTTTCTCCGATTTCGGTGACCGGGTGCTGCCCTCGAGCGCCGGACGCACGACCATGTGTCCGACCGAGCTTCAATGGTCGGCCGGCGCGAGCCCGGAGATTCGCCTGCTGCCGATTCGCTCGCGCCGGACCAGCGCCAGCGTCACCGAACTGAAGCGTTATCCGGACGAGTGGTTGATCCAGCCTCTGAATCCGTCGTCGGCCGAGGATCTGCGGACCGCACTCGCCCGTGTCGGCGAAACCGAGCGTGTCCCTGAGGGCGAGGCGGTTGCACTCGGGTTCCATGTAGATCCGCGCGGCGAGGCGGGGCTCAAGCCGGGTGCCGATGGGCTGGTGGAGATTCCGAGCTGGCGCCATGCGTCGATCCAGTTTCCGCATCCGCTGCTTGAGCAGGGCCTGATCGTGCTGGATACCCCGGGGCTGAATGCGATCGGTGCGGAGCCGGAGCTCACACTGTCGCTGCTGCCTAACGCGCATGCGGTGCTGTTCGTGCTGTCGGTGGATACCGGCGTCACACAGAGCGACCTCGCGGTCTGGCGGGAGTATGTACAGTCCGGACTCGGACATGGCAGGGGCAGTCTGGTGGCCCTCAACAAGATCGACGGATTGTGGGACGGACTGCGTGACGAGGATCGGATCGAACTCGAGATCCAGCGGCAGATCCGGCAGGTCGCTTCGACGCTCGATCTGCCCGAGCGCAATGTTTTTCCGGTTTCGGCACAGAAGGGACTGGTCGGCCGGATAAACGGCGATCAGGCCCTGGTCGAGCGCAGTCGTCTTCCTGCGCTCGAGCGGGCGCTGGCGCAGGATGTGCTGCCGACCAAGCAGCAGATCGTTCGGGACGGCACGATCGGAGAGGTGTCGGATGTGGCGCGTCAGACGCGCGAGCTGATCCTCGCCCGGCTCGGTGGTGTGCGCGAACAGCTCAAGGAACTGACCGATCTGCGGGGCAAGAACCAGAGCGTCATCGAATACATGATGCGCAAGATCCGGATGGAGAAGAATGAGTTCGAGCAGGGGCTGCAGAAGTACTATGCGGTGCGCAGCGTGTTTTCGAACCTGACCAATAATCTGCTGGCCCATCTCGGACTCGACGCGCTGCGGGACGAAACCCGTCGCACCCGGGATGCGATGCTGGAGTCGACCTTCACCAAGGGCCTGCGCGACGCGATGGAGGGCTTTTTCAAGCACCTGCGCTCGAATCTGGCCATGTCGTCGGACGAGATTCGCGAGATCACCACGATGCTCGATTCGATGTACCGCCGCTTCAGCGTGGAGCACGGGCTCAAGCTCACGCCGCCCGAGAGTTTTTCGACGCTGCGCTACGAGAAAGAGCTGGACCGGCTGGAGGCGGCTTTCAATCGTCAACTGAACACCACGCTGACGCTGGTGACGACCGAGAAGCATGCGCTGACCCAGCGATTTTTCGAGACGGTGGCGGTGCAGGCCAGGCGGACCTTCGAACTCGCGAATCGGGATGTCGAACACTGGCTGCGGGCCGTGATGGCGCCGCTCGAGACCCAGGTGCGCGAGTACCAGCTTCAGCTCAAGCGCAGGCTCGAAAGCGTGAAGCGCATCCATCAGGCGACCGACACGCTGGAGGAACGGGTGCAGGAGTTGTACCAGGCCGAAGCTTCGATGATGCAGCAACTGCAGGAGCTGGAGGCGATCGAGGCCCAGATTTCCGCTACGCTGGGCCTGCCCGCCGAGTCGCCCGAGACGCTGTCGACTGCAGCCTGACCCGGGCTTCCCAGGGTTCGATCAGCTTTCCTGATTGGTCAGCTTCAGAAATTTTTCCATTAGCTGTTCCTTGCTTTCGACCACGTCCGGGTTCAGCGGGATGCAGTCCACAGGACAGACCTGCTGGCATTGCGGCTCGTCGAAATGACCGACGCATTCGGTGCATTTGGACGGGTCGATCTCGTAGATTTCCTCCCCCTGGTAGATCGCACCATTGGGACATTCCGGTTCGCATACATCGCAATTGATGCATTCGTCGGTGATCATCAAGGCCATGTCGGCTCCTTTCTAGGGTTTCGGATCTATTTTCTGGTGCAGCCGGTCGAGCACGGCCGGCTGCACGAACTTGCTCACGTCCCCGCCGAGTTTGGCGATCTCGCGGACCATCGTGGCCGAGATGAACATGTACTCGTCTGCGGGCGTCATGAATATGGTTTCGACATCCGGGAAAAGCTTGCGGTTCATGCCGGCCATCTGGAACTCGTACTCGAAGTCGGAGGCCGCGCGCAGACCACGCAGGATGAGTCGCGCTTCGTTTACGCGCAGAAAATCCATCAGCAGTCCATCGAATCCGACGACCTCCACGTTCGGGAACGGCTTCAGGACCTCCCGGGCGATCTCGACCCTTTCGTCCAGCGCGAAGATCGGTGTCTTGCCGCGGCTCTCGGCGATGGCGACGACGACACGGTCGAACAACAGCGCGGCACGGCGCACCAGATCCTCATGGCCGCGCGTGAACGGGTCGAACGTTCCCGGATAGACCGCCACCGCTTCCTTCATTCGCCTTGTCCTCGCATCAGATGAAAATGAACCTGTCCTGCGCGGCCTGATCGTGTCGTCTTGAACTGCCCGAGCGATGCGAGCGCGGCTTCGGCCTCGACGTACAGCCAGCCTTCCGGCTTCAGGATCCTCTGCAGCCACGGTTCGATTCGCTCGATCCAGCCCTGGCCGTAAGGCGGGTCCAGAAACACGATGTCGAAGGGTAGCGTTGCAGACCGGACAAATTCTACCGCATCGCCACGAATTAACTCTACATGCGACGTCTGTAGGGTTTTTGCCGCATGTCGCAGCGCAGCGACTGCGGTCGGGTTGCGTTCGACCAGGGTCACCGCTGCGGCACCGCGCGATGCGGCTTCGAAGCCGAGGATGCCGGTGCCGGCAAACAGGTCGAGGCAGGTGAGGCCGTGCAGATCCTGTCCGAGCCAGTTGAACAGTGTCTCCCTCACCCGGTCAGGGGTGGGGCGCAGTCCCGGCACATCTGCAACGCCGAGGCGTCGCGAGCGCCATTGGCCCCCGACGATACGGACCTGGCTCAACGCGCGCCGGCTCCACCTTGAGCTGCGTCATCGCCGGTCGGACGGTCGCCGTCGCCGCCCGCTATGACGACAACCAGGTGTTCCGGCCGGATCCTGCGTGCAAACGCGTCCCTGATCGCGTCCGCGTCGACCGCCGCGACCCGCTCCGTGTAGGTTTCGAGCCAGTCCAGCGGCAGACGATAGAACCCGATCATCGCAACATGGTCGAGAATCTTGCTGTTCGCGTCCAGACGCAGGCCGAAGCCGTTGATGATATTGTCGCGCGCGGCCTGCACCTCGTCTTCGGTCGGCCCGTCGGCAATGAACTGGGCCAGGACTTCCTCGACCACGTCGAGCGCAGCCTCGGCCTGGCCGCCGCGAGTCTGCAGACCGATCTGGAATGGGCCGGCCACCTGATGCGGGTGGAAGAAACTGAACACGCTGTACGCGTACCCCCGTTTGTCGCGGACCTCCCGCGTCAGTCGAGACGTGAAGCCGCCGCCCCCGAGCACATGGTTGCCGACCAGCAGCGGATAGTAGTCGGGGTCTTCGCGGGCCATGCCCGGCATGCCGACCGCGACATGCGCCTGGGCGGAGGGGTGGGGGATGCGCTCGGTCACGCGCGGCGGCATCGCCGGTGGCATCAGGGCCGGCGGCGGATCGGCGTCCGGCAACGCGGCGGTGAGCATCTGCGCGATGCGCTCCGCCCCGGCCCGGTCGACGTCCCCGACGATGGTGACGGTCGCGTTGCGTGCGCCATAGTGGCTCTGATGGAAATCCACCAGATGCGCCCGCGTGATCCGGCCGAGCGACGTCTCGGTGGTCTCCTTGCCGTATGGGTGCGTCCCGAACACGGCCGCATTGAATGCGCGGGAGGCGAGCGTGGCCGGCCGAGTGAGCGCTTCGCGCAAGCCGGCGATGGCGCGATTGCGTTCGCGTTCCAGGATGTCGGCCGGGAAGGTCGGCCGGGCAAGCAACTGTGCGGCCAGCGCGAGTGCGGCCTCTCGTTCCGTTTCGCTGGACAGTGTGCGCACGGTGAGGCCGCTGCGGTCGCGATCGGTCCCGCCGCCGAATTGTGCGCCGGTGTCGGCGATCTGCTCCGAGATCGAATTCTCGTCCAGCCCCTGCGCACCGGTATCGAGCAGCGAACGGGTCATGGCAGCCAGCCCTTTCAGCTCCGGCGGATCGTAGGCGCTGCCCGCCGCGAAATCGATACGCGCGTCGATCATCGGAAGCGAACGACTCTCGACGAAGAACACGCGCGCGCCCGACTCGGATTCCCAATGCTGGATGTCCGGTCCGGCCCAGGTGACACCCGTTCCGGCCAGCATCGCGATTGCCAGGGTCCCCAACAGCTTGTATATCGCATCCACTCTCATCATGTCGATCTCGTTCCTGTCAGTGACGCAGTGCGGTAGAGGGCAGGCGGCGCGGCGCGCCCTCGGTCGGCAGTGGTGCGAGTTCGGCCCGGGTCAGCGTGGTGTCGTCGAAATACCTGGCGGCGACTGCCCGCACCTCGTCGGCGGTCACGCGTCGAATCCCCTCGAGCAAGGCCTCGTCGTCACGCCAGGACAATCCGACCGATTCGAGAAAGCCGATCTCCATCGCCTGTCCCATCAGAGAATCGCGTTTATACACCTGCGACGCGACCGCCTGGGTGCGAACCCGATGAAGCTCGTCCTCGTCGATGCCTTCCACCGCGATGTGAGCGATCTCGGCCCGCAAGGCGGCCTCCACCTCGGCGACGGTGCGCCCCTCGCTTGGCGACGCGGTCAGAGTGAACAGGGACGGGCCGCGTCCGCTGCCGCCGAAGCTCGCGCCGGCGGAAACCGCCACCTGACCTTCGCGGACCAGGCGTCGCGGCAGGCGCGCGCCGTCATAGCCGTCGAGCACTGCGGCGAGCACCTCCAGCGCGTAGACTTCGCGATCCTCGATCGGATCGCGCAATGTCGGGACGCGCCACGAAAGCGCGACGAAGGGCAGTTCGGCCGGTGCGCGTACCACGGTGTGGCGCGGACCCCGCTGGGGCGGTTCGTCGGTGATCCGGCGCGCCGGCAGCTCGCGTTTCGCGATCGGCCCGTAGTGTTGCCGAGCCAGTTCGAACACCGCTTCATGATCCACGTCGCCGACGACGACCAGCTTCGCGTTGTTCGGGGTGTACCAGTCGTCGTACCAGCGCTGGGCGTCGGCGAGGGTGTAGGCCTCGATGTCCGACATCCAGCCGATGATGGGTCGGCGATAGGGGTGGCCCTGGAAGGCCGTGGCCATCAGCTGTTCGAACACCAGTGCCCGCGGGTTGTCGTCGGTGCGCAGACGGCGTTCCTCCTTCACGACCTGGACTTCGGGCAGAAACTGCTCGTGCGCGAGCTGCAGATTGGTCATCCGGTCGGCCTCGAGCATCATCATCTGTCCGAGGTGCTCGGGCGGGATCTGCTGGAAATAGGCGGTGTAGTCCCGACCGGTGAAGGCATTGTCGCGCCCGCCGACGGCCGACACGCGGCGGTTGAACTCCCCCGGCCCGATGCTCTCGGTACCCTTGAACATCATGTGCTCCAGCATGTGTGCGATACCCGAGACGCCGTCCGGTTCATCCATCGCGCCGGCACCGTACCAGACCATGTGAACGACCGATGGAGCACGCCTGTCTTCCTTGACGATCACCTTCAGACCGTTGTCCAGGGTGGTTTCAAAAGGGTTGGCATGCAGTGTGCCGGCCAGCAACAGGCCGGAGACGAATACGCATGTATTGCTCGCGAGTTGGCGAATCATGGAGATGTCCTGCGTCTGGTAGAATTTGCGCCCAACGGGCCCTGTCCGGCGCACGCAGAGCGGGCTGAGGCGTTCGCCCCGTCCGCGCATCTTAGCGTCAATCCGTCCGGCACCCGTTCCTGAAGAACATTCACACAGACCCGAGTCGCCATGTTTGGTTTCCTGAAGAAGTCTCCCAAGCCCAAGTCCGAGCCGGAGCAGCTGCAACCGTCACCCATTGCAGACGAGGCGGTGGCCGATGCGCCAGCTGCGGAACAGCCGGCATCGGGCGAAACGGAAATGCGTGACCCGGCGGTCGAGCTTGCTCCGCAGCCCGCAACGCGACTTTCGTGGGCCGATCGTCTGAAGGCCGGACTCAGCCGCACCCGTCAGCAACTGGGGGGCGGGTTGGCCGGCCTGTTCGGTCGACGTCGGATCGACGAGGACCTGCTCGAGGAACTCGAGTCCACCTTGCTGATGGCCGACTGCGGCGTCGAAGCGACGCAACATCTGCTCGATCAGCTGCGCAAACGATGGAAACGCGACAAACTCGAGACCGCGGATCAGCTGCAACAGGCGCTGGCCCAGGGCTTGTTGGAAATCCTCGCGCCGCTGGAGCAACCACTGGATGTCGGCGGTCACTCCCCCTTCATCATCATGATCGCCGGCATCAACGGCTCGGGAAAGACGACATCGATCGGGAAGCTGGCCAAGTATTTTCAGGCGCAGGGCAAGAGCGTGCTGCTCGCGGCCGGCGACACCTTCCGCGCCGCTGCCCGCGAACAGTTGCAGACCTGGGGCGAGCGCAACAACGTGACCGTGGTCGCGCAGGCGTCCGGGGATTCGGCCGCCGTGATCTTCGACGCGGTCAATGCGGCCAAGGCGCGCGGCATCGACGTGGTGCTCGCGGACACGGCCGGCCGGTTGCCGACGCAGCTGCACCTGATGGAGGAGATCGCGAAGGTCCGCAGGGTCATCGGGAAGGCCGACCCGGGCGCGCCGCACGAGGTGTTGCTGGTGCTCGATGCCAACATCGGCCAGAACGCGCTGACCCAGGTCAAGGCGTTCGATGCCGCGATCGGCGTCACCGGCCTGGTGCTGACCAAGCTGGACGGCACCGCCAAGGGCGGGGTGGTCGCGGCGATCGCACGTCAGTCGCCCAAGCCGCTTCGCTTCATCGGGGTGGGTGAGGGCATAGACGACCTGCAGCCGTTCCGGGCGCGCGAGTTCGTCGATGCCTTGTTCGCCCGCACACCGGGTGCCGACGCCGACTCATGATCGTCTTCGACGAGGTCGTCAAGCGCTACCCGGGTAATTACGTTGCGCTGGCCGGCGTGAGTTTCGAGCTGCGACACGGCGAACTGGTCGTGTTGTCCGGACATTCCGGGGCGGGCAAGAGCACGCTGCTGAAGATGATTCCGGTGATCGAGCGTCCGACCGAGGGCGTCGTGCGCATCAACGACCAGGACGTGTCCCGCCTGCGACCCTCGGCCATCCCCTATCTGCGCCGCAGTCTCGGCCTGGTGCTGCAGGAGAGCCGCCTGCTGTTCGATCGCAACGTGTTCGACAACGTGATGCTTCCGCTGCTGATCACCGGCCACCCGCCGCGCGACGCAGCGCGCCGGGTGGCTGCCGCGCTGGAGCGGGTCGGGCTGGATGGTCGTGACCACGAGATGCCGGCCGCACTGTCCGGTGGCGAGCAGCAGCGGGTCGCGATCGCGCGGGCCATCGTGAACCGGCCGGCGATTCTGATCGCGGACGAGCCGACCGCGCATCTGGATGCCGCCTACGCGTCCGAGATCGCCGACCTGTTCAATTCCTTCAATCAGGCGGGCGTGACGGTGCTGGTGTCGACTCATGACGAGAACCTGTTCGCGCGCTACCGTCCGCGGCGACTGGCCCTGAGCAAGGGCATTCTGGTCGGGGACGCGCCATGATGAGATGGTTCGCTCTTCATGGCCGTGCGGCCCTGCAGGCGATCCGTCGACTCGTGCGGCAGCCGCTCGGGACGCTGCTCTCGGCGCTGGTGGTGGGCATCGCGTTGTCGCTGCCGGCGGCCGGTTATGTGTTGCTCGACAACGTCGCCACGCTAGCGCGTGGTGTGTCGGGCACCCCCGAGATCAGTATCTTCATGGACCGTCAGGCTGGTGCCGAACAGTTTGCCGCGCTCGAGCAACGCCTGCGGCGCGAGGCCAGTGTCGCCAGTTACCGGTTCGTGTCGCGCGACGATGCATTGCGCCATCTCGAACAGAGCGGCCTGGGTGACGTTCTCGGCGGGCTCTCGGCCAACCCTTTGCCCGATGCCTTCGTCGTGACCCCGCGCGGTGACGATCCGGAACTCTACGAGCGGCTCGAGGCGCGCTTCATCGAATGGGATGCGGTCGAGCATGTGCAGTTGGACTCCGCGTGGGTGAAGCGGCTCAATGCCCTGCTCGACCTGGGAAAGTCAGCGGTGCTGCTGCTCGCGGCCCTGCTCGGTTTCGCGTTGGTCATCGTGACCTTCAACACGATTCGTCTGCAGATTTTGACCCAGCGGCCAGAGATCGACGTGTCCCGTCTGCTCGGGGCGACCGATCCGTTCATCCGGCGCCCGTTCTACTGGTTCGGCAGTCTTCAGGGGTTGCTGGGTGGGCTGGTGGCGCTCGGCACCGTGTGGATGATGGTGCGCGCGCTCGGCTCGCCGGTCGAGGGGCTTGCCACCACCTACGGCGCGGTCTTCGTGCTGGCTGGACCCGGCGCCGCCGAAATCCTGGCGATCCTCGGCTTTGCGGCCTTTCTGGGATGGCTGGGCAGCGCCATTTCGGTTCGTCGCCATCTCGCCGAACGTTTGCGCTGACTCAAGCCCGATCGGGCGCTGCGGCGATCACGCGTGATCCGGGTCTGTCGCGATGCCTGTCGTCGCGAATGTTCCCCGCGCGAACGAGCTTGAAGCCGGTTCGACACGCACCGTCGCTGGATCAGGGCTGAAGTGGTCCTGGCGGGCGATCATGCGGGGCATGGGAGGTCTGCTCGCGTGAGCGCCGCAGTTCGCCCAGATCCTCCCGCAGCGCGCGCAATTCGTTCATCAGTTCCTGGTGATCGGTGGTGACCAGTGCGCGTGTCTCTTCCTGCTCCTGATGTTCGGTCACGCTCATCGCATCGACGACGATCGCGATGAACAGGTTCAGCACCGCGAAGGTGGTCAGCAGGATGAAGACGATGAAGAACATCCATGCCATCGGGTAGACGTCCATCACCGGGCGCACGATGCCCATCGACCACGACTCCAGCGTCATGACCTGGAACAGCGTGTAGAAGGACGCCCCCAGCGTGCCGAACCATTCGGGAAAGGATGCGCCGAAAAGCTTCGTCGACATCACCGCGGCGACATAGAACACCAGCAGCAGCAGCGTCAGCACCGAGGTCATGCCCGGGATGGCCTTGAGCAGGGCATTGACCACCTTGCGCATCGACGGGACGACCGACACCAGGCGCAGCGCACGCAGGATGCGCAGCGCGCGCAGCACCGCAAGGCCTTCACCGGTCGGCGCCAGCGTGATCGCCACCACCAGGAAGTCGAAAACGTTCCAGCCTTCGCGAAAGAAGTTGTGCCTATACACGATCAGCTTCAGCGCGATCTCGACCACGAATATCGCGAGCGCGATGCGGTCTAACATATACAGTAGCCCGCCTGCAGCCGCGACCGCAGTAGCCGATGTTTCGAGGCCGAGCGTGATCGCATTGATGATGATGACGCCGATCACGAAGCGGTGGAAACGGGAGGATTCGACGAGTTTCTGGAGGGCGATCATGGATGCGGAGTGCTGCGAACGACGGACGGTGATAGGAGTTCGGGTCGCGGCGATTCTAGCAGTCCTGGACCTTAGGGCCGCAGCCAGGAGTTCGGGAACGATGGCGTCATCGTCGCGTCAACCGACACACATGCCCTTGACACGGGCCGACTGAAGGAGAAAATCGAGATGAGCAGCCGTGAAGCTTATGTGCAGAAGATGAAGGCGAAGATCGATGAGTGGAATGCCGATATAGAGAAACTCGAGGCCAGGACAAGACAGGCCGAGGCCGGCATGAAGATAAAGTATGAGGAGCAGCTTGCCACGATGCGACAGCAGCGCGAGCATGCGCGTGAGAGGATGCGCGAACTCGAGGCCGCCAGCGAGGACGTGTGGGATAGCCTGCGTCACGGCATGGAATCGGCCTGGGACAGCATGTCGAAGGCCTTCAGGGACGCCGCCGATCGATTCAAGTGAGTGTCGTGTCCGCGCGGCCTCGGCTGCCTGCCGAGCAGTCGCGGGCTCGAGTGCCGAATCGATGGCCAATGATGTTCCTGTCCCGATGGAGCCCCCGTCCACCGCGCGGATCCTGCGCGGAGAACCTCGTCTCCGGCCATGACTGAAAAAGGGCTTGCATCGCTGCAAGCCCCTGAAGTCATGGTGGTGATGGGCGGAATCGAACCGCCGACCTATGGGTTATGAATCCATCGCTCTAACCGTCTGAGCTACATCACCAACAAGCCTGCTAATATAGCGGTTTTCAAAATAGAGCGTCAAGCAGGACGTGTCGCGAATGAAGAAACTTTACATCCGTACTTTCGGATGCCAGATGAACGAGTACGACTCCGACAAGATGGCGGACGTGCTTCGCGCTCAAGGTCCGCTCGAGAAGACCGACAATCCGGAAGAGGCGGATGTGATCCTGTTCAATACCTGCTCGGTGCGCGAGAAGGCGCAGGAGAAGGTGTTCCACGATCTGGGCCGGGTCAAGCATCTCAAGCAGGCCAATCCGGACCTGATCATCGGCGTCGGTGGGTGCGTGGCCAGCCAGGAGGGCGACGCGATCGTCGCGCGCGCGCCCTATGTCGACCTCGTGTTCGGGCCGCAGACGCTGCACCGCCTGCCGCAGTTGATCGCCGAGCGGCAGCGCAGCGGTCGTTCCCAGGTCGACATTTCATTCCCGGAGATCGAGAAGTTCGACAATCTGCCGCCGGCCCGGGTCGAGGGCGCGAGCGCGTTCGTGTCGATCATGGAAGGCTGCTCCAAGTACTGCACCTTCTGCGTCGTTCCGTACACACGGGGCGAAGAGGTGTCGCGCCCGCTCGACGACATCCTGACCGAGATCGCCGGTCTGACCGAACAGGGTGTCAAGGAGATCACCTTGCTCGGACAGAACGTCAATGCCTGGCGGGGCGAGATCACGCGGCATGGCGGCGAGCTCGGCGACTTCGCCTTCCTGCTCGAATGTGTCGCCGAGATTCCCGGGGTCGAGCGCCTGCGCTACACCACCTCGCACCCGCGCGAGATGACGCAGCGCGTGTTCGACGCCTACGAGAAGATCCCCAAGCTGGTCGGCCACCTGCACCTGCCGGTGCAGTCCGGATCGGACCGGGTGCTGGCCGCGATGAAGCGGGGCTATTCGGTGCTCGAATACAAGTCGGTGGTCAGGAAGCTCAGGGCGGCTCGCCCGGATCTCTCGCTGTCGTCCGACTTCATCGTCGGCTTTCCGGGCGAGACCGAGGAGGACTTCGACAAGACCATGCGCCTGATCGACGAGGTGGGCTTCGATTTCTCGTTCAGCTTCGTCTACAGTGCCCGACCGGGGACGCCGGCTGCCGACCTGGACGATCCGGTGCCGCAGCAGACCAAGCTGCGCTGGTTGTCACGCCTGCAAAAGCGCATCGAGGAACAGGCGATGGCGATCAGCGAAGCGATGGTCGGGCGGACGGAGCGGATCCTGGTCGAGGGTCATTCGCGCAAGAATCCGGCCGAACTGGCCGGGCGAACCGAGAACAACCGGGTGGTCAATTTCGCCGCGAATGCGCGCCTGATCGGGGCATTCGTCGATGTGCGCATCACTGCAGCGTTGCCGCACAGCCTGCGCGGCGAGATCGTGACACGGGAGTCCTGAATGGCACGTCCGACCGAAGTGGTGCTGGAGCCGGCCGACAACGAGCGGCTCGCGAATCTGTGCGGTGCGCTGGACGAGAACCTGCGGCAGATCGAGTCTGCGTTCGACGTCAGTATCGTGCGCCGCGGGGAGCGCTTCAAGCTTACCGGTCAGCCCGCGCAGTCGCAGCTGGCGGCCAAAGCCCTGCATGCGTTCTACGAGCAGGCGAACCAGCATCTGAGCCTGGACGACATCCAGCTCGGGCTGGTCGAACTGGCCAGCCGCAAGCAGGCCGGTTCGGCCGCGCCGGCCTTGCTCACCCGCAAGACCGAACTGCACGGCCGCACGCCGCGACAGGTCGAGTACCTCACCTATATCCAGTCGCATGACATCACCTTCGGTGTGGGTCCGGCGGGAACCGGCAAGACCTATCTCGCGGTGGCGTCCGCTGTGGATGCGTTCGAACGTGAACTGGTCGAGCGTATCATCCTGACGCGCCCCGCGGTCGAGGCGGGCGAGCGGCTCGGCTTCCTGCCGGGGGATCTGGCGCAAAAGGTCGATCCCTACCTTCGGCCCCTGTACGACGCGCTCTACGACCTGATGGGCTTCGAGCGTGTGACCAAACTGTTCGAGCGCGGCAGCATCGAGGTCGCACCGCTGGCCTTCATGCGCGGACGCACGCTCAATCACGCGTTCATCATCCTCGACGAGGCGCAGAACACCACGCCCGAGCAAATGAAGATGTTCCTGACCCGGATCGGGTTCGGTGCCAAGGCGGTGATCACCGGGGACGTCACGCAGATCGATCTTCCCAAGGGAAATCGCAGCGGTCTGCTCGAGGCTCGCGAGGTGCTGGCCGCGGTCAGGGGCATCGCCTTCACCGAGTTCGGACTGGAGGATGTGGTGCGACATCCGCTGGTTGCGCGAATCGTCGAAGCCTATGACAAGGCCTCCGCGGCTGCGCCGAAAGCTTCCGGCGCGAACTGAAATCATGGCCAAAGACAAACGCGGCATCAAAGTACGGGCAACCGACCGGCACGGCGCGGTAGAGCAGCTGCGGGCGGAATGCCTCGAACTGGAATTCGAAACGGGTCGCCGCCTGACGATCCGTCTGTGCGGCGGAAATGAACCCGCACTGGAAATCGTTGCAGACGAGGAGGGTGGGGCGCCTGTACTGTCGGTTTCATCGATCGCGGACAATGCGATCCGAGTTGCATTGCTTTCCGTTGAGCCCGCCCTGGCGCTACCTGCCGCAATGCCGACGCCGATGCTGCAGTTGCGGGTGCAGAAGGCCCTGAGTGAAGACGAGCGGGGCGTGGCCCCGCGCAAACACCGTATTCGTCGCTGGGCCCGCGCCGCATTGCTCGAACACGATGCGGACGTCACGATCAGGCTGGTCGGCGAGACCGAGGGGCGAGCCTTGAATCGGGATTATCGCGGCAAGGATCATGCGACCAATGTGCTGACTTTCAGCTATCGCGACGGCGAGGCCCCGGTCGCGCAGCGGCAGGGCCTGCTCCAGGGCGATCTGGCCCTGTGCGTTCCGGTCGTGGTGCGCGAAGCCGGTGACCAGGGCAAGGAACTGGATGCGCATTTCGCCCACCTTGTGGTCCATGGTATGCTGCACTTGCAGGGATATGATCACGAGCGTCCGGACGAGGCCGAGGCCATGGAGGCGCTTGAAGTCGATATCCTTCAGACGCTCGGATACGGCAATCCATACGAAGCGAAGCGTGAGCCTTGAGGACCGAGGCTTTGGGAGCGGGCCCCTGTGGCGTCTGACATCTGGTCCCAAAGCCTCGTTCTTCAGCCACAAAGCTTAAATGGACAGTCCCTCGGGCAAACCGTCATTACTCGAACGACTTTCGGCCCTTCTCTCGCGCGAACCGGAAGATCGTGAAGACCTCCTCGCGCGACTTCGCTCGGCCTGTGACCGTAACCTGATCGATGCCGATGCGCTCTCGATCATCGAGGGCGCGTTGCAGATGTCGGACATGAACGTCAGCGAAGTGATGATTCCGCGGGCGCAGATGGACGTGATCCATCTGACCGACTCGGTCGAGAGGATCGTCTCCTTCGTGGTGGACACCGCGCACTCCCGCTTTCCGACCGTTGGCGAAAACAAGGATGATGTCGTCGGCATTTTTCTGGCCAAGGACCTGCTCCGGTATTACGCCGGGCGAGAGTTCGACCTGCGCGACATGCTGAGACCCGCCGTGTTCGTGCCGGAGTCCAAACGCCTGAACGTGCTGCTGCGCGAGTTTCGGGTCAGTCGAAATCACATGGCGATCGTCGTAGATGAGTACGGCGGCGTGGCCGGCCTGGTGACGATCGAGGACGTGCTCGAGCAGATCGTCGGCGACATCGAGGACGAGTACGACTTCGACGAGGCCGGCGACAGCATCAAGCTCGACCAGAACGGACGCTACCGGGTCAAGGCGACGACCGAGATCGCCGATTTCAATCACGCCTTCACCACTGCGTTCAGTGATGAGGATGTCGATACGATCGGTGGTCTGGTGATCCGCCACCTCGGGCGCCTGCCCAAACGGGGCGAGGTCATCACGCTGGACGGTCTGAAGATCCAGGTGATGCGTGCCGACAGCCGCAGGGTGCACACGTTGCTGGTCGAACGCGCGCTCCCCGTCGTGCAGACGCCCGGCGATTGATGCGCCCGGCCTGGCTTGCTGCAGCGCTGGCCGGCGCCTGCTCGGTTCTCGCGTTCTCGCCATTCGATGTGTTCGTGCTGGCCTTCGCGAGCCTGGCCGTGCTGTTCCTGTTGTTGCGGCGCGCAGTCGATGTACGCAGCGGATTCGTGCTGGGCTTGGCGTGGGGTATGGGGGCCTTTCTGGCCGGCGTGTCCTGGCTCTATATCGCGCTGAATCGCTACGGGGGCGTGCCGATGCCGGTCGCGGCGCTGGCGATCGCGATTTTCTGCGCCTATCTTGCACTCTATCCGGGCCTGGTCGGCGCGGCGTTCGTGCGGCTGCGGCGCACATCGGGCAGATCGCAGGCGCTGCTGTTCGCCGGTTTGTGGGTCCTGGCCGAACTCGCGCGCGGCTGGGTGTTCACCGGGTTTCCGTGGCTTGCGATCGGGTACTCGCAGACACCGCCGAGCCCGTTTGCGGGCTGGTTCGCCGTGGTCGGTGTCTACGGGGTCGGCGGTCTGGTGGCCCTGGTCTCGGCCCTGCTGGTGCTCGTGCCGTGGCGGCGTGCCGGCATCGCGCTGCCGGCGTTGCTGCCGGTCGTGATGCTGATCGGGATCGGGCTCGGTCTGGGGCGGATCGCATGGACCGATCCGGTGGGGGCGCCGCTGCGCGTGGTGCTCGCGCAGACCAACATCGAACAAGGACTCAAATGGCAACCTGAAATGCTCGACGAATGGCTCGGCGTCAACGCGCGCATGGCCGGCGGTCATGATGCCGATCTGGTGGTGTTGCCGGAGACTTCGCTCCCGCTGCTGGTCGAACACCTCCCGGACGGTTATCTCGATCTGCTGCGAACGCAGGCGCGACGGCGAAATGGCGATCTCATCGTCGGCGTGTTCTCGCGTGACGCTGAGGGGCGGATCTACAATGCAGCGATCAGCCTCGGGGTGTCCGCTCCCCAGTTTTACGCGAAGCAGCATCTGGTGCCGTTCGGCGAGTACTCGCCGCCCTTGTTCGGCTGGTTCTATCGATGGGCCGACATTCCGATGTCGGATCAGACCCCTGGTGCCGGAGCGGCGCCGATGAAATTCGGCGATCAGCTCATCGCGATCAACATCTGCTACGAGGATTTGTTCGGTCGCGCGTTACTACCCAACCTGCCCGATGCGACGCTGATGCTGAATCTGTCCAACCTGGCCTGGTATGGCCATTCGCTGGCACAGCCACAGCATCTGCAGATCGCGCGGGTCAGGGCGATCGAAACCGGCCGGCCGATGCTGCGCTCGACCAACACCGGCATGACGGCGCTGGTGATGCCCGACGGGCGGGTGGATGCCCTGCTGCCGCAGTTCGTGCGGGGTGCGCTCGCGGTCGAGGTGCGCGGCTATCAGGGCATGACCCCTTACGCGCGCTGGGGCGATCTGCCCGCGCTTGTGCTGGCGCTCGCTGCGCTGGTCGCGGGCGGGCTGGCCGCTGCCGTTGGCCGACCGGATTGATCGGCGCGACGCCCGGCTGGGCAGATTCTTCGACCGACGCGCTGAAAGCCAGTAAAATCGATACTTTTGCTTCGCCGTCAAACGGACCATGTCACACACCAAACCGACTTTCCAGCAGATTATCCAGACGCTGCAGCAATACTGGGGCGATCATGGCTGCGTACTGATGCAGCCGATCGACCTCGAGGTCGGCGCCGGGACTTCGCATGTCGCGACCTGTCTGCGCGCGATCGGACCGGAGCCGTGGAATGCGGCCTATGTGCAGCCTTCGCGTCGTCCGAAGGACGGTCGTTATGGCGAGAATCCGAACCGGCTGCAGCACTACTACCAGTATCAGGTGGCGCTGAAGCCATCGCCGCCGAACATCCAGGAACTCTATCTGGATTCGCTGCGTGCGCTCGGCATCGATCCGGCCGTGCACGACATCCGCTTCGTCGAAGACGACTGGGAGAATCCGACGCTGGGGGCCTGGGGGCTCGGTTGGGAAGTCTGGCTCGATGGCATGGAGGTCACCCAATTCACGTACTTCCAGCAGGTCGGCGGCCTGGACTGCAGGCCGGTGCTGGGTGAGATCACGTACGGGCTGGAACGGCTGGCGATGTACCTGCAGGGCGCCGAGAACGTCTATGACCTGATCTGGACCGTCTATCCGGACGGCACCGAGGTGAGCTACGGTGACGTCTACCATCAGAACGAGGTCGAGCAGTCCCGTTACAACTTCGAGTTCGCGAATATCGAGTTTCTGTTCGGGCTTTTCGGCAATTACGAGTCCGAGGCGCGTCGCCTGACCGAGGCCGGGCTGGTCCTGCCGGGCTACGAGATGGTGCTGAAGGCGGGCCACACCTTCAATCTGCTCGACGCGCGCGGCGCGATTTCGGTCACCGAGCGTGCTGCCTACATCGGTCGCATTCGCAATCTGTCGCGTGCGGTCGCCCAGGCCTATCACGCGTCGCGGGAGGCGCTGGGCTTTCCGCTGCTCCGAACGAATGTCGGGCACGATCTGGGGGAGACTGCCTGATGACGCATGCTGCCGTGCTGGTCGAACTGCTGACCGAGGAACTCCCGCCCAAGGCCTTGCCGCGACTCGGCGAGGTGTTCGCGAAGACGATCGTCGACGGCCTGAGGCGCCACGGACTGGTTGCGGTCGACGGCCGATTCAATGGCTATGCCGCACCGCGCCGGCTTGCGGTCACCGTTCCGGGGGTCCTGGCCCAGGCGCCGTCGCGCGATGTGACCGACAAGATCATGCCGGTACAGGTCGCGTTCGATGCTGCCGGACGACCCAGTTCCGCGCTGCTGAAGAAGCTCGAAGCCAGGGGTATCCCGCTCGAGCGTATCGCCGACTTCGAGCGCCGGCAGGACGGCAAGGCCGAAGCGCTGTTCTATACACGTGCCGAACCCGGCGCCCGGCTCGTTGATGTGCTCGCAGGAATCGTCGCGGACGCGGTCAAGGCGTTGCCCATTCCCAAACTGATGCGCTGGGGGGCGAGCGACGTGCAGTTCGTGCGTCCGGTGCACAGGCTGGTAATGATGCATGGGCCGGATGTCGTGCCGGGCCGGGTGCTCGGGCTGGAGTCCGGCCGGATCACGCTGGGGCACCGATTCATGAGCCGCGGCGAGATCGAGCTGGCGACCGCCGAAGCCTATGAGCCGACGCTGCTGGCCGAAGGCAAGGTGGTGCCGGATTTCGCCGCACGGCTGGCCGAAATCGAGCGCCTGCTGCTCGCCGAGGCCGGGCGGCAGGGGGCTTCGCTGGGCGAGTATCGGGATCTGCTGGAAGAGGTCGCTGCACTGGTCGAACATCCCAGCGTCTATGCCGGCGAATTCGAACCCGAGTATCTCGCCGTCCCGCAGGAGTGCCTGATCCTGACGATGCGGGCCAATCAGAAGTACTTTCCGCTGTTCGACGAAAATGGAAAACTGCTCAACCGGTTTCTGATCGTGTCCAACATGCGTGTGGCCGATCCGTCCCACATCATCCAGGGCAACCAGCGTGTGGTCAGACCGCGACTGGCCGATGCCCGTTTCTTCTTCGAGCAGGATCGCAGGCATACGCTGGAAAGCCGTCTGGCACGGCTCGCGCCGGTGGTCTATCACAACAGACTGGGCAGTCAGTTCGACCGGGTTGCCCGACTGGAGCGGCTGGCCGGCCTGATCGCATCCCGTCTGCATGCCGATGTTCCAGCGGCCAGCCGGGCCGCGCGGCTTGCAAAAGCCGATCTGGTCACCGAGATGGTCGGGGAATTTCCGGAGCTGCAGGGTGTGATGGGTCGGTACTACGCACGCCACGACGGCGAGACGGATGTCGTCGCTGACGCGATCGCGGAGCATTACCTGCCGCGCTTTGCGGGTGACCGGCTGCCGGTCGGCAACGTTGCGCTCGCGGTGTCGCTGGCGGACAAGCTCGATGCGTTGGTCGGTTTTTTCGGGATCGGTCAGGTCCCGACCGGCGACAAGGATCCGTTCGGCCTGCGCCGCGCCGCCCTCGGGGTGCTGCGGATGCTGATCGAGGCGCCGCTGCCGCTCGACCTGGCCGAGCTTATCGACGACGCGGCCGCGGGTTTCGCGCCCGGTCTGCTGGCGAATGACGGTTTCCGGACCATCCTGCTCGACTTCATGTTCGAACGCCTGCGCAACCAGTTGCGCGATGCCGGGCACGCTGTCGATGTTGTGGACGCGGTGCTGGCGCTGCGTCCGACGCGCGTCGATGTGGTGCCGGCCAAACTGGAGGCCGTGGTTGCGTTTCGTGCGCTGCCGGAGGCAGAGGCGCTCGCAGCGGCGAACAAGCGTATCGTCAACCTCCTCCGGAAGGCGGATGATGCGCTGCCGGAACTCGATGTCGCGTTGCTGCAGCAAGACGCGGAGAAGGCCCTGGTGCACAAGGTCGTCGAGGTCGCGCCGCTGGTCCGTTCGCATGTCGACAACGAAAACTACACCGAGGCATTGGTGGTGCTTGCGGGTCTGCGCGTCGAGGTTGACAGCTTTTTCGATTCGGTAATGGTCATGGTCGACGAACCGCTGCTGCGCCGCAATCGCCTGGCCCTGCTGAGCAGGCTTGCCGGGATGATGAATCGCGTGGCCGACCTCTCCCGTCTTTCGACCAACTGATCACCGGGCCGGTACTCATCGACCGGACGGTGCTGCTACGGGGCGCGAAGCATGAAACTCATCATCCTCGACCGCGATGGCGTGATCAACCACGACTCCGATCAGTTCATCAAGTCGCCGGACGAATGGAAGCCGATCGACGGTTCACTCGAGGCTATCGCCCGACTGAATCAGTGGGGCTGGCGTGTCGTGATTGCGTCGAACCAGTCGGGCATCGGGCGTGGTCTGTTCGGCATGGACACGCTGAACGCCATCAACGACAAGATGATCAAGACTCTGGCGCAGGTTGGCGGGCGTCTGGATGCGATCTTCTTCTGCCCGCATCCGGCCGATTCGACCTGTGATTGTCGCAAGCCCAAGCCGGGCATGTTCATACAGATCGCCGAGCGCTTCAATTTGGATCTAGCGGGTGTGCCGGCGGTCGGCGACAGTCTGCGCGACCTGCAGGCAGGCATCGCGGTGGGCTGCAAGCCCTATCTGGTGCTCACCGGCAAGGGACAGAAGACCAGCGCAGACCCGGAGCTGCCCCCCGGCACGCTGATCCGTGCCGATCTCGCCAGTGTCGTCGCCGACCTCCTCGTCTGAGTCGCGGTCATCGCACAGTCGGCCCGTCCAACTGCCGGACCCAAAATAAGCCATGATCTTCCTTCGTTCCTTTCTGTTCGCCGTGGTGCTGGTCATCACGACCCCTCCGTACGCACTTTTCGGCTTTCTGACCTTTCCGTTCCGCCCGCTCACCCGCTACCGGATCATGACATCGTGGACCAGGCTGGTGCTGTGGTTTGTGTGGCACCTGCTGGGGATTCGTTACAAGGTCATCGGTCGCGAGAACATTCCGGCCGAGCCTGCGGTGGTGCTGTGCAAACACCAGTCGGCCTGGGAAACCCTGGCCCTGCAGGCACTGTTCCCGCAGATCAGCTTCGTGTTGAAGCGCGAGCTGCTGAAGGTGCCGTTCTTCGGCTGGGGGCTGGCGCAGTTGCCCAACATCGCGATCGACCGGGCGGCGGGCAAGGACGCGCTGAGCCAGGTACTCGAGCAGGGCAGGAAGTGCCTCGACGAGGGCTTCTGGGTGGTCGTTTTTCCGGAGGGCACGCGCGTGCCTGTCGGTGCGAAGCGGCGCTTCAAGCCGGGCGGCGCGTGGCTGGCGCATCATGCCGGGGTCCCGGCCGTGCCGGTGGCCCACAACGCCGGCGAGTTTTGGCGCCGCAATGCATTTGTGAAGCGCCCGGGCGAGATCAGCGTCAGCATCGGGCCGCCGATCGATACCGCCGGTCTTGAACCCGCGGAAGTGAATGCCCGGGTCGAACAATGGATCGACGCCGAGATGCACCGGCTCTTTCCGCACCATTTTCGTTCTTGAATCGAACCTGGCGTGCACACAAGAAACCCCGCCTTGGCGGGGTTTCTTGTTTCGACTGACTGGCTGAATCAGGCAGCTTTCTTGGCCGGGGCGACCTTGGCAGCGGTACCGACGGCCTTGACGGTCGCGTTGGTCGCGGCGGTCACGTTGGCTTCGGCGATCTCGGCAACCTGCTTGGCAGCCTTGCTGACGCTGTCGTAGGCGCTGTTGGCCGCAGCGATCGCGGACTTGACAGCGGCAACGGCGACGTCGGAACCAGCCGGAGCGGACTTGGCGGCCTTGTCGAGCGCAGCGGCCAGGTTCTTGTTCATCTCGGCGACCTGGGTTTCGACCAGCTTGGAGACTTCTTCCTGGCTCTGGGTCGCGATTTCGTAGACGCTACGGTTGTAGGCGACGGCTTTCTCGACCAGCGGCTGCGCGAAGGCGGTCTGCAGGTTGATCAGTTCCTGAACGTCCTTGGCGCCGAGCAGGGCCTTGGTGTTCGCGATGGACTCTTCCAGCAGCGTGCGGGCGGTGTTCAGATTCAGAGCGGCAAGACGCTCGACGTTGGCGAAAGCGGTATTCGCAACGGTCAGTGCGGTTTCGATGTTGGCTTTGTTGGAAGCGGCGAATTGTTCGGGCGTGGCAAACATGTAGATCTCCTGATGATGATGACAGTGTTGAAGCGGGTTTTGCAGCATCCGCACCGTACTTGTTGCGCTGCAGCATGGATCGAATTATAGGGACTCTGTTCGCGTTGTCAAGCGATATTTGGTGCGGCGCACAACGAAAAGGCGGCGGGTCATCGATTCCGCATGAATTCGCCGTAAGTCATTGCTTTAAATAATATTTAAACCGCTTCCATGATGAGGTTGGCCGTTGATGCAGCGCAATGATGTGCGGGCGGGTTTGCACCATGATGTCGGAGTCGTTGTCGCTGCATTGCACATGCGACTGGATCTACACACGACCCAGCCGTGGGCGGCCGGGGAGCGCGCGGGGGCGGGAGGCGCCCCCCGGAGTGACGGCCGGCTGGGGCGCTCTGAGCGACTTTCAGTCGTGCCTGAACGCGGGCTTGCGCTTGGCGACGAACGCGGCCATGCCTTCCTTCTGGTCCTGCAGCGCAAAGGCAGAATGGAATACACGCCGTTCGAAGAGCAGACCCTCGTTCAGGCTGCTCTCGAATGCACGATTCACCGATTCCTTGATCATCATCACGACGGGCAACGAGAATCCGGCAATCGTGGTCGCGACGGCCATGGCCTCGTCGAGCAGCTTGTCGGCCGGAACGACACGCGCCACCAGACCTGCACGCTCGGCCTCGTCTGCATTCATCATGCGGGCGGTGAGACACATGTCCATCGCCTTCGCCTTGCCGACCGCGCGAGGCAGCCGCTGCGTGCCGCCGGCGCCGGGCAGCACGCCAAGCTTGATTTCGGGCTGACCGAAGCGGGCGGTGTCCGCGGCAATGATCATGTCGCACATCATCGCCAGTTCGCAGCCTCCACCGAGCGCGAATCCCGCGACGGCGGCGATCACCGGCTTCCGGCAGGTCTTGACCCGCTCCCAGTTGCGGGTGATGTAGTCACCCTTGTAGGCGTCCATATAAGAGAAGCTCGCCATTGCACCGATATCCGCGCCGGCGGCGAACGCCTTGTCCGAGCCGGTGATGACGATCGCGCCGATGTTCTCGTCCGCTTCGAACACGTCCAGCGCCTGGCCGACCTCGTCGACCAGTGCGTCGTTGAGGGCGTTCAGCGCCTTGGGCCGGTTCAGTGTGATCAGTCCGACGCGATCCTTTGTCTCGACGACGATGTTCTCGAAGTTCATGTTGTCTCCCTGGTTCGACAGTCCCCGGGTGGAGGCTGGGTTGATGAAGCTCGTTTCAGTTTCCGGCGTTGTCGCTGCTGCGAGGCTGGATCACGGCACGGACCCTGCCGTCGCCGCCGGCCGCAGCGGCTCGACTGCGTGCAGCGTAGTTTTCGGTCAGCGCATCGTACTCGATGTAATCTCCGCGAACTTCGTCTCCACCGGAGGTCACCCGGGCCCGGTTGAACAGTTTGGCCTGCTCGTTGCGACTGTCGTACTCGATCCGCTCCGCCTCGCCTTCGACATACTCGTCGGTGCCCTCTCGGCGCTGGCGAAAGGTCGCCAGCCCGTTACGACCGCCGGTCGCGATTCCGGTCTGGAAGCCGTCCGCGCCTTGCAGCACGACCAGTTTCTCGCCTCTGATCGTCAGTGTGCCCTGAGTCAGGATGGCATTGCCTTCGAAGGTGTGGGTCTTGTTGCGGTCATCGACGGTGGCGCGGTCGGCTTCGATATTGACCGGTTGACTGCGGTCCGCGCGTTCGGCGTGCGCGAGTTGCGACAGCAGTGTGCAGGCAAGGATCAGCGGAAGGAGGCGTGCAAAGAATCTCGTCATGTTCAGTTCCTCGGGGCGCGGGGCATCACCACGCGTGCGTCGCCGATCAGTTGCAGGACGCCGAACAGATTGTCGGCCCGCATGCCGTTGCCGGTCGCGACGGTCGCACCGCGGGTCAGAACGACCGGATCGTCGGTGGCCGCGCGTTCGTCGTCCGGCCAGACCGTCAATGTGTCAGACGTGAGACTCATGTCGACGTTCCCGTCGATGCCGTCCCGGAAAACCTCGACATCGCCGACCAGATGGAGCGTTTCGCCGCCTTCGCGTGACGCACCCCATGCCGCGGTGATCCGCAGCGGCCCGTCGGCGGTCTCGTAGCGCAGGTGGGGTTGCTCGAACTCGGTCACATCGCCGACGGGAAAGTGCGTCACCTTGTCGGCGATCAGTTCGTAGCGGCGCTGCCCGGTCGCGTCGAAGCGGTTCATCCTGACCTGCTCGCCGATGAAGTCCGGAAACTGCCGAGCTTCGGCACGTGCGCGGGGCTCTTCGCTGCGGGTAGCGCGTTCCAGCCACAGCGTCGCACCCGCGAGCGCGGCCAGTGCAATGATTGGATACAGACGGTCGAGCGGAATCCACATCCGGGTCACGCCTCAGCGAAGATAGGAAGCCAGCATCGCTTCGAGCTTGCCCTGGGCGCGCAACAGATGGTCGCAGACTTCGCGCACCGCACCGCGTCCGCCCGGCTTGTGCGCGACGTAACCCACCTGCTGCCGGACGAAATCATGACCGTCCGACGGCGCCGCGGCGAAGCCGCAGACGCACAGCACCGGAAGATCGACCACGTCATCGCCCATATAGCCGGCCTGGGTGCGGCTCAGGCCGCGAGCCTGCAGCAGCCCGTCCAGGCAGTCCAGCTTGTCTTCCACTCCCATATGGAGTTCGCTGATCCCCAGGTTGAGCGCGCGCAGCTCGAGTGCCCGCGAACGCCGCCCGCTGATGATGACCACCTCGATGCCGCCGGCCTGCAGCATCTTCAGGCCATGCCCGTCCAGACTGGAGAAGGCCTTGATCTCGTCGCCGTTGGGCGTGAAATACAGGCTGCCGTCGGTCATGACTCCGTCCACGTCGAAACCCATCAGGCGCACGTCGGCGGCGCGATCGCGTGCAGGCATCAGATCACCTTCGCCTGCATCAGGTCATGGGTGTTCAGCGCCCCGAGCAGCACGCCCGCCTCATCGACCACCAGCAACTGGCTGATGCGCATGCGTTCCATCATCTCCACGGCCTCGACCGCCAGCGCGTCGGGGCGAATGTGCTGGGGGGACGACGTCATGATATCGCCCAGCCGGGCCGTGCGGATGTCGGCCCCGCGTTCGATCGCGCGCCTTAGATCGCCGTCGGTGAAAATTCCGATCAGGCGATCCTGACCATCCACGACCGCGGTCATGCCGAGCCCGCCGCGCGACATGGCGAGCAGAGCCTCGGGAATCGACGCCTGTTCCGACAGCCGCGGAACGGCGCCGGCACCACGCATCACGTCCCGCACGTGGGTCAGCAATCGTCTGCCCAGCGCGCCGCCGGGGTGGGCCCGCGCGAAGTCGTCGCTACTGAATCCACGCGCGTCCAGCAGCGCCACCGCCAGTGCATCACCGAGCGCGAGCGCAGCGGTGGTACTGGCCGTCGGTGCGAGATTGAGCGGGCAGGCCTCTTCACGCACCGCGGCATCGAGATGCACATCGGCCTCGCGCGCCAGCGCGGAGTCCGGGTTGCCGGTCAGCGCGATCAGTTTCGCACCCTGACGCTTGACCAGCGGAACGATGGTCAGCACCTCCTCGCTGGTACCCGAATGGGACAAGGCGATAACGATGTCTTCGGGCGTGATCATGCCCAGATCGCCGTGGGCGGCTTCGGCCGCGTGTACGAAATAGGCGGGGGTGCCGGTGCTCGCGAGCGTGGCGGCGATTTTCCGACCGATATGGCCGGACTTGCCGATGCCGGTCACGATGACACGTCCGTGCCGTTCGAGTACGAGTCGCACCGCCTGTTCGAAGCCCGCGTCCAGACGGTCCGCCAGGGCCGCCACCGCATCCGCTTCGATGCGTAACACCCGACGCGCCATCGGGATGGCGTTGTGCGTGGCAGCGTGCGGCAATTCATCTGAAATCATGTTCGGACTTTCGAGTGATCGGCGGGCATGGGATGCAACGGCAGGACGCCGAGACCAACTGGAGCGGATCGGTCGAATTATATCAGGCCGACCGATCGGGCTCCCGAGCCAAGGCGCGAGAATTCCACGCGACCACGAAATCCCATCGGCGACCGTGCATTCAGACGCGAGCGACTCTGCTAGACTACTCGCCTTTGCCGCCACTGAATACCGCCTTGTCCGAAGTGTCCGAAAATCCGCTCGTCAGCCTCGAAGGTGTTCGTTTTGCCTATGGCGATCGAGAAATCCTGAGTGGCATCGACCTGACTGTCCGGCGGGGGCAGGTCGTCGCGATCATGGGTGGCAGTGGTTGCGGCAAGACCACGCTGTTGAGACTGATCGGCGGGCAGTTGTGCGCCAGTGCGGGCGTGGTTTCGGTCGATGGTCGGGATCTCGGCCATGTGGGGCGCGACGCGATGTATGAGCTGCGCAGGCGCATGGGCATGTTGTTCCAGTTCGGTGCTTTGTTTACCGACATGTCGGTGTTCGACAATGTCGCGTTCCCGATGCGCGAGCATACGCGCTTGCCGCCGGAGATCATTCGCGACCTGGTGCTGATGAAGTTGAATGCGGTCGGGTTGCGCGGGGCGGGATCGCTGATGCCGGCCGAACTCTCGGGCGGCATGGCTCGGAGGGTCGCGCTGGCGCGGGCGGTGGCGCTCGATCCGATGCTGATCATGTACGACGAACCGTTTGCCGGCCTCGATCCGATCTCCCTTGGCGTGATCGGTCAGTTGATCCGTCGGCTGAACGATGCGCTCGGCGCGGCCTCGATCATGGTCACCCATGACATCCACGAGTCGCTCGAGATCGTCGATTACGTCTATTTTGTGTCGAACGGGCAGATCGTAGCCCGGGGCACGCCGGACGAGATTCGCGCATCCAGGGATCCGTTCGTGCATCAGTTCGTTTGCGCCGAGGCCGATGGGCCGGTGCCGTTTCACTATCCCGCCCGGTCGATGGCCGAGGACTTCCTCGGCGCGGAGGCGCGCAGATGAGTCTGGTGCGCAAGGTCGGCGGCTTCGTCATAGACGGTGTATGGCAACTCGGGCTGGTTGCGCGCTTTTTCATGCTGCTGCTGCGCTATTCCGGCCAGTCCTTCCTGCGTCTGCATCTGACGATCCGGGAGATCTATTTCGGCGGTGTGCTGTCCTTGCTGATCATCGCGGTGTCCGGCCTGTTCGTCGGCATGGTGCTCGGCCTGCAGGGTTACGAGACCCTGCAGCGTTTCGGTTCGGGCGACGCGCTCGGCATCCTGGTCGCACTGTCACTGGTAAGGGAGCTTGGACCGGTGGTGGCGGCGCTGCTGTTCGCAAGTCGCGCGGGGTCGGCGATCACCGCGGAAATCGGTCTGATGAAGACCACCGAGCAGCTCAAGGCGATGGACATGATGGCGATCAATCCGATCGCCCGCGTGGTGGCGCCACGATTCTGGGGCGGCGTGATCTCGATGCCGCTGCTCGCGGCGATCTTTTCGGCGATGGGGGTGCTCGGTGGCTGGCTGATCGGTGTCGTGATGATCGGCGTGGACGAAGGCGCGTTCTGGTCGCAGATGCAGTCGGCGGTCGATTTTCGGGACGACATCTTGAACGGCGTGATCAAGAGCGCGGTTTTCGGTGTCGCGGTGTCCTTGATCGCGGTGTTCGAGGGCTACGACTGCACGCCGACCGCCGAGGGGGTGTCACGGGCGATCACGCGCACCGTGGTGAGTTCGGCGCTCACCATTCTGGCACTTGATTTTGTGCTTACTTCTTTCATGTTTCGGGGTTAGTCATGAGCCGTACAACGCTCGACTTGTGGGTGGGCGTCTTCGTCCTGATCGGAATGGGGGCACTGTTCTTTCTGGCGCTGCGTGTGGGAAATCTGGCGAGCGTCGATCTGTCCCAGACCTATACTGTCAGGGCGCAGTTCGACAACATCGGCGGGCTCAAGGTGCGCGCACCGGTCAAGAGCGCCGGCGTGGTCGTCGGGCGAGTCGAGGAAATCCGTTTCGATACGAACAGTTACAGGGCCGAGGTGGTGTTTTCGATCGCAACCCGGTATGAATTCCCGCGCGATACCATCGGATCGATCCTGACCTCCGGGCTGCTGGGAGAGCAATACATCGGCCTGGACGCCGGCGTCGACATCGACATGCTGCAAAGCGGCGACGCGCTGCAGCTCACGCAGTCGGCCGTGGTGCTCGAGAAGCTGATCGGGCAGTTCCTGTTCGATCGCGCCGGTGCGGCCTCGGACTGATCGCAACAACAACAAGAAGGAACTCATCATGATCAAAGCCGCATTTCGGACCCGAGCAGCACTGCTGCTGGCACTGGTTCTGGCTGCGTTGACGCTCGGCGGCTGCGCCTCGGTGCCGGCCAATCCGGACGACCCGCTGGAACGATTCAATCGCACGATGTTCAGTTTCAACGAAGGCGTGGACAAGGCGGTGCTGAAACCGGCGGCCGAGGTGTATGAGACGATCACCCCCAGGGTGGTCCGCACCGGAGTCGGGAATTTTTTCGGCAACCTGAGGGACCCCTGGATCGCGGTGAACAACATACTGCAGGGCAAGGTCGCCGACGGCATGTCCGATCTGATGCGCTTCGCCGTGAACTCGACCCTGGGCTTGCTCGGCGTGCTGGATATCGCGACCGGGATGGGGCTGGACAAGAACGACGAGGATTTCGGCCAGACCTTGGCGGTGTGGGGCGTGGGAGAGGGGCCGTTCGTGGTGCTGCCGCTGCTGGGGCCGAGCACGATTCGCGACACCGCGGCCTTGCCGGTCGACTGGCAGGGCAACCTGATCGCGACGGTCGATCACGTGCCGACCCGCAATACGTTGCTCGGCTTGTGGGTCGTGCATGGAAGAGCGACGCTGCTCGGCGCTGAAAAGACGCTCGAGGAAGGCGCGCTCGACAAATATGCGTTCACCCGCGACTTCTTCCTCCAGCAGCGTCGCTACCAGGTCAGGGACGGCGATGTGCCGCTCGAATACGAGGATTTCGACAACGGCGTGTCGATGCTGCCGGTTCGCAGCGAAGCGGACGCGGTGGCGGAGATCGCGGTGGAGAGCCTGGAACTGGTCAGTCTGGTCGAAACGCGCTCCGAGCTCGAGCAATTTGTAATCAGGTGATGACGATGAAGCTTCTGCACGGATTCTTACTGATGTTTCTGGTGGCGCTGGCGCCGCTTAACGTATCGGCCGAAGCGCTCGAACCGGATCAGCTGGTGCGCCATCTGTCGGATCAGGTGCTGGACATCGTTCGCAGCAATGAAAAGCTGCGCAACGGGGATCCGAGCGAGGTGGTCCAACTGGTGGAAGAGGTCGTGCTGCCGCATTTCAACTTCCGCCGGATGACCATGCTTGCGGTCGGGCGCGACTGGCGTGACGCGACACCGGAGCAGCAGCAGCGTCTGATGGACGGGTTCTACCACATGCTGGTCAGGACTTATTCCAACGCGCTGACCCAGTACAAGGACCAGACGATCGACTTTCGTCCGTTGCGCATGAGTCCGGGCGACACCACGGTGCGGGTGCAGACGTCGATCCGTCAATCGGGCGCGCAGCCGGTCGGTGTCGATTACGTGATGGAGAAGGGAGCCGACGGCTGGAAGGTCTTCGACGTGGTGGTCGCGGGTGCGAGCCTGGTGACGAATTATCGCGGGACCTTCACACAGGAGATTCGCGTCGGCGGCATCGACGGGCTGATCAAGTCCCTTGAAAGCCGTGAGATGCCGATAGAAAAGCCGGCCGGACAATCCTGATGGCGCAGCAGGACCGCGACTGCCTCGTGCTGCAGGGGCCGTTGACGATGTCCACCGTGGCGCGTCATCTGGCCGAGGGGCGTTCCAGGCTCGAGCGCGGACCTCTGGCGGTGGACCTGTCTGCGGTGACCGAGGTCGATTCCGCGTCCCTGGCCCTCCTGCTCGACTGGTGCCGGGCCGCGCGCAGGTCCGGGCATGCGTTGTCCCTGAAAGGTGTTCCGGCGGGCATGACGAGTCTCGCCGACCTCTACGATCTGACCGATCTGTTGCCGGTCGAAGCCTAGGTCCGGGTTCTTCGATGGCCATTCCCGCGATCCGGATCGATTCGGTCACCAAGCTGTATGGAAACTTCCAGGCGCTTGCAGGCGTGAGCCTCGAGGTTGCGCAGGGTGAGTTCTTCGGTCTGCTCGGTCCGAACGGGGCAGGCAAGACCACGCTGATTTCGGCCCTGGCGGGCCTGACCCGACCGAGTTCGGGCAGCCTGGCGGTCATGGGGCACGATGTCGTGTCCGACTATCGGCGGGCTCGCATGAAGTTTGGCGTGGTGCCGCAGGAACTGGTCTTCGATCCGTTCTTCTCGGTGCGCGAACTGTTGCGGATCCAGTCGGGGTATTTCGGTATCCGGCACAATGACGACTGGATCGACGAGATACTGGGCAGCCTGGATCTGCTGCCCAAGGCGAATGCCAACATGCGCACGCTGTCCGGCGGCATGAAGCGCCGAGTGCTGGTCGCACAGGCGCTGGTGCACCGACCGCCGGTGATCGTGCTCGACGAGCCGACCGCCGGTGTGGATGTCGAATTGCGCCACGGCCTGTGGGAATTCATTCGCAAGCTCAATCGGGATGGTCACACGATCGTGTTGACGACCCATTATCTGGAAGAAGCCGAGACGCTGTGTGGTCGCATCGCGATGCTCAAGGCCGGCCGTGTCGTGGCGCTGGACAGCACGCGGGCACTGCTGAAGCAGTTCGCGTCCCACAGTCTGCGCGCGCGCCTGAGCATGCCTGAGGCCGGCATCGCGCTCGGCGGCACCGCTGAGGGTGACGACTGGGTCGGGTTCGGCTTCGATGCCTACGCCGACGTGGAGCAACTGCTGGCGCGCCTGCGGGAGGCCGGTGCCGGCATCGAGGAACTTCAGCTTGGGGAACCGGACCTGGAAAGGGTGTTCGTGGAGGTCATGAATCGTGACTGAGCCCGCCCAGCCGGTGCACGCATCCTGGATCGGTTTCAGAACGCTGCTTTACAAGGAAATCCTGCGCTTCTGGAAGGTCGCCTTCCAGACGGTGGCCGCGCCGGTGCTCAATGCAGTGCTCTTTCTGCTGATCTTCTCGCATGTGCTCGACCGGCATGTGACCGTCTATGGCGACATCGGTTACACCACCTTCCTGGTGCCCGGCCTGATCATGATGTCGCTGCTGCAGAACGCGTTCGCGAACAGTTCGTCGTCGCTGATACAGAGCAAGATCACCGGCAACATCATCTTCGTGCTGTTGCCGCCGATCTCCCATCGTGAGTTCTATGCCGCCTATGTCGTCGCGTCGGTGCTGCGTGGTCTGTTCGTCGGCGTCGGCGTGTGGCTGGTCGCGTTGCCCTTCATCGATCTTCCGATTGCGTATCCGCTGTGGGTGCTGGGTTTTGCGGTGCTCGGCGGGGCGATCCTGGGTTCGCTCGGGGTCATTGCCGGGATCTGGGCGGACAAGTTCGATCAGCTGTCCGCATTCCAGAACTTCCTGGTCATGCCGCTGACGATGTTGTCCGGTGTCTTCTACTCGATTCATTCGCTGCCCAGGCTGTGGCAGGATGTGTCACATGTGAATCCGTTCTTCTTCATGATCGACGGTTTCCGTTATGGATTCTTCGGCCAGTCCGATGTGTCGCCATGGTTGAGCCTGGCGGTGGTCGGCGGCTGTTTCGTCGTTCTGGCGATGCTGACGCTCGGCATGCTGGCGCGGGGCTACAAGTTGCGTAACTGAGGTGTGAAATGTTTGATGCAGCAGAAATCGAGCGCCTGATCTCGGCCGGTCTTCCGTGCGAGTTCGTAATGGTGCAGGGTGACGACGGTGTGCATTTTTCGGGCATCGTCGTCAGCCAGAGCTTTGAGGGGAAATCGATGCTGGACCAGCATCGGGCGGTGAAGCAGACGCTGGGCAAGCTGCTCGGCAACGAGATCCACGCCCTCGGCCTGAAGACCTACTCGCCCGCGCGCTGGGAGGTGGTGCGCAAGGATCTCGGGCTCTGATGGACAAGCTTTTGATCGAAGGCGGGGTGCGGCTGAAAGGCGAGGTCGCGATCTCGGGCGCGAAGAACGCTGCGCTGCCGATCCTGTGCGCCGCGCTGCTGACGCGTGACCCGGTGACCTTCACCAACGTGCCGCACCTCAACGACATCAGCACCCTGCTGAAGCTGATCGGGCAGATGGGCGTGCGGATAGAGCGCGACGGGGATACGGTCACCCTGGACGCCTCCGCCCTGGACAACCCGGTCGCGCCCTACGAGATGGTCAAGACCATGCGCGCGTCCATCCTGGTCCTCGGACCGCTGGTGGCACGCTGTGGCGAGGCGCGGGTGTCATTGCCGGGAGGCTGTGCGATCGGTGCGCGCCCGGTCGATCAGCACATCAAGGGTCTCCAGGCGATGGGCGCCGAAGTCTCGGTCGAGCATGGCTACGTGCATGCGGTCGCGAAGCGTCTGCACGGAGCACGCCTGTTCACCGACATGGTCACGGTAACCGGCACCGAGAATCTGATGATGGCGGCCTGTCTCGCGGACGGCGAGACGGTGATCGAGAATGCGGCCCGCGAGCCCGAAGTCGCAGACCTGGCGTATTGCCTGATCGCGATGGGGGCGAAGATTTCCGGCGTCGGAACCGACGTGATCCGGATCATCGGTGTCGAGCGGCTGCACGGTGCGACCCACCGGATCATGCCCGACCGGATCGAGACCGGAACCTATCTGTGCGCGATTGCGGCGAGCGGGGGTGAAGGGCGTCTGACCGGAACGTCGGCCTCTTATCTCGAGGCGGTGGTCGACAAGCTGATCGACGCCGGTTGCGAAGTCGGCATGGAGTCCGATGCGATCCGGCTCAAGGCACCGGTTCGTCCCCGGGCGGTGAATCTGCGCACCGCCCCCTATCCGGCGTTTCCGACGGATATGCAGGCCCAGTTCATGGCCCTGAATGCGATCGCGGACGGTACGGCGGTGATTCGCGAGACCATCTTCGAGAATCGGTTCATGCATGCGGTCGAGCTTCAGCGACTCGGCGCCGAGATCGGCATCGACGGCAACACCGCGGTGGTGACCGGCGTGCCCCGACTACAGGGTGCGATCGTGATGGCCACCGATCTGCGCGCGTCGGCCAGTCTGGTGATCGCCGGTCTGGTGGCCGAGGGGGAGACGCTCATCGAGCGCATCTACCATCTCGACCGAGGCTACGAGCGCCTCGAGGAAAAGCTCGCCGCACTCGGAGCCCGGGCACGCCGGATCAGCTGAGCGTCCCGCGGCGGCGCACAGGAGCATCCATCAACGGCCGTCGTCAGCGACGCTCGCCGGATTCGTGACCTCGAGCACCTCGAGGTGAACGATGTGTCCCTCTACGGTCGGCCAGTCGATCGATTGCCCTTTGGCCAGGCCGAGCAGCGCGCTGCCCGCGGGCGAAAAGATGGAGATGCGACTGCTGTCGCCGACCGCATTGCCCGGATACACGAGGGTCAGTTCGCGTTCCTTGCCGCTGGGTTGTTCGCGAATCCGCGCGCGACTGTTCATCCGGATCACGTCGGCCGGCATGTCCTCCGACGCCCTGACGTCGGCGCGCTCGAGTTCGTCGCGCAGGCCGTCCAGGTCGGCGCGGTTGCGTGCGCCGGGGGCGTGGAGCAGACCTTCCAGACGCTCCATGTCGGCTGAGGAGATGATGATCTCGGGTTTCATGGTCATGCGGTTCCGTCAAGGCTGGAGAAGTAAAAAGGCCGAGCCCGCACGTGACGGCTCAGCCAGACGCCTAGGCTATCACGCAGCCTCACGGGTTACAATCCCGGGTCCAACCATTGCGGGGTTTCACGCGTGTCCAGTATCACACTAGCCCTCTCGAAAGGGCGCATCTTCGAGGAGACCCTGCCGCTGCTCGCAGCCGCAGGGATCGAGCCGGTCGACAATCCGGAGTCTTCGCGCAAGCTGATCATAGCGACCAACCGGCCCGACGTGCGGGTGGTCATCGTACGAGCCACCGATACGCCGACCTACGTACAGTATGGCGCGGCCGATCTGGGCATCGCGGGCAAGGACGTGTTGCTGGAGCATGGCGGGGACGGACTCTATCAGCCGCTCGACCTGCGGATCGCGAAATGCCGGCTGTGCGTGGCCACGCGCAAGGGTTTCGACTATGCGGCTGCGGCCCGGCCCGGCGGCCGCATCCGGGTGGCGACCAAGTACATCAACAGTGCCCGGGCGCACTTCGCGGCCAAGGGCATGCATGTCGACCTGATCAAGCTGTACGGTTCGATGGAGCTGGCCCCGCTGGTGGGGCTCGCCGATGCGATCGTGGACCTCGTTTCGAGCGGTGGGACGCTGCGCGCGAACAATCTGGAGGAGGTCGAGGAGATCATGCCGATCAGCTCGCGCCTGATCGTGAATCAGGCCTCGTTGAAACTCAAGCGCGACTTGATCCAGCCGGTGCTGGAGGCCATTTCAGGAGCTGTCAAATGACCGATCCAACCATCGTGACGAACGACAGGCAGGTGCATGCCGACATCCGCCGTCTGGATGCCCGGGATGCCGAATTCCTGGCGACGCTGGATGCGCTGCTTGCGTTCGAAGGGGGCGCGGATCAGCGGATCAATGACGCCGTGACCGAAATCCTGCAGGCGGTGCGCACCGCCGGTGATCCGGCCGTGATCGAGTACACGCGCCGTTTCGATCGACTCGACGTGCGTGCCATGTTCGAGCTCGAACTGCCGAAATCGGAGTTGAAGGCCGCACTCGACAGCCTTTCGATCGAGCAGCGCGAGGCGCTGCGCATCGCCGCCGACCGGGTACGGATGTATCACGAGCGCCAGGTCGCGTCGTCGTGGGAATATACCGAGCCCGACGGTTCGCGCCTCGGCCAGAAGGTCACGCCGCTCGATCGGGTCGGGCTGTACGTCCCGGGCGGGCGGGCTTCCTACCCGAGTTCGGTGCTGATGAATGCGATCCCAGCCAAGGTGGCGGGGGTCCAGGAACTGATCATGGTCGTGCCCACGCCGCGCGGCGAACGCAGTCCGCTGGTGCTTGCGGCCGCGGCGATCACTGGCGTCGACCGCGTGTTCACGATAGGTGGGGCGCAGGCGGTCGCCGCGCTCGCCTATGGCACGCAGACGCTGCCGCAGGTCGACAAGATCGTCGGCCCGGGCAACGCCTACGTCGCCGAGGCCAAGCGCCGGGTGTTCGGCACGGTCGGCATCGACATGGTCGCGGGTCCCTCCGAAGTGCTGATCATCTCGGATGGCAGCGGTGACCCCGACTGGGTCGCGATGGACCTGTTCGCGCAGGCCGAGCACGACGAACTCGCGCAATCGATTCTGCTGAGCACCGATCGCGATTTCATCGACGCGGTGGCCAGCAGCATTGCGCGCCTGTTGCCGACGATGCCGCGGCGCGAGACGATCGCCGCGTCGCTGACCCACCGAGGTGCGTTGATCCATGTCGAAAGTCTGGAGCGGGCATGTGCGCTCGCCAACCGGATCGCGCCGGAGCACCTCGAGCTCGCGATCGAGGATGCCGAGCGGTGGGTCGACCACATCCGCCACGCCGGCGCGATCTTCGTCGGTCACTGGTCGGTCGAGGCGCTGGGCGACTACTGTGCCGGGCCCAATCATGTGTTGCCGACGATGCGCAGCGCCCGATTTTCGTCGCCACTCGGCGTGTATGACTTCCAGAAACGCACCAGCATCGTGCATATCTCGGAGGCCGGCGCGCAGACGCTGGGGCGGGTCGCCTCGGTGCTCGCGCATGGCGAGGGCCTGCAGGCGCATGCGCGCTCGGCGGAGATGCGGTTACGCAACTGATAGGGGGCGCCCGCCCCCTTCCAGCGCGCCGCATCAGGTTTGCTGGACCGCTCGCCCTCCCACGAGGGTGTGCGGCATGTCAGCGCGGCGGGCCCGGCGTGGCCTGTCGGGCCGCGTCAGCGGTCCATAATGTCGGTGAGCGCGTCGATCAGGGCCTGACACTGTGCTTCGGTTCCGACCGTAATGCGCAGGAATTGATCGATCCGCGGCTTGGCGAAATGTCGCACGATGACCGAGCGCTCGCGCAAGGCCTGCGCCAGCGCATCGCCGGCATGGGCGGGGTGACGCGCGAAGACGAAATTCGCGACCGAGGGCAGTACGTCGAAGCCGAGGGCCGACAGCTTGCGGGTCAGTTCCTCGCGCAGCGCGATCACTTTGCGACAACTCTCGGTGAAGTGGGCCTCATCCTCGACCGACGCGACCGCGCCGGCGATCGCGAGCCGATCGAGCGGATAGGAGTTGAAGCTGTTCTTCACGCGCTCGAGCGCCTCGATCAGATCGCGCTGCCCGATCGCGTAACCGACCCGCAGGCCGGCGAGTGAGCGCGATTTCGAGAAGGTGTGCACCACCAGCAGATTCGGGTGACGGTCCACCAGTGCGATCGCGCTGTCGCCACCGAAATCCACATAGGCCTCGTCGACGACCACGACGCAGTCAGGATTGCCGGCCACGATGCGCGCCACATCGTGAAGCGGCATGAATCGGCCGGTCGGCGCATTCGGATTCGCGAAGATGATGCCGCCGGCGGGCCCGTCACGTTCGGGCAGATAGTCTTCCGGCACGATCCGGTAGTGCTCGTCGAGCGCGCGCGTCTCGAACCGGATGCCATACAGGCGGCAGTAGGCCGGATAGAAGCTGTAGGTGATGTCCGGAAACCGCAGCGGACGGTCCTGGTTCAGCAGGCCCAGGAAGGTGTGGGCCAGCACTTCGTCCGATCCGTTGCCGACGAATACCTGGTCCGGTTCCACCTTGAAACGCGCCGCGAGCGCCCGCTTGAGGCGATCCGCATTCGGATCCGGGTACAGCCTCAGCACATCAGAAGTCTCGGCGCGAATCGCGTCGAGCGCGCGGGGCGACGGACCGAACGGATGTTCGTTGGTATTGAGCTTGACCAGCCGGTCCAGTTTGGGCTGCTCGCCCGGCACATATGGTGTCAGCCCGCGTACGAGGGGGCTCCAGTATCGGCTCATCGTGTTGGATCGCCATTGGGTCAGGATCGGATCGTGCGTTCGGAGCTCGCGCGGCACAGGACGCCCGGGGCGTGCGTGACCGTCCGGAGTGTGGCCGAAACACCCGCCGATGTTATCATGTCGGACGAAGACCCCCATCAACGCAAGCGTAGCTCATCCGGAATCTCATGCGGCAGTCAGAAGTCAGTCGGGACACGTTGGAAACCCGCATCACGGTCAAGATCGATCTCGACGGCAGCGGCAAGTCCTGCCTCGCGACCGGCGTGCCGTTCTTCGACCACATGCTGGACCAGATCTCGCGCCATGGCGCGATCGACCTCGACGTCAGTGCGAGCGGCGACACCCATATCGACGATCATCATACCGTCGAGGACGTCGGCATCACGCTCGGTCAGGCCTTCGCCAAGGCGCTCGGCGACAAGCGCGGCATTCGCCGTTACGGCCATGCTTATGTGCCGCTCGACGAGGCCTTGTCGCGGGTCGTGGTCGATTTCTCGGGTCGTCCGGGCCTGCACTACTTCGTCGACTACACGCGCGCGCGCATCGGTGACTTCGACGTTGATCTGGCGCGCGAATTTTTCCAGGGTTTCGTGAATCACGCCGGCGTGACGCTGCACATAGACAATCTGCGCGGCGACAACGCTCACCATCAGTGCGAAACCATCTTCAAGGCCTTCGGGCGTGCACTGCGCATGGCGGCCGAGCGCGACGAGCGGGCAGCCGGGGCCGTGCCTTCGACCAAGGGCGCGCTCTGATCCGGTGCGCGCCGCCGGACCCGCCTTTCCAGCGACTCCAATCAAGTGAAACGCCATGACTGATGTGGCCATTATCGACTACGGAATGGGCAATCTGCGTTCGGTGTCGAAAGCCATCGAACATGTCGCCCCCGGGCTGAATGTCGTCGTCACGTCGGATCCCGGCGTGGTCGCGGCAGCCGCGCGGGTGGTGTTTCCCGGTCAGGGCGCGATGCCGGACTGCATGCGTCAGCTCGATGAGCGCGGGGTTCGGCGGGCCGTGCTCGACGCGGCCCGCAACAAACCGTTTCTGGGCATCTGCATCGGCCAGCAGATGCTCTTCGACCATAGCGCGGAAGGCGACGTGCCGGGCCTGGGCATCCTGCCGGGCGAGGTGGTGCGCTTTCCGGCCGCGGAGAGCATGCCCACTGCCGACGGCGGTCACCTCAAGGTGCCTCACATGGGCTGGAACCAGGTGTATCGGACGCGTCCGCACCCATTGTGGGACGCGATTCCGGATGGCGAGCGCTTCTATTTCGTGCATAGCTACCATGTCGCGCCGGCCGAAGCCGCGCTGATTGCGTCCGAAACCGAATACGGCTCGCGGTTTACCAGCGCAGTGGCAAGGGATAATATCTTTGCGGTCCAGTTTCACCCCGAAAAGAGCGCGAAGGCCGGACTGCAGCTACTGGCCAACTTCGTTCGCTGGGTGCCGTGACGGCGCCGTTCTCCGTTTGATCCGATCAACTCCTCAGACTCTCTTCCCTATGCTGCTTATTCCTGCCATCGACCTCAAGGACGGTCATTGTGTTCGCCTGAAGCAAGGCGAAATGGACGACGCGACCGTCTTCTCGGAAGACCCCGGTGCGATGGCGCGGCGCTGGATCGATCAGGGGGCGAGGCGACTGCACCTGGTCGATCTGAATGGCGCATTTGCGGGCAAGCCCAAGAACCAGGCTGCGATACGTGCCATCGTCGAAGAGGTCGGTGACGATATTCCGGTGCAGCTCGGCGGCGGCATCCGCGATCTGGACACGATCGAAGCCTATCTCGACAACGGCATCACCTATGTGATCATCGGGACGGCAGCGGTCAAGAACCCGGGCTTTCTGCATGATGCGTGCAGCGCTTTCCCGGGACATGTCATCGTCGGACTGGATGCGAAGGAGGGCAAGGTCGCCACCGACGGCTGGTCCAAGATGACCGGCCATGACGTCATCGATCTGGCCAGGAAGTACGAGGATTATGGGGTCGAAGCGATCGTCTATACGGACATCGGACGCGACGGCATGCTTTCCGGGGTGAACATCGACGCGACGGTGCGACTGGCCCGCGCGCTGCGCATTCCGGTCATCGCCAGTGGCGGCATCGCCACACTCGCGGATATCGATGCCCTGTGCGCGGTAGAGGGCGAAGGCGTGATGGGCGCGATCACGGGTCGCGCCATCTACGAGGGCACCCTCGATTTCGCACGTGCCCAGGCGCGTGCGGACGAACTGGGCGGCGGTCCCCGCTGATGCTGGCCAAGCGCATCATCCCCTGTCTCGATGTCAACGCCGGGCGTGTCGTCAAGGGTGTGAACTTCGTCTCGCTGCGGGATGCCGGAGACCCGGTCGAGATTGCGCGAAGATATGACGAACAGGGCGCGGACGAGCTCACCTTCCTCGACATCACCGCCAGTTCCGATGCCCGTGAAATCATCCTGCACGTGGTCGAACAGGTCGCCGACCAGGTCTTCATTCCACTCACGGTCGGCGGTGGCGTGCGTACCGTCGAGGATGTGCGCCGCCTGCTGAATGCAGGTGCCGACAAGGTCAGCATCAACACTGCAGCGGTCAACAATCCCCAGGTGGTGGCCGATGCGGCCGGCAAGGTCGGCAGCCAGTGCATCGTGGTCGCGATCGACGCAAAGCAGACCGGGCCCGGCAAGTGGGAGGTCTTCACCCATGGCGGGCGCAACAACACGGGACTCGATGCAATCGAATGGGCCCGCAAGGTGGTATGCCTGGGCGCAGGCGAGATCCTGCTGACCAGCATGGATCGGGACGGAACGAAGAGCGGGTTCGATCTCGGCCTGACCCGCGCCGTGTCCGATGCGGTTTCGGTGCCGGTGATCGCCAGTGGCGGCGTCGGCTCGCTCGAACACCTGGCCGAAGGCGTCTCGGACGGGCATGCCGATGCCGTGCTGGCCGCCAGCATCTTTCATTTTGGGCAGCATACGGTTCGCGAAGCCAAGGAACTGATGCGCTCGCGTGGCATCGAGGTGAGGCTGTGACGATCGTAAGACGCTCGAGCTGGCTGAACGAGGTCAGATGGGACGACCAGGGCCTGGTGCCGGTGATCGCCCAGGAGGCGGGCACCGGCGACGTGTTGATGTTCGCATGGATGAACCGCGAGGCGCTGGAGCGCACCGCAGAGCTCGGGCAGGCAGTCTATTGGTCGCGCTCGCGCCGCAAGCTCTGGCACAAGGGCGAGGAATCCGGTCACATCCAGAAAGTCGTCGAGATGCGCATCGACTGCGACAACGACGTGATCCTGCTCAAGGTCGAGCAGGTAGGTGGCATCGCCTGCCACACCGGGCGGCACAGCTGTTTCTTCCAGCGATACCTCGCCGATGGCGCGTGGGAAGCCGTCGATCCGATTTTGAAAGCACCCGAGGACATATACAAATGATCGATATCGAAGTATTGCACCGCGTCTCCGCAACGCTGGCCGAACGCAAGGCCGCCGATCCGGATGCGTCGTATGTATCTAGCCTGTACGCGAAGGGCACCGACGCGATCTGCAAGAAGATCGCGGAAGAGGCCGCGGAAACCATCATGGCCTCCAAGGACGGTGACCTGCTGCATGTCGTATGGGAGGTCACCGATCTGTGGTTCCACTCCATGGTGTTGCTCGCCCATCACGGATTGTCCGTGGATGACGTGCTGGCCGAATTCCGGCGTCGGGAAGGGGTCTCAGGCATAGACGAGAAGAAAGCGCGTGCGTCAAAGGGAGATCGACATGGGTGATTGCATCTTCTGCAAGATCGGCTCGGGGGAGATTCCGTCCAATAAGATCCATGAGGACGACGACATCGTCGCCTTCCATGATATCCATCCGGTCGCCCCGGTTCATTTTCTCGTAATCCCGAAGCGCCATATTCCGTCGATGGCCGATGTGCAGGCGGAGGACTCACCGCTGCTCGGGAAGTTGATGACGATGGTCGGAAAACTTGCCCGGGAACAAGGATGCACCGAGGGCTTTCGGACCATAATCAACACGGGTCGGGTGGGGCGCCAGGAGGTGTATCATCTGCACGTTCATGTTCTCGGTGGCACGGAGGTACTTCCTGCCATGTTGAAGAGATAAGGAGAAACCAATGGGTTCATTCAGTATCTGGCACTGGCTGGTCGTGCTGCTGATCGTCATGCTGGTGTTCGGAACGAAGAAGCTGCGCAACATCGGCCAGGACCTCGGCGGTGCGGTCAAGGGGTTCAAGGAAGGCATCAAGGAAGCGGATGCCGACGCCGACGCCGAAAAGAAAAAGCTGGCCAGCGAGAAGACGATCGATGCCGAAGTCCGGGAAAAATCCGACAAGGTCAGTTCCTGACGCGACAGTCCGGGTTTCAGAACGATGGATCGAGGGGCGGCGGTAGGGCGCCCCTCTGCTTTGATGGTTTCCTAAATGTTCGATTTCGGTTTCACGGAACTCATGCTGGTGGCGCTGGTGGCGCTGATCGTCGTCGGACCGGAGCGCCTGCCCAAGGTGGCGCGGACTGCCGGACATCTGCTCGGCCGTCTGCAGCGCTATGTTTCCGACGTCAAGTCCGACATCACCCGTGAAATGCAGTTGGAGGATCTCAAGAAGCTTCAGAAGCAGGTCGAGGAGCAGGCGCGCGATCTCGAGACCTCGGTCCGTAGCCAGATGAGCAAGGTCGAGGGCGACATCGGAAAGACGGCGGCGGGGCTCGAAAAGGATCTTGCGATCGGGCAGCACAACACCTCCCCGGTCAGGCCGGCTTCCGGTGCGGTCACCGGCGCACTCGCGCATGACTCGTCCCCGCCGATGCCGGACACCCATGGCAAGTCGCTAGACGCCTCAGGGGGAGGACCGCAGGATGCGACGGATGCCGGTGGCGGCGGGCCGCAACTCGAACTCGGTCTGGATGCATCGGCCAAGCGCAAGCAGACGGTCGACCGATCATGAGCACCGTGCAGGAAACCTTCATCTCGCATCTGGTCGAATTGCGCGACCGCGTGCTGCGCGCGGTCGTCGTGATCCTGGTGTTCTTCGTCGTCTTGATGCCGTGGGCCGGGGACATCTACGACATCCTCGCGCTACCGATGATGAACACGCTGCCCGAGGGCACGAACATGATCGCGACCGGCGTCGTGACGCCGTTCTTCGTGCCGGTCAAGGTCACACTGCTGGTGTCCTTCCTTCTGGCACTACCCGTAGTTCTCTATCAGGCGTGGTCTTTCATCGCGCCGGGCCTCTATTCGCACGAAAAGCGGGTCGGCCTGCCGCTGGTGCTGGGCAGCACGCTGCTGTTCCTGGCTGGCATGGCGTTCTGCTATTTCTTCGTGTTCGGCACGGTGTTCAGGTTCATCGCCGAGTTCGCGCCAAAGAGCATCGTCCCGGCGCCTGACATCGAGCAGTACCTGTCCTTCGTGATGACGCTGTTCATCGCGTTCGGCATCACCTTCGAGGTGCCGGTCGCGGTGATTCTGCTGGTCAAGGCCGGTGTGGTGAGCGTGGAAAAGCTCAAGGACGCCCGCCCTTACGTGATCGTCGGTGCCTTCATCATCGCCGCAATCATTACGCCGCCCGACGTGATCTCGCAGTTCATGCTCGCGGTGCCGATGATCGTGCTGTACGAGGTCGGCATCATCCTTGCGAGAATGTTGTCGAAACCGAAATCCGCCACCGATAAGGACGAGGTCTACACAACGCCGAGCGAAGAGGATCTGGACAAGGAACTGGATCGGATCGAGGAAGCGGAACAGGGTCCGAAGTAATCAGGGCCGCCGGTTGGCGGACGGGGTCGGGCGGCGTCCGATTCCGACCGCCACCTCGACCTCTCCACCTGAACGGCGAAGCTTGAATGGCGTCCTCTGGCCGGGTGCGAGTTCCGCCACCATCTCCAGCATTTCGCGTGCGCCGATGACCGCGCGGCCATCGAGTTCGACCACTATGTCGCCGGGGCGGATTCCCGCCTTTTCGGCGGGGCTGCCCCGCAGCACGCCGGAGATCAAAGCGCCAGCGGTGTTTTTCAGGCCGAAGGACAGCGCGAGATCCCGCGTGATCTCCTGTATCTCGACCCCTACCCAGCCGCGCGTGACCTCGCCGCTCGCCACGATCTGTTCGAGGACCTTGCTGGCGAGCGATACCGGAATCGCAAAGCCGATGCCCAGCGAGCCGCCGGTGCTCGAGTAGATCGCGGTATTGATACCGACCAGGTTTCCGTTGGCGTCGACCAGTGCGCCGCCGGAGTTACCCGGATTGATCGCGGCATCGGTCTGAATGTAGTTCTCGAAGGTGCTGATGCCGAGCCGTGTCCGACCGAGTGCGGACACGATGCCCATCGTCACGGTCTGACCGACGCCGAACGGGTTGCCGATCGCGAGCACGACATCGCCGACCTGTAGCGACTCCGGGGACGAGAACGTTATGAAAGGCAGTTCGGCGGCGCCCTGCAGGCGCAGAACGGCAAGGTCGGTTTCGGGGTCGCGACCGATCAAGCGTGCCGGATATTTGCGTCCGTCGTTCAGTGCGATCTCGATTCCGTCGGCCGCATCGATGACATGATTGTTGGTCAGCACGAGTCCGTCCGGACTGACGATGACGCCGGATCCCCGGCCGGACGGCGCCTGCTGGCCCCCCTCGTCCCGGTCACCGAAAAAATGCCGGGACAACGGATCGTCGCGAAGCGGGGGCCCCGCCGTCAGCGTGTCGCGACTGGTGAAGATATGGACGACCGCATGCATGGAGCGACCTGCAGCCTCCGCATACGATCCCGGAGCCGCGGCCACGGTGAGGCGCTCGGGTGCCTGGACGATGGTCACCGTTGCCGGTTGCATCGGAAACGACCGGGTGCCGATCCAGTCCGGCTTGAGCGTGGTGACCACGAACAGCGCGGCGACGGCAACGGTCACGGTCTGGGCAAAAACGAGCCACAATTGGCGCATCGGCGTCAGCGTTCTCGAAATGAGGGTGATCGGGGAAGTGTTTGCGTCATGGCTTCTGGCACGATGCGCGATGCTCGCGTAGTAACATCGGGCGATCGCAGCGCCGATACCCGCAAAGCGCTGGTTTCAACCGAAAGGGAAGGGCGACTAATGCAACTCGATAGTTTGCGCGAACATCTGGACACGCTGCTGGACGTCACCATTTTCAAGGATTATTGCCCAAACGGTCTGCAAGTGGAAGGCCGCGCTGTGGTGCGTCGCATCCTGTGCGGCGTCACCGCGAGTCAGGCGCTCGTGGATCGGGCGGTCGAGGGCGGGTATGACGCGCTGCTCGTGCACCACGGCTATTTCTGGCGAGGCGAGGATGGTCGCATCACAGGCATTCGCAAGCGTCGTCTGGCCGCGTTGCTCAAGGCCGATGTCAGCCTGTTCGCGTACCATTTGCCGCTCGATGCGCATCCGGATCTGGGCAACAACGCGCAACTGGGCAAGCTGATGAACTGGTCCGTCGACGGGCGATTCGGTGATCAGAGTCTGGGCTGGATCGGACGCCCAGTTCAGCCCCAAGTGGCCGCCGGCGTGGCGGACCGCCTCGAGACGGTGCTCGAGCGCAAACCGATGCTGATCGGCAACGGTGATCGAAAGGTCGGTCGGGTGGCCTGGTGCACCGGCGGTGCGCAGGGCTACTTCGAGCACGCGATCGCGGCCGGTGCGGATCTTTATGTGTCCGGGGAGATTTCCGAGCAGACGGTGCATCTGGCGCGTGAGTCGGGTGTGGCCTACATTGCGGCCGGACATCACGCGACCGAGCGATACGGCGTGCGAGCGTTGGCGGAACATCTTCGGCAGGTGCTGAACCTCGAGGCCGATTTCATCGACCTCGACAACCCCGTCTGAGGGCTGGCGCACCGCTGGGGCGGCACGTTCGCCGGCATGGCCGGCTTTGAGCTGCGTCGTGTCAGGGGGAAGTCGGGCGGTAGCGGCCGAGATGCTCTTCGAGTATGGAGGCCAGCACCACGATGTCATCGATGACTGAAAGGCCGAAGCCCTGGCGGGTGCCCCCCCGGTTGTCGCGCACGATGGTCTCGAGATAGGCCTGACATTCCCGGCTGCCCCAGAACTGCAGAACCTTGTCCAGGATGTGCGGCATCGCCTCGAGACCACCGTCGTCCTTGCGGGACGCCTCGAAATTCTCCCAGGTGACCGCCTTCACGTTAAAGGTCATGTTCAGCTGTCGAGCCAGCGTATCGAATTCGGGTTTCATGCCGGCTGCGCGGTAGATGTCCATCAGCTTCAGCCATGGCGACAGCGCCTGTTTCGGATTCGCGCGAATGAATTCGGCCAACGTGTCGGCCGCGCCACGCAGGCGCCCGAAACTCACCATGATGTCGGCCAGTTCCACCGCCGACTCGTGCTCCTCGACGACTTCGTCCTCCTGCGACAGAGCCGGGACTGCCGTGGCTTCGTCTGTGACGATTCCGGCGCGACGGGCATCCGCCTCCCACTCGAGCGCCGCGTTGTGGACCGAAGGGGGCGTCTCCGCCTGGGCAGGGGTCTCTCGCCCGGTGTACTGTCCAGCGCGCGTGGGCACCTCGGACAGCCACTCGGTGGTCGGGGCCACGCGACGCGCAGTTGCGCCGGAAAGCGGGGCGCTGTCCGACTCACGCCGACGCAGCAGCAGGAGCAACAGCAGGGCGACCGCGAGTGCGCCTGCTGCCGGTTTCCACCATTCGGGCCATTGCTGGGCGGCGGGCGAGGTCTCCCGTTCGGGAATACGGTCTTCGGGTACGTCGTTCGGCATGCTCGCTGACGGCGTTCCCGGCGCACTGGTCGCCAACTGCGCCAACGGAGCCTCGGCCATCTGAAGCTGGTCGCGCAATGCGGTCTGGATCTCCTCCAGTCGTCGCAGGCGCTCGAGCATTTCGAGTTGCGAATTGATGGTGCGGTCTATCGCCGAAACCAGCACGTCCTCGCGCGCCAGCAACTCGTCGGCAGTGGCCTGGGACAGGGCTTCGTCGCTCGAGCGCGTCTCCCGGTCGGCGTCCTGTTGCAGCACGAGCCGGTCGGCGGGCGATACCGGAGCAGGCGGCTCGGCGACCGAAGCGGCGGTCGGCGGCACGGACGGCGCCGGGGGCGCAGATGCTTCCCGCGGTTGCGGCGCGGCTGTGGTCGGGCGCGCCGCCGCCGGGCGCGGCGTGGCGCGCGCGCGCGGCTCGGTGGACGCGGCCGCGACGCGGGCGAGGCTGGGTATGTTCAGTGCCGTGCCCGGCGGAAGCGGGGCGGTGGGCGTGTCGCCGGTCAACCCCGGATTGGCCTGACGCACGCCGGCAATGAATGCGTTGCGCGCGCCCGCGTCCCTCGGGTACATCGCCTGGGCGATGGAGGCCACCGACTCGCCTGCAACCGTCGTCCAGGTCTGCGTCGCCCGTGGTGCGGCGGGGGCCGGCGCACGGGCTGGCCGAGGCGACGCCGGTCGTGGCTGTGGCGACGCCACCGCGACCGGCGTCGCCAGTTCGACCGGCCCCGGCAGCAGCAGTGTATATTCTTTCGTCATGCGTGCTTCGCACATATCCTGCAGCACGAGCTTCAGGATCGGCTCGAATACCGCTTCGGGGTGCGTCACGACGATGCGCGCGCCGGACCCCCGCCCCGTCAGCGAAACGGTCGCCGCGCGGACGAACGGAATACCGTCCGTCGATGTCGCTGGCGCTGCAACCCGGATACACGCTGCGACGCGATCCGCGGTGCTCTCCGGCGAGGCGATCTCCACTCTGAGGGCCTGACCTGTTGCAGACAGTGTGGTCAGGTCCCCCAGCCGGGCCGCGCTTGCGTCGCCCACCGTCAGTGCCAGGGAAAAGCCCGCGAGCAGCATCGCCAGGACTTTCGGTTCGAATCGTTTCATTCGCGCGTCTTGCTCGCCGGGATGAGTCGTCATTGAAGGTCGGTACCGATCGAAATGTCCGACATTGTAAATAAATTCGTCATCATGGATGCGATGCATATGACACGCGTGGTCCCAGATGCCAGCTTCATCGGCTCGGGTCGATGTGTTGACCGCGCGTCCGCGCGTCCCGGCGGGGCCTAGGAGGCTGTCGGACTTGAGGCTGATCTACTGCGCCGGTGGGAGAATCGGTCCATATCTGCCCGATTTTTCGTTGCATAGAACCACTATGCGCCTCAAAATCGACCAGATCTGTCCTCGCTTTCCCACCCGGCTCGTGACGATCGCTCAAGTCCGACAGCCTCCTAGGAATCAGTGCCGGAGGTGGTCGTCCTCGGTTTTGTCCGACGGGTTTACAGGTATCATTGCGCTGGTCCATACGTTACCGTACGCATTCCAATGCCTTTACCCACGCCTCAAACGCCCCGTCGAAGGGCGCATCGCCGTCGAATCGTGATCGACGGATATCTCCGCGAAGACGGGCTGCTCGAGCTGGATGCGATGCTCGAGGATGTCAAGGATGCCGATTATCCGCTTGCCTCGGGCGTGCGACACGCCGGTGATCCGGTGCACCGCATGTGGGTGCGCGTCACGCTGGATAACGAGTTCACCATCGTTCATGCCGAGGCCACGTCGGAATGGGTCCCTTATCCTGGGTATTGCGACACCATAGGTCCGGCCTACGCCCAGCTGGTCGGACTGAACCTGGTGCGGGGTTTCCGGCGCACGGTGGCCGAGATGTTCCGCGACGTGCGCGGTTGCTCCCATGTGACCGAACTGCTGCTGAGTCTTCCGACCGCGGCGATCCAGACCTTCGCAACCTTCCGGCGCGAAAACGACGACTCGGGTGAGAAGCCGTTCCAGCTCGATCGCTGTCATGCGCTGGAAACCACCGCATCGGCAGTAAAGCGTTACTACCCGCGCTGGTACAGGGGCAGTGAAGGCCTGGACTGAGCGCCAGCCCCGGGCGCGGCATGGCGCGATTGATTTTGCACTGCGATATTCCGGTTATAATCAGCCGTTCTTGAGGCCATAGCCTCCGTTACGGGGGCGAGTCATGAGACGGAGCCGGTCGATTCGCGTCGATCGGTGACGGCGGGCGTTGGGGATAGGGAGACGTCATCCGCCGTCGGGAAACCCGAAGCGTCCCATCAACCTGTTTGCAGCGCATGAACGCACTGCAACTTCGATCGAAGGGCAATCATGAAGATTCATGAGTATCAGGCAAAAGAAATACTGAGGAAGTTCGGTGTCGTGACGCCGAAGGGCAAGGCATGCTTCAGCGTCGACGAAGCGGTCAAGGCGGCCGAGGAACTGGGCGGCAACATCTGGGTCGTGAAAGCCCAGATTCACGCCGGTGGCCGCGGCAAGGGCGGTGGCGTGAAAATCGCGAAATCGCCGCACGAGGTTCAGGCGCGCGCAGGCGAGATTCTCGGCATGCAACTCGTGACGCATCAGACCGGGCCGGAAGGACAGCTGGTTCGCCGTCTGCTGATCGAGGAAGGCGCCGACATCAAGCATGAATACTACGTTGCCGCGCTGACCGACCGCGCCACGCAGAAGGTCGCGATGATGGCGTCCTCCGAAGGCGGCATGGACATCGAGGAAGTCGCGCACAACACGCCCGAGAAGATCATCAAGGTGTTCGTCGACCCCCTGGTCGGCCTGACCGACGCGCAGGCGACCGAGCTCGCGCAGGGTATCGGCGTACCGGCAGCGTCCCAGGCGCAGGCGGTCGATACGCTGAAGAAGCTCTACACCTGCTACATGGAAACCGACGCATCGCTGGCCGAGATCAATCCGCTGATTCTCGAAGGCAACGGCAACATCAAGGCGCTGGACGCCAAGTTCAACTTCGACTCCAACTCGCTCTACCGTCATCCCGAAATCGTCGAGTACCGTGACCTCGACGAGGAAGACGCCGACGAACTGGAAGCCTCCAAGTACGATCTCGCCTACATCAGCCTCGATGGCAACATCGGCTGTCTGGTCAATGGCGCCGGTCTCGCAATGGCCACGATGGACACGATCAAGCTGTTCGGCGCCGAGCCGGCCAACTTCCTCGATGTCGGCGGCGGCGCGACGGCCGAAAAGGTCACCGAAGCGTTCAAGATCATGCTCAAGAACCCCAAGGTCAAGGGCATCCTGGTCAACATCTTCGGCGGCATCATGCGTTGTGACACCATTGCCGCTGGCGTGGTGACCGCTGCACGCGAGGTTCATCTCTCCGTTCCTCTGGTCGTGCGCATGAAGGGCACCAACGAGGAAATCGGCAAGAAGATACTCGCGGAATCCGGCCTGCCGATCATCGCGGCCGACTCCATGGCGGAAGCTGCAACCAAGATCGTTGCTGCGGTCAACTAAGGAGAGTTCCGAATGTCCATCCTGATCAATAAAGACACCAAGGTCATCACCCAGGGCATCACCGGCAAGACCGGCATGTTCCACACATCCAAGTGCCGCGAGTACGCAAACGGCGCCAACTGCTTCGTCGCGGGCGTGAATCCCAAGAAAGCCGGCGAGGAGTTCGAGGGCATCCCGATCTACGCCAGCGTCAAGGAAGCGAAAGAGACGCAGGGCGCCACCGTGTCGGTCATCTACGTGCCGCCGGCTGGTGCCGCCGCCGCGATCTGGGAAGCCTGCGAGGCCGACCTGGACCTGGCGATCTGCATCACCGAGGGGATCCCGGTGCGCGACATGCTGATGGTGCGCAACAAGATGAAGCAGAAGGTTGCCAACGGCGGCAAGGAAACGCTGTTGCTCGGTCCGAACTGTCCGGGGCTCATCACGCCGGACGAAATCAAGATCGGCATCATGCCGGGCCACATTCATCGCAAGGGCCGGATCGGCGTGGTGTCGCGCTCCGGTACCCTCACCTATGAAGCGGTCGCGCAGCTGACCGAGATCGGTCTGGGCCAGTCCTCGGCGGTCGGTATCGGCGGTGACCCGATCAACGGGCTGAAGCATATCGACGTGATGAGACTGTTCAACGACGATCCGGACACCGATGCGGTCATCATGATCGGCGAAATCGGCGGTCCGGACGAGGCCGAAGCCGCGATGTGGTGCAAGGAGAACATGAAGAAGCCGATCGTCGGTTTCATCGCGGGCGTCACTGCGCCGGCCGGCAAACGCATGGGTCACGCCGGTGCGCTGATCTCCGGCGGTGCCGATACGGCCGATGCGAAGCTCGCGATCATGGAAGAGTGCGGCTTTACGGTCACGCGCGATCCGTCCGAGATGGGCAAGCTGCTCAAGGCGCTGCTGTAGGCGACCATCCGGGCAGGGCTCAATCACGAAAAACGCCGGTTCGTCCGGCGTTTTTCGTTGACCCGTGCGTGCGTCGCTCGCCCGGCGACCTGATTCGATGTGAGCCGCATACGGTCGGCGTGCTTGATCGCGCGCGCGGCCGCCGTCGATCCGGGCTAGAATCCAGGGATCGACGACCCGAATTGGGAAATCGTGACGGGATCATCTCAAGTGAGGAGAATCGAATGGCGATCTACCTGACCGAGCAGGATGTGGCGGGCCTGCTCGACATGCCGAGCACGATCGATGTCGTCGAGCGCGTCATGGCCGAGCACGCCCGCGGCGATGCGATCGACCATCCGCGCCAGCGGGTGCGGCTACCGGGCACGATCACGCACATGCTGCAGGGTGGGGTGCCATCGGTGAATCTGACCGGTTTCAAGGTCTATACGACGTCGGGTGGAAAGGCGCGCTTCTGGGTGCACCTGTTCGATGCGCATAATGGCGACCCCGTTGCGGTGCTGGAGGCCGACCGGCTTGGCATGACCCGGACCGGTGCGGCCGGCGGTGTCGCTGCGAAATGGCTGGCGCGGCCGGATGTGCGGGTGGCCGGCATGTTCGGGGCGGGCTGGCAGGCCGAAGGGCAGTTGCTCGCGCTGTGCGCAGTGCGCCCGGTGGAGCGGATCAAGGTGTTCGCGCGCAATTCGGAGCGTGTGGCCGATTTCTGTCGTCGCATGAGCGCTGCGAGTGGCCGCGAGGTCGTGGCGGCCGCCAGCGCCGAGGAAACCGTGCGCGGTTCGGACGTGGTGATCACCGTCACGACATCGCCGAAGCCGCTGTTCGACGCGCAATGGCTAGCACCCGGCATGCATGTCACGGCCGCAGGCTCGAACAGCCTCGCGCGTCAGGAGTTGCCCGAGGCTGCGGTCCAGCGGGCCGACCTGATCTGCGTCGATGCCCGCGAGACGGCGCTCCGCGAGGCCGGCGACCTGTTGCCCTCGCTCGAGAAAGGCCGCACCCATGTGGGTCGCTGGGTGGAACTCGGTGAGATCGTTGCAGGACTCCGTCCGGGGCGAACCGGATCCGCGCAGATCACGCTGTTCGAATCTCAGGGCATGGCGGTCCAGGACATCGCGCTCGCGGCCAGCGTGCTCGAACGCGCCCGGGAGCGGGGCGTCGCCGGCAAGCCGCTCCCGTATTGAGCCGTCCGCAGCCTGAGGACATCCAGGGATCCCATGAACCGCATCGAAATCGTCGCCCGCAGTGATATCGGCAGGTTGCGTGAGCGCAACGAGGATGTGATCGGCCTGGGGCTGGACCAGGCCTGGGCGATTCTCGCCGATGGCATGGGGGGCTACCGCGGGGGCGACATCGCCGCGCGAATCGGCGTCGAGGCGGTGGAGCGATCGCTCGCAGCGGCCTATCGACCGGACTGGTCCGCCGACGAAGCGTCCCTCGCCCTCAAGAATGCGGTGCGCGCGGCCAATGCCGAGATCTATCGCGCCGGACAGCAGGATGCCGAACTCGCGCTGATGGGCAGCACCGTGGTGGCGGCCATTTTCGTCGCGTCCGATGTCATCGTGGCGCATGTCGGTGACTCGCGTATGTACCGTCTGCGTGATGGCCTCCTGCGTCAGCTGACGCGTGACCACACGGTGCTGCAGGAGCGCATGGACGAGGGTCTGGTACGTGCCGACGACGTGAGCCTCTCCGGTGCAAAAGGCATGTTGACCCGGGGTCTGGGCGTGACATCGAGGGTGGAGATCGATATCGCGACCCATGAGGCCCGGATCGGCGATCTCTTCCTGCTGTGCTCCGACGGCCTCACCGACATGCTGTCGGATCGACAGATCGCCGATCTTATGATGGCCGACGCGTCGCTCGAGCAGATCGCGGACCGACTCGTCGACGCGGCCAATCGACATGGAGGCCGGGACAATGTGTCGATCGTGCTTGCTAGAATGATCGTATGATTAGAGCCGGGTTTGTGGTTCAGCCAACACGGAAGAAACGCGATGCCGAAGTTGATACTCAGCATGGACGGGCTCGTTCTGAAGGAGATACCGCTCGACAAGGAACGGATCTCGATCGGGCGCAAATCGAATAATGACATCCAGATCGACAATCTCGCGATCAGCGGCCAGCATGCGTTGATCACGACCATTCTCGATGACGCCTTCCTCGAGGACCTGAACAGTACCAACGGCACCTATGTGAATGGACAGCCGGTCAAGAAACACGTGCTTCAGTCCAACGACGTCGTCGAGCTGGGCAAGTATCGGCTCAAGTTCATCGCGGACGCGGCGCAGGAGACCTCGCACGCGTCGGATTTCACCGACACCGCAGCGCTCGAAGCGATCTCCGTGTCGCCGGACTCCGATTTCCCGATTCGCAGGGCACCCCCGCCGTCCGCCTCGGCGACCCATACGCAGGTCATTCCGCCGGAACTCAGACAGGCAGTGCAGCACGACGACGCAGCCGGTGCGGGGGGACGGGTCGGCGTGATCCAGGTGCTCAGCGGAACCAACGCGGGGCGGGAACTGGTTCTGTCCAAGTCCCTGGTCACGCTCGGCAAGCCCGGGCAACAGGTGGCGGTGATCACCCGCAGGCCCGCCGGTTACTACATCACGCATGTCGAAGGCGAGCGTTTTCCGCTGGTCAATGGTCGGGCGCTGAATGCGCAGGCGCATCAGCTGCAGGATAACGACGTTCTGGACATTGCCGGTGTCAAGATGGCCTTTTACATGCGTGGTTGATCCGGTCGCGTGAGTTAGTGCACACGGCCGAGGCTCGAGCTGGTGCTAAGCTCTGGACGTCTCGAACCAACCCTGTCCACCCGCCTCAAGTGCGTGTCGACACTGCGCGATACCGGGGAAGATGAAGCTTAAAGTGCTGGGCTGCAGTGGCGGAATAGGCGGAAACCGGACACGGACGACTTCGTTTCTGGTGGATGAGGACGTGCTCATCGACTGCGGCACCGGTGTGGGCGACCTGGAGTTCGAGCAACTCGCCCGGGTCGATCATGTGTTCGTCACGCATTCCCACATGGATCACATCACGTCGATCCCATTGATGGTCGATTCGGTCGGCGAAGTGCGCAACATGCCGCTCACGGTGTATGCGACCGAGGAAACCATCCGGATTCTGCGTTCCCATGTGTTCAACTGGCTGGTATGGCCGGACTTCACGGCGATTCCGGATCGACGCCATCCCTTTCTGCGCTTCCAGCCGGTCAGGATCGGCGAGACCGTGCGGCTGGGCAGCCGCCGGATCACCGCATTGCCGGCGCATCACACGGTGCCGGCGATCGGCTATTGTCTCGACAGCGGATCCGGCAAGCTGGTGTACACCGGCGACACCGCGTATTCACGCGAGCTGATCGCCGCGATAAACGGTTTGTCCGACCTGAGCCACCTGATCGTGGAAACCGCGTTCTCGGACGAACAGCATGGCCTCGCGCTCGCATCGCGTCATCTGTGCCCCAGCATGCTGCGGGCGATGCTCGACGCACTGGTGGTTTCGCCCACCGTGCACATCAGCCACCTGAAACCGGGACTCGATGATTTCATCATGAGCCAGATCGACGCCCAGGTCGGCCGCCTTCGTCCTCGGGCGCTGATCCAGGGCGAGGTGCTGGACTTCTGAACCCCTTGGCGCGGGATGTGCATGCCCAAACCGGATCGATTGCGCTAATCTATCGGGCTTGCGCGAGTTGCCATGTCCGGTGATGAGCGCGCTCTAGCCTGGGATTCTTCGATGAACGATGCGATCAAGGTCAAGTCCGCGACAAGCGACGTCGCACGCCGGCTGGCATTCTTCAAGGGCCTGCAGGCCATCACCACCCGGATCCATGCGGCGATCCTGATCGATGACATCATCTTCGAGCTCTCGAGCGAGATCTGCCGCCTGTTCGAGGCCGACCGCCTGACGATCTACACGATGGCCGAATCGGGTGATGCGATCATCGCCCGGGTCAAGACCGGTCTCGAATCGATGCAAGGCATCCAGTTGTCGATCGACGAAACCAGCGTCGGCGGTTATGTCGCGTTCTCGGGGCAAGTGCTCAACATCGCCGATGTCTACGATGAGGGCGAGCTGCACGCGATTTCGCCGCAACTCAGGTTCCGGCGCGACCTCGACGAAGCGACCGGCTTCCGATGTCGCGAGATGCTGGTCGCGCCCTTGATCGACCCGGACAGCGGGCGCTTGCAGGGCGTGGTGCAGCTGATCAACAACCAGACCGGCGGTCCGTTTTTGCCCGTGATGGAGGAAGGACTGCTGGGTCTCGCGCAGACGCTTGCGGTGGCCTTCTCGAAACGGAGCCAGACGCCGGCGATGCTGCGTTCGCGCTTCGACGCGCTGGTGGCCGATGGGCGCATCAGCGCCAATGAACTCGATGCGGCCACACGGCGCGCGCGCGAGACCGGCGTCACGGTCGAGAGCATCCTGGTCGATTCGCTGAAGTTGACGCTGGCCGAGATCGGCGAGGCGGCGGCCCGCTACTTCAACGTGCCCTACGAGCCCTACCGCCAGGATCGTCTGAAGCAGGTCGATCTGTTGCGCAACATCAAGCGTGATTACGTCGAGCAAAACCACTGGTTGCCCCTGGAGGAGACCCCGGACGGCATCACCATCCTGACGATCGATCCGGAACAGGTGCGGTCGTCACGCGTCGCACACAACGTGTTTACGAAGAGTCGCCTGCAGATGCGGGTTACGACCCGGGAGGAATTCAAGCAGACCGTGGACCAGTTCTTCGAGCCGGCCCTGGACGCCGGATCGGTGTCGGAACTGCTTTCGGACATGGGCGAGGACGACCAGGAAGGCTCCATCGCCGACGACGTCAACGCCGCTGCCGACAACGAACTGGTCAAGCTCGTGAATCGCATCATCATCGACGCCTATCGTCAGGGCGCCTCCGACATCCACATCGAGCCGCGTCCGGGCAAGGAAAAGACGCTGATCCGCTTCCGCAAGGACGGCACGCTGGTGCCGTATATCAACGTGCCGGCCAGCTACCGCAATCCGCTGGTGACGCGGATCAAGATCATGTGCGATCTGGACATCTCGGAGAAGCGCAAGCCGCAGGACGGCAAGATCAGGTTCCGCAAATACGCGCCGCTCGACATCGAGCTGCGGGTCGCCACGGTCCCGACCGCCGGTGGCCTGGAAGACGTGGTGCTGCGCCTGCTCACGTCCGGCGAGCCGATGCCGCTTGACGCGCTGGCGCTGTCGCCGCAGAACCTCGAGCGCATCAAGCGCACCATCACGCGGCCCCAGGGCATCTTCTTCGTCTGCGGTCCGACCGGATCGGGCAAGACCACGACGCTGCATTCCATCCTGGGCTACATCAACACGCCTGAAACCAAGATCTGGACCGCCGAGGATCCGGTCGAGATCACGCAGAAGGGTCTTCGCCAGGTACAGGTCAATCGCAAGGCCGGACTGGATTTCGCGACGATGATGCGTGCATTCCTGCGTGCCGATCCTGACGTGATCATGGTCGGCGAGATGCGCGATGCCGAGACGGTGTCGATCGGCATCGAGGCGTCGCTGACCGGCCACCTGGTATTCTCGACCTTGCATACCAACAGCGCGCCCGAGTCGGTCGTGAGACTGCTGGACATGGGCATGGACCCGTTCAACTTCGCAGACGCGTTGATCGGCGTGCTGGCGCAACGCCTCACCAAGCGGCTGTGCCCCAAGTGTCGGCAGGCCTACCATCCCGACCAGCACGAGATCGAGCGCCTGCTGTCCGAGTACTGCGAGGACATGCACCATACCCCGGCCTTCGCGGCCGACGAGAAGGCCGCCGAAGCCCAGATCCTGGCCGACTGGAAGACGCGTTTCACCGACGTCGAGGGGCGTTTCACGCTGTACCGGCCGGTCGGCTGTCCGGAGTGTGTCGAAGGCTACAAGGGGCGGGTCGGTCTGCACGAGCTGATGCTCGGATCAAACGAACTGAGGCGACAGATCCAGGAGCGCGCGCGCGCGGCCAAGTTGCTGGAAACGGCTCTGAGCGAGGGCATGCGCACGCTGCGCCAGGATGGCATCGAGAAGGTGCTGGCCGGCATGACCGACATGGTGCAGGTCAGAAGGGTGTGTGTGCGCTGAGCGCTTCGGTTCGTACATGATGCCCCGGAACGCTTTGTGCGTACAATCCGGTCAAACCGATGCATAAGGAAACGACGATGTTTCGCATAGCCCCAAGCCTGCTCTCTGCCGACTTTGCCCGCCTGGGCGAGGAGGTGCGCGATGTCGTCGCAGCTGGCGCCGACTGGATCCATTTCGACGTGATGGACAATCATTACGTACCCAACCTGACCATCGGCCCGCTGGTGTGCGATGCGATCCGTCCGCATACGGGTGCGCCGATCGATGTGCATCTGATGGTCAAGCCGGTCGATCGGATCATCCCGGACTTCGCGAAGGCGGGGGCCAACCTGATCACCTTTCACCCCGAAGCGTCCGAGCATGTCGATCGCAGCCTGGGCCTGATCCGTGATTCCGGCTGCCAGGCCGGACTCGTGTTCAACCCCGCGACCCCGCTGCATTATCTCGACCATGTGCTCGACAAGCTCGACATCGTGCTGCTGATGAGCGTGAACCCCGGATTCGGCGGCCAGAAGTTCATCCCGGAGACCCTGAACAAGCTGCGCGCCGCGCGACACAAGCTCGATGCTTACGAGGCGCGCAGCGGCCGGCGGATCCTGCTCGAGATAGACGGCGGCGTGAAGGTCGACAACATCGCCGAGATCGCGCGCGCGGGTGCCGACACCTTCGTCGCGGGGTCCGCGGTGTTCGGTGCGGCCCGCGAGGACGACCCGAACCGCTACGATGGCGTGATCGCGGCGCTGCGTGCCGAACTGGCGACGGTGGCGCAATGACTTCGGACCTCTTCCGGGTCGAGTCGGTGCTGTTCGATCTTGATGGCACGCTGCTCGACACGGTGAATGATCTGGCCGAAGCCGCGAACAGCATGCTGGCCGATATCGCTCGGCCGCAGCGCACGCTGGACGAGATTCGCGCCTTCGTCGGCAAGGGCATTCCGAATCTGGTGCGCCGCTGCCTGACCGACGGTTACGAGGCGTCCGACGCGGAGATCGAACATGCGGTGGCCCGTTTCCGCCATCACTATGCCGAAGTCAACGGCAGCCGCTCGACCGTCTTCCCGGGAGTCATCGATACGCTGGATGCGATGCGGGCGCGCAATCTGCGCCTGGCCTGCGTCACCAACAAGGCCGAGGCTTTCACGCTGCCATTGATCGAGCGCATGGGCCTGGCCGGTTACTTCTCGGTCGTGGTCAGCGGCGACACGCTGCCGGTCAAGAAGCCGGATCCGGCCGTGGTGGTCCATGCGTGCAAACTGCTCGGCACTCCGCTCGACCGGGCGCTGATGATCGGCGACTCGGCCAATGACGCGCTGGCGGCCCGCGGCGCCGGCGTCCCGGTGTTGCTGGTGACCTATGGTTACAGCGAGGGCATGCCGGTGGACACCATCGAATGCGATGGGCTACTATCGACCGCCTACGAAGCGCTCGATCGGATCGCTCCGCGCTGATCCTTCATCGCTCACCCACGACAGCCACCGCTCGACATCGTGACATACGGAATCAGGGTTTCTCGCAAGGACTTCATGCCCGGCAGCGCCGCTCCGGTCTGCTGGCGTGGTTGGCCCTCGGGCCGACAATAACGCGCCGTGCTGCGCGGGACAAAGCGCCCGCGGTCCTCGCAACACAGAACCAACGATGTTTCTGGAGTCTCCATGCTTGAGCAGGAATTCAACGAACTTGCAGCCAAGGGATACAACCGTATTCCGGTGACGCTGGAAACGTTCGCGGATCTCGATACCCCCCTTTCGATCTACCTGAAGCTGGCCAACGAGCCGTGGAGCTACCTGCTCGAGTCGGTGCAGGGTGGGGAGCGTTTCGGCCGCTATTCGATGATCGGTCTGGCTGCCTCGACCCGCCTGGAGGTCTATGGTCGATCGGCCTTGCTGCTGACCGGCAACCGGCTGGTCGAGCGGCGCGACTACGGTGATCCGCTCAACTACGTCGCCGAGTTCATGGCGCGCATCAAGGTGCCGCCGCGCGACGGTCTGCCGCGTTTCGCGGGGGGGTTGGTCGGGTGTTTCGGCTACGACACTGTGCGCTACATCGAACCGCGACTGGCCGGCACCGAGAAGCCGGATGAACTCGGCACACCGGACATCCTGCTGCTGCTGTCCGAGGAGATCGCGATCGTCGACAACCTGTCGGGCAAGCTGACGCTGGTCGTCTACGCCGAGCCGGAGGTGCCGGGTGCGTTCAAGCGCGCGAAGAAGCGCTTGCGTGAACTGCTCGCCCGCCTGCGCGAGCCGGTCCGGATTCCGCAGGACACGTGTGCTGCGCCGCAGGAGGCGGTGTCCAGCTTCGGTGAAGCGGCCTTCAAGGATGCGGTGGCGAAGGCCAAGCAGTACATCGTCGACGGCGACATCATGCAGGTGGTGCTGTCGCAGCGCATGAGCAAGCCCTACGCGGCAAGCCCGCTGGCGCTGTACCGCGCGATCCGTACGCTGAACCCCTCGCCCTACATGTTCTATTTCAACTTCGAGGACTTCCATGTCGTCGGCGCGTCACCCGAGATCCTGGTGCGGCTCGACGACGACGGTGGTGGCAAGCGGGTGACGGTTCGTCCGATCGCCGGTACGCGCCGGCGCGGCAGCAACCCTGCCGAGGACGAGGCCCTTGAAAAGGATTTGCTGGCCGACGAGAAGGAACGGGCCGAGCACCTGCAACTGCTCGATCTGGGTCGCAATGATGCCGGTCGCGTGTCCGAGATCGGCTCGGTCCGGGTTACCGAGCAGTTCAATGTCGAGCGCTACTCGCATGTGATGCACATCGTGTCGAACGTCGAGGGGCGGCTCAAGGACGAGCTCAATGCACTGGCGGTGCTGCGCGCCGCTTTTCCGGCCGGCACCGTGTCGGGTGCCCCCAAAGTGCGTGCGATGGAGATCATCGACGAACTCGAACCGGTCAAGCGCGGCGTCTATGCCGGGGCGGCGGGCTACATCGGCTTTCATGGCGACATGGATCTCGCGATCGCGATCCGCACCGCGGTGCTCAAGGACGGGCAGATCCACGTTCAGGCGGGTGCCGGCATCGTCGCCGACTCCGATCCCGATGCCGAATGGCAGGAGACGCGCAGCAAGGCGCGCGCGATGCTGCGCGCCGCCGAGATGGCGGAGTCCGGGCTGGATACCCCGGCAGCCTGAGCGACGCGAATGCCATGTGCGGGCGCGTCCCGGTGTCACGCGCCCCTATCGAATCCCTGCGAGGAATGCGGCCATGCTGCTGATGATCGACAACTACGACAGCTTCACCTACAACCTGGTGCAGTATCTCGGCGAACTGGGTGCGGTGGTCAAGGTGTTTCGCAACGACGAGATCACGCTGGAGCAGATCGCTGCGCTGCGTCCGTCGCAGCTGGTGATCTCGCCGGGCCCGTGTGCGCCGGCCCAGGCCGGGATCTCGGTGCCGGCCATCGAGGCCTTCGCCGGCAAGATACCGATCCTCGGCGTCTGTCTCGGACATCAGAGCATCGGTGTCGCGTTCGGCGGTCGCATCGTGCATGCCAAGCGCCTGATGCATGGCAAGACCTCGCCGGTCCGGCATTCGGGCGAAGGCGTGTTCAGGGGGCTGCCCGATCCATTGGTGTGCACCCGTTACCATTCGCTCGCGATCGAACGCGAGACGCTGCCCGAGTGTCTTGCGATCACCGCCTGGACCGAGGATGGCGAGATCATGGGCGTACGTCACAGGACGCTCGCGGTCGAAGGGGTGCAGTTTCATCCGGAGTCGATCATGAGCGAGTGCGGGCACGATCTGCTGCGCAACTTCCTTTCGGAGCCGGTGCCGGCCTGACGCGGGTCCCGGTGGCCGGAGCGTCCTCGGGCGCACATCCGTCCGCTGCGCGTCAGGCCATCTCGATTTCATCGTAAAAAACGTCAATCAGGAACGTCCAACATGTCCATTACCGCACAGGAAGCCCTGCAGCGCACGATCGACCACCGCGAGATCTTCTATGACGAGATGCTGTCGCTGATGCGTCAGATCATGGCCGGCGAGGTGTCCCCAGTGATGACGGCCGCGATTCTGACCGGCCTGAGGGTCAAGAAGGAGACGATCGGCGAGATCGCCGCGGCGGCCACGGTGATGCGCGAGCTGTCCATGCGGGTGACCGTGCCGCCGCCGCATGAGCACTTCCTGGACGTGGTCGGAACCGGCGGCGACGGCGCCAACACCTTCAACATCTCGACCGCGACGATCTTCGTCGCAGCCGCGGCCGGTGCGCGGGTGGCCAAGCATGGCAACCGCAGCGTGTCGTCCAAGAGCGGCAGTGCGGACGTGCTGGAGGCGCTCGGGGTCAACCTCGCGATGTCGCCGCAGCAGGTGGCCGACTGTATCGAGGCGACCGGCATCGGATTCATGTTCGCGCCCAATCACCACAGCGCAATGAAGAATGTCGCACCGGTGCGGCGCGAGATGGGTGTCCGGACCCTCTTCAACATTCTCGGGCCGTTGACCAATCCGGCGGGTGCGCCGAACACATTGATGGGCGTGTTCCATCCCGACCTGGTCGGCATCCAGGCGCGGGTCATGGAGCGCCTCGGTGCCAATCACGTGCTGGTGGTCTACGGCCTGGACGGCATGGACGAGGTCAGCCTCGGCGCGGCGACGATGGTCGGAGAACTCAAGGATGGCAGGATTATCGAGTACGAGATCCACCCGGAGGACTTCGACCTGGCCATGGCCGGCAGCCGCAATCTGCGCGTGGAAAACGTCGAGGAATCCATGGACACGCTGCTCGGTGCGCTGGAGAACAAACCCGGACCGGCACGCGAGATCGTAATCCTGAATGCCGGCGTGGCGCTATACACGGCCAACCTGTGCGATTCCATTGCCGAGGGCATCCGGCGTGCCCGCGAACTCATCGCAAGCGGGGCTGCGCGAGCGAAACTGGACCAATTCGTCCGCTTCACCCGCACGGCGGGCTGAACTCTGGTCGGGATCCACATGAGCGACATACTGAAGCGAATCATCGCGGTCAAGCACCGGGAAGTCGAGGCGGGGCTCGTCCTGCGGCCGCGGACGTCGATCGAGGCCGATGCGGCTGCGGCACCGCGCGTGCGGGATTTCGTCGCCGCCGTTCGCGACCGGATCGCGAACGGTCAGCCCGCCGTCATCGCGGAGATCAAGAAGGCCAGTCCGTCCAGGGGCGTCATCCGGGCCGATTTCCGTCCCGCCGAGATCGCGCGCGCGTATGAAGCGGCGGGCGCGGCCTGCCTGTCGGTGCTGACCGACCGCGAGTTCTTCCAGGGCTCGGCCGATTATCTCGAGGCGGCGCGGGCGGCGTGCGCGCTGCCGGTATTGCGCAAGGACTTCATGGTCGATCCGTGGCAGGTCTATGAGGCCCGCGCGATGGGCGCGGATGCGATCCTGCTGATCGCCGCCGCGCTCGACCTTGCGCAGATGCGGGAGATGGAGGCGATCGCGCAGCAATTGGGCATGGCGGTTCTGGTCGAAGTGCATGATGCGGCGGAACTGTCGCTCGCGCTGGAGCTCGATACGCCTTTGCTCGGCATCAACAACCGCGATCTGCGCAGTTTCGAGGTCAGCCTGCAGACCACCCTCGACCTGCTCGAGCGGATCCCTGCAGAGCGCATCGTCGTGACCGAATCCGGCATCCTGAGGCCCGGGGACGTCGCGCTGATGCGTGCCCATGACGTGAATGCCTTCCTGGTCGGCGAGGCCTTCATGCGTGTCGAGGACCCGGGCGCGGGTTTGCGCGCGCTGTTCGGATAGTGCGGAATGATGTGCCCGTGTCGTTGTCTCAACGCACACGAACACGAGCAGGAGGTGATTGCATGACCCGATTGACGACGGACATTCGAATCGAAACAGCGATCCTGGGCGGCGGGTGTTTCTGGTGCCTGGAGGCGGTTTTCGTCGATGTCGAAGGGGTGCTGTCGGTAGAGCCAGGCTACTGTGGCGGCAAGGTGGCATCCCCGACTTATCACGAAGTCTGCGAGGGCGGAACCGGTCACGCGGAAGTCGTGCGGATCGAATTCGATCCGGAGCGGATCAGCTTTCGCGATCTGCTCGAGATCTTCTTCGTCATTCACGATCCGACCACGCTGAACCGCCAGGGCAACGACATCGGCACCCAATACCGCTCGGCGATTTTCCCGACCACCGATGCGCAACTGCATGATGCGCTGGCCTTGATCGAGGAGATGGGGGAGCAGCGGGTGTTCCCGTCGGCGATCGTCACCCGGGTCGAGCGGGCGCAGACCTTCTGGCCGGCCGAAGACCACCATCGCGACTATTACGCGAAGAATTCGGATCAGCCCTACTGCCAGTACGTCGTCGCACCGAAGATCGCGAAGTTTCGCGAGAACTTCGCAAAGCGCCGTAAGCGCGGGTAAGCCCGTCGATCCGGAGTGGTCGCCGGACGCCGTAGGCATGACACATTCGGGCCATCGGGCAGCGCAAGCCGCAAGAACGCGCTTTGCGTCGCTGCACAAGCTTCTTTCAACGCCGGCGATCCGCGCCGGCACTTTCAGGAGGTTCCACATGACCCAGCAAACCCTTCCCAGCGGCCTCGTGTTCGAAGAGCTGGCATCCGGCGACGGTGCCGTGGCCGAGAAGGGCAAGACGGTCTCGGTTCATTACACCGGCTGGCTGACCGACGGCCGCAAGTTCGATTCGAGCAAGGATCGCAACGACCCGTTCCAGTTTCCTCTCGGGGCAGGCCATGTGATCCGCGGCTGGGACGAGGGGGTGCAGGGCATGCAGGAAGGCGGTCGGCGCAAGCTCACGATTCCGCCCGAACTCGGCTACGGCGCGCGTGGTGCCGGCGGCGTGATTCCGCCCAATGCGACGCTGGTGTTCGAAGTCGAATTGCTGAAGGTGCTGTGACCTGCAACTGATCCGGGCTTACGTGGTGCGGGCGACCACCTCGAGGATCGCCTCGCCGTAGGCCTCGAGCTTGCGGTCGCCGATACCGCTGATGACGGCCAGATCGGCCACGCTGCGCGGGCGCGCGATCGCAATCTCGCGCAGCGTCGCATCGTGAAAGATCACGTAGGCGGGCACATTGCGTTCCTTCGCCTGTTCGGCCCGCCACGCGCGCAGACGATCGAACAGCGTCGTCGGAATGCCGCCCGGAATATCCAGGCTTCCGCTGCTGCGCCGCTTCGCGCGGGTGCGGGGCCGTTCCCTTTCCACGCGCAAGTCAAAGCGCGCGTCTCCGCGCAGCAGCGGTCTGGCATGGTCGGTCAGCATCAACGCGTTGTAACGCTCATGATCGACCGCGAGCAATTCGCGTGCGACGAGCTGACGAAAGACCGTGCGCCAGCCCTTCTCGTCAAGCTCCGCCCCGATGCCGAAGGTGCTGATCGTGTCGTGACCGCGTTCGCGCACCTTGTCGGTCATCTCGCCGCGCAGCACGTCGATCAGGTGTCCGGCGCCATAGCGCTGTCCGGTGCGGTAGACGCATGACAGCGCCTTGCGCGCCGCCTCGGTCGCATCCCAGGTCTGCGGCGGATGCAGGCAGTTGTCGCAGTTGCCGCAGGGCGTGGCGGCTTCACCGAAATAGGCGAGCAGGTGCTGACGCCGGCAATCGGTCGCCTCGACCAGTCCGACCAGCACGTCCAGACGGTTGCGCGCGAGGCGCTTGAAGGTCTCGTCGGCCTCGGACTCGTCCACCATGCGGCGCTGCTGAACCACGTCCTGTGCGCCCCAGGTCATCCACGCCTGTGCGGGCAGGCCGTCGCGGCCGGCCCGACCGGTCTCCTGGTAATAGCCTTCGATCGAGCGCGGCAGGTCCAGATGCGCGACGAAGCGCACGTCCGGCTTGTCGATGCCCATGCCGAACGCGATCGTCGCCACCATCACGATGCCATCCTCGCGCAGGAAGCGGATCTGGTTCGCGGAGCGCTGCTCTACCGGCATGCCGGCATGGTAGGGCAGGGCCGTGATGCCCTGCTCCTGCAGCCACGCGGCCGTCTCCTCGACCTTGCGCCGCGACAGGCAGTACACGATGCCCGCGTCGCCCAGGCATTCCTCTCGGATGAAACCGAGCAACTGGCGGCGTGGATCGTGCTTCTCGACGATGGTGTAACGGATGTTCGGTCGGTCGAAACTGGAGATGAAGCGCCGGGCCGTGTCCAGGCGCAGCCGCGCCGCGATCTCCTCGCGGGTCTGCCGGTCGGCGGTGGCGGTCAGTGCGATGCGGGGAATCGCCGGATAGCGCTCGGGCAGGATGGATAGCTGCAGATATTCCGGCCGGAAGTCATGACCCCATTGCGACACGCAGTGGGCCTCGTCGATCGCGAACAGCGCCAGGCGCCGGGTGTCGCGCAGGTGATCGAGCTGATCCAGAAAGCGCGGCGTCATCAGGCGTTCGGGCGCGACATAGAGGAGGTCGAGATCACCGTCGAACAGGCGTCTTTCCACCGCGCGGCCGGCTTCCGCGTCCAGGCTGGAATTGAGGAAGGCGGCCGACACTCCCGCCTCGACCAATGCGCTGACCTGGTCGTGCATCAGTGCGATGAGCGGCGACACGACGATCGCGGTGCCGTCGCGCAGCAGGGCCGGGATCTGGTAGCACAGGGATTTCCCGCCGCCGGTGGGCATCAGCACCAGCGCATCGCCTCCGCCGGCCACATGCTCGACGATCGCCTGCTGCTCGCCCCGAAAGGCGGTGTAGCCGAACACGTGGTCCAGAATGTGAAGGGCGGGAGCGGGGGCGGTCGTGATGGTCATCGCCGCCATTCTACCGGCATCGAGCCCAGCGGGCATGGGTGCGACTTGACCCGTCTGACGGCAAGGTGGATATTCTCGTCCTTGTGTTCCTGACAGTTCCACAGTGAGCTCTCCAACATGCCCAACACCGACACCACCCGACTGTACGCCACGCATCCGCATCTGAGGCGGATCGACGAGTTGTGGGGCAAGGCCGAGTGCCGCGTCCTGCTGACCGAGCTGATGAGCGATTCGCGCGGGGGCGCGCGTGCCGGGTTCGCGCCGGAGAACGCCTCGACTCTTCTTCGCCTGCTGATGGAACACGATCGTTCGTTTCCTCAGTTCGACGAGTCGTTCACGATACCGGCGTGGCAGCGTACCGCCGAGTGAGGGCGTCCGGCCGCTGATGCGGCACGCGGGCCTGTCCCGCGTGCCGGCCGTCGTCGATTCGCCGGCCGTGGCGGCGCCTTGTGGCGCGCTCAGCCGCGCTGCCGTCGAATGCGCTCGATCAGGTGCGTCGTGGAGCGTTCATGCTCGAACGGGATCGAGTGCACCGAACCCCCCCAGCCGATCACTTCGGACGCGCCGACGATGTGCTCCAAGCGCCAGTCGCCGCCCTTCACCAGAACTTCGGGTCGTGCCTCGATGATCCGCGCGAGCGGCGTGTCCTCGTCGAACCAGGTCACCAGATCCACGCAGTCCAGCGCCGCCATCACCGCGATACGGTCTTCCAGCGGGTTCATCGGCCGATCCTCGCCCTTGCCCAGGCGTCTGACCGAAGCATCGGTGTTCAGCGCCACCACCATCGACGCGCCGAGCGCGCGAGCCTGCGCCAGATACGTGACATGGCCGCGATGCAGGATGTCGAAACAACCGTTGGTGAACACCAGCGGCCGCGGCAGGGACGCGGCGCGCTCGCGCAACTGCTGCGGGTCGCAGATCTTGGCTTCGAAGGCAGGGCCGGCGTAACGCATGCGTGTCGTGGGGCTGTGATGACGAATCAGCCATTGTAGCGTCCGGAGGCCGCGGCGGTCAGCTCTGATGCGCTGCGCGCCACTCCCCGAGTGCGGCCACAGCATCCGGTAGCGACGTGATGACGCGCACGCCATCCAGCCTGGCCTGCTTGCCCAGCAGGGCCGCTCCGCCGGCCCATAGCGCGACCCCGTCCGGCAGCATGCTGCGCAACTGGTTCAGACCTTCGATCGCCTGGCGCGTCGGATAGGCGCCACTGAAAGACAGCGCGACGACGTCGAAATTGCCGGCGATCGCCGCGCTGCGAATGTCGGCCAACGGTGTCTGAATGCCGAGTGAAACGCAGCACGCACCTTCCGGCACCAGCATCGCCTCGGCCATCAGCAGGCCCAGCCCGTGCATCTCCTCGGGAAAGGTCGTCAGCAGCACGCGCGGGCGCGATCCTGGATTCGAATGCGAACCGATTGCGTTGCGCAGCACATTCTGCAACTGCTCCGAATACAGGTGCTCTTCCGAGACGTCCAGTTCTCCCCGCATCCAGGATTGCCCGATCGCGACGTTGAGCCGATCCACGGTTTCGGATACGAAGCGCTGCAGCCCCTGCTTGAGCAACATCTGGCTCAGGGTCGAGCGAAGTTCGTCGATGGAATGGAGTCTGACCAGCCGCAGGAAATCCTCCTCCGGTACCGCGCTGTCCGACTGATGCGGCGGTTGATGGGTTTCGATCTCCTGCAGCAGGTCTTCGGTCGACGCGCCAACCACCTTGGACGGACGTTTGCCCAGGTCGAGCAGGCGGCGGATCAGACGCAATTTCTCCACCTGTTCCGGCGGATAGGCGCGATCGCCGTTCTCGTCACGCAGCGGAGATGGAAAGCCGTAGCGGCGCTCCCACACTCTGAGTGTGTCCTTGGAAAGCCCGGTGTCTCGTTCGACCGCGGCGATGTTGAACAGAGGTTGCACTGTCATGATCCGTTTGTCTTGGACAAGTAGTTGACATCGGTTGAATGTGGTCCTATCTTAGAGCCATACGTTTAACTTGTCTAGGACAAACAAAATGAAAACGTTAACGATTCCCAGAGCACGTGTGATCCCTGTGATGTGCGCCGTCGGCATTGCCGCGGCAGCCTTGTGGATCGCCGGCCAGAGTCACGCCGCAAGCACGGCGTCCGCGCCGCCCGATGTTGATGCTCATTCCAGTTTTGTCCAGGACAGTTGTGTCGATGCGGCGCTGAAGCTCAAATTGATGATCCACCGAGCCGGCCTCATACTGAATGCCTCGTCCGGCGGCGATGCGCACCTGTGCAACAACGATAGACTGTCCGTCACCGATGCCGAATCGCTGCACAGCGCGAGCGCATCCCCCGATTCCATTCCGGAAAGAACCAGCCCCGAACAGGAGAAATCATGAACGCACCCGAACGAATCTTCCTACCCGACGTGCAGGCGAGCGAGGACACGCGTGCGCTGGCGATCCAGCGCGTGGGTGTGCGCGGACTACGCTATCCGATCGCGCTTCGCAGCGTGTGGGGCGACGTGCGTCATACCGTGGCAACGCTGGAGATGACGGTTTCGCTTCCCCCCGAAGTCAAGGGAACGCACATGTCCCGCTTCGTCGAGATCCTGGAGGCCGAGCGCGAGCCGCTCGAACTGTCCGGACTGCAGGTGATGTTCGTCGAGATGCTCGAGCGCCTGGAATCTTCGGCCGGCCGGATCGAGATGAAATTTCCGTACTTTCTGCGCAAGGCGGCGCCCGTCTCGGGAGTGGATAGTCTGCTCGATATCGATGCGGCCCTGATGATCGACAAAAGTGCCGACGCAGACGCAGAGGTGACCTTGAAGGTCGTCGCGCCGGTGACCAGCCTGTGTCCTTGCTCGAAGAAGATCTCCGACTACGGCGCGCACAATCAGCGTTCGCACATCACGATCACCGCGAAGCTGCGCGAGGATGTGAGCATAGAGGAACTGGTCCGGGTCGCCGAAGACGAGGCCTCGTGCGAAGTGTTCGGTCTGCTCAAGCGCCCCGACGAGAAATGGGTGACCGAGCGCGCCTACGACAACCCCAAGTTCGTCGAAGACCTGGTTCGGGACATCGCGCTGCGCCTCGGCGGAGATTCGCGGATCGCATCCTGGGTGGTCGAGTCAGAGAACTTCGAGTCGATCCACAACCATTCCGCCTACGCACTCATCGAGGGCGTGAATCCGTGATGGCGTCGCTGCATCCATCGCCGCTTGGGCTTGCGACCGGTGGTCGCGGTGACGAATCCTCGGGAGACCCGACATGAAGCTGGGAGAACTGGAGCGCTTGACCAACGGGGGCGCGCGCCGCATCGCGGTCATCGGGGCCGGCGTGGCCGGATTGTCGGCCGCCTGGTTGCTGTCGCGCAACGCGAAGGTCACGGTGTTTGAGGCCAACGCGTACGCCGGTGGGCACACCAATACGGTCGACGTCACCGTCGACGGCCGGTCGTTTCCGGTCGATACCGGTTTTCTGGTGTTCAACCGCAAGACCTATCCTAACCTGTGCGCGATGTTCGGCGTGCTCGGGGTCAAGTGGGTCGAGTCCGAGATGTCGTTCGGCGTGAGTCTCGACGCGCCCGATGTAGAGTGGGCGGGGTCTGACCTAGGCACCGTTTTCGCACAGCGCAGCAATCTGGTCAGACCCGCGATGTGGCGCATGCTGTCTGACATCATGCGATTCAACCGTGAGGCCACCCGCATGGCGCTCGCAGGTGACGCGCCGGACGTTCCGCTTGGCGCCTACCTCGCGTCGAATCATTACGGCAAGGCCTTCAGCGACTGGTACCTGCTTCCGATGGCCGCCGCGATCTGGTCGTGCCCGACCCGCGCGATGCTCGACTATCCGCTCTCGACCTTCGTGCGTTTCTGCCACAACCATGGCCTGCTGCAGGTGCTGGACCGGCCGCGCTGGCTCACGGTGAAGGGTGGCGGTCGGGCGTATGTGCGCAAGATCGTCTCGCTCCTGGATGACCTGCGCTTGAACAGCCCGGTCCACAGCGTGGTGCGCGACGATGCCGGGGTGTGGGTCCAGTCCGTCCGCGGAACCGAACGCTTCGACGACGTCATCTTCGCCTGTCACAGCGACCAGGCCTTGGCCATCCTCGGGTCCGACGCGAGTGTGCTGGAGCGCCGCCTGCTCTCCGCAGTTCGCTACCAGCCCAACCGCGCGGTGCTTCATACCGATGCCGCACTGCTGCCTCGCCGCAAGGCGGTCTGGTCGGCGTGGAACTACCTGGCCGGTCGCGGGGATGTCGATGCGCGCCCGGTGTCGGTCAGCTATCTGATCAACCGGCTGCAGCCACTGCCGGTCGACACTCCGGTCATCGTTTCGCTGAATCCGTTCCGCGAACCGGCGCCGGACAAGGTGATCCGATCCTTCGATTATGCCCACCCGGTGTTCGACGAGGGCGCGGTCGATGCGCAGGCGCAGCTGCACCGGATTCAGGGCGTGCGCAAGACCTGGTTCGCGGGCGCATGGACCGGTTATGGCTTCCATGAGGATGGGCTCAAGTCCGCGCTGAGCGTCGTGGAACGGCTGGGCGGCAGCATTCCGTGGCGTGATGACGTCGCGCGCGAACATCGGCGTCATGAACCGCTGGAGCGGGTCGCATGAACGCCATCGTGCAGCCGCTGGACGCGTCCGTGTGCTTCGGCGCCGTGACCCATGAGCGTCACGTCGGGGCGACCAACCGCTTCGTCTATCCGCTCGCGTTCCTGCGCCTGCCATTGTCCCGGCTTCATGAGCTGTCGGTGCCGCTGCTCGGTATCGATGGTCCCGGCATCTTCGCCTTCCGCACCCGGGACCACGGCCCGCGCGACGGTTCTCCGCTGCTGGCGTGGATTCGCGCGCGCCTCGCGCAGCATGGGCTGGCCGAGGTCGCGGACGGTGAGGTCATGCTGCAGGCGATGCCGAGACTTTTCGGTTTCGTGTTCAATCCGGTCAGTTTCTGGTTCTGCCATGACCGTGGCGGGCTTCTGCGGGTCGTGCTCGCCGAGGTCAACAACACCTTCGGCGAACGGCACAACTACCTGATTCACCACCCGGATCTGCGCCCGATCGCGAACGGAGAACAACTGGCCGCGCGCAAGGTCTTCCATGTGTCGCCGTTCTTTCCGGTGGCGGGTGAGTACCGCTTCCGTATCGAGCGCCGGGCCGAGTTTCATGCGGTCGCGATCGACTACTTCAGCGACGGCGTCAAGCAGCTCGGCACGCGCGTGGGCGGACGTGCCGAGGCGCTGAACGGGCGCGCGATGATGCGCTGGCTGCTGCGCTTTCCGCTGATGACCCTGGGCGTGGTGGCCCGAATTCACTGGCAGGCGTTGCGCCTGTGGCTCAAAAAGGTGCGTTTCTATCGCAAACCACCGCCCCCTCTCGAGGAAACGACGACATGAACATCATCGAACAGGCCCTGCCGCGCTTTTGTCCGCGCCAGCTGGCTACGCTACCCCGCAGCGCGCGTCTGGGGCTCGAACTGCTCGACTGCCTGCAGGGGGGTGCGCTGGCGATCGAGCTTCCGGACGGGCAGCGGATCCGGGTCGGGCATGGTCCGCTGGTGGCGCACTGGCGCGTCCGCGATCTGAACGTGTTCGACCTGGCTCTGGCCACCGGCGACATCGGCCTGGCCGAGGCGTGGATGGACGAGGCCTGGGACAGCGACGATCCGACTGCGGTGCTGAGCCTGCTGGCACGCAATCGCGACGTGCTCGGACGGGCGGTGTACGGCCGCTTCATCCGGCTGGCCGGGCACAGGCTGTGGCACCTGCTGCGGGCCAATACCCGCAGCGGCGCCAGGCGCAACATCGAGGCGCACTACGATCTCGGCAACGATTTCTACACGCTGTGGCTGGACCCGGGCATGACGTATTCGGCCGCGGTGTTCGCGTCGCCGGACGAGGCGCTCGAGGCCGCCCAGTTGCGCAAGTACCGCCGCATCCTGGAGCGCCTGGATGCACGTCCCGGCCAGCTGATCCTTGAGATCGGCTGCGGCTGGGGCGCATTCGCGGAGGTTGCGGCAACCGAGTTCGGTTGCCGGGTGCTGGGGGTGACGCTGTCGCCGGCTCAGCTCGCATACGCGCAGGCGCGCGCGGAGCGCGGCGGCTTCGCGGATCGGGCCAGCTTCGAGCTGTGCGACTATCGCGACGTGCGGGGCCAGTACGACCATATCGTGTCGATCGAGATGATCGAGGCGGTCGGTGAGCGGTTCTGGCCGGTGTACTTCGAACGCATCGCGGATCTGCTCAGACCCGGTGGGCGCTGCGTGATCCAGGCGATCACGATCGACGATGATCTGTTCCATCGCTATCGTCGAGGTACCGATTTCATCCAGCGCTACGTGTTTCCGGGCGGCATGCTGCCGTCGCCGGCCGAGATCGGCAAGCAGGTCGACGCTGCCGGATTGTCGCTGGCGGGCGACTTCGCGTTCGGACGGGACTATGCGCGGACCCTCGCGCACTGGCACCGGAACTTCATTGCTTGCCTTCCTGCGGTCCGGGCGCAGGGTTTCTCCGAGCGTTTCATCCGCATGTGGCGCATGTATCTGTCGTATTGCGAGGCAGGGTTCGAAACCGGCTCGATCGACGTCCACCACTATGAAATCGTCCATCGTGGCTGAGACTTCGCTGCGTCGGCGCTCAGATGGCACGGCGTGCTTGCGTCAGGTCGCGGCCATCATGGCGCTGACGTTCGTTGCGCTGTGGAGCGCGGCGCACGCGGCGCAGGACGCGCCCGCGCTACCCCACCCGCTCGGGGAGCAGCAATGGCAGGCGATCGGCAGCGGCGAATTGCGCTGGTTCGGTTTCCGCGTCTACCGGGCGGCGCTGTGGGCGGCCGATCCGTTACGCTGGGACACGCATGACGATTTCGCGCTGGTGATCCGTTACGCGCGCGCGATCGATGCGTCCCGCCTGGTGCAGGCCAGCCTGGACGAGATGCGACGGCTGGGTCAGGCATCCGAGGCGCAGTTGTCCGGATGGGGGCCACGGCTGCAGGCCGCTTTCCCGGATGTGGCTGCCGGCGACCGCATCACCGGTGTCAATCTCGCCGGACGGGGGGTCGCCTTCTATTTTGGAAACGAACTCACCGTCGAGATCTTGGATCCCGCGTTTGCACGCGCGTTCTTCGCAATCTGGCTGGATGAGCGCACCCGCGAACCCGGCCTGCGGGCGCGCCTGCTCGGCGCGTCGACCGATGGCTGAGTCGCGCCTGGACGCGGCGGGACCGGCCCCCGTGCTGGGCGACGAGCCGATCGGGCGACTGCGACGCGGCGCCGAAATGGGCGTGTCGCATCTGGCGGCCTATGGCGTCTTCGGCCTGCCGCTGGCCTTTGCAGCCCTGCCGATCTATGTTCATGTGCCGAAGCTCTACTCCGACGGCCTCGGCGTGCCGCTCGCAACGGTGGGCGGCGTGCTGCTCGGCGTCAGGATCTTCGATGCGCTCAGTGACCCGATGATCGGCTGGGTCAGCGACCGGGTCGGGGCACGCAAGGGCATGATCGCGCTGTCCCTGCCGCTGCTCGGCGCCGGCATGTTCGGCCTGCTCGCGCCGCCGCCCGAGGCGGGCGCGCTTTGGTTGGGGCTGATGGTGCTGATCGTGACGTTGGGATTCTCGGCCGCGTCGATCAACTATGGTGCGTGGGGGGCGGAGGTTGCGCATACGCCGCATGGGCGCACCCGTGTGGTCGCGGCGCGCGAGGGCTTCGCGCTGATCGGTGTCGTGCTCGCGGCGGCGCTGCCCGGCCTGATCGCAGACGACGAGGTGGCGGGGCTGGCCGCACTCGGGGCGCTGTTTCTGCCCTTGTTGCTGGTCGCCGCGGTGATCTCGCTCGCGTTCGCGCCGGCGGGGCCCACGCCGCTGCGCTCCAATGCGCCGATGCTCGGTTCCCTTGGTGCTGCGTTGATGCATCGACCGTTCAGGCTGCTGATCATCGTGTTCGCGGCCAATGGCATCGCCGCGGCGGTGCCGGCCTCGACCGTATTGTTCTTTGTGTCCGACCTGCTCGGCGCGGAGCGCCTGGCAGGCCTGTTCCTGGTGCTGTATTTCGTGGCCGGGGCGGCGAGCCTGCCGTTGTGGGTGGCGCTGTCGCGCCGGATCGGGAAGGTGCGCGCATGGTTGTCGTCGATGCTGCTCGCGATCGTCGTGTTCGTATGGGCGTGGACGCTGGGCCCGGGCGACGTCCTGCCCTTTGCCCTGATCTGCGTGCTGTCGGGCATGGCCCTCGGTGCGGATCTGGCGCTGCCGCCGGCGATGCTGGCCGACCTGCTGGCCCGCGATGGCGCGCGCGGCGGGACGGCGCGCGCCGGGGCGTGGTTCGGCTGGTGGAACTTCGTGACCAAGGCGAATCTCGCGCTCGCGGCGGGCCTTGCGCTGCCCTTGCTGGCCCTGTTCGGCTATGCCTCGGGGAGCACCGATCCCGCGTCGCTACGGGCCCTGGCGGCGGTCTATGCGCTGCTGCCGGTGGCGCTCAAGGTCTGCGCGTCCGTGCTGTTGTGGGCGCTGCGCGACGAACTCGATTTTGCGGAAGGCGCGACATGAACAGGATTGCAGTGATGTTTGCCGGCCTCGTGGGGCTGGCCGGTTGCGGGTCGGTGGATATCGACAGGTACGCGATGGAAAAACCCGAACTCGACCTGCGCAGCTATTTCGACGGTACGCTCGACGCGCACGGCATCTTTCAGGATCGCTCGGGCGAGGTCGTGCGTCGCTTTCATGTGGTGATTGAAGCCAGCTGGGAAGGTGACACCGGCGTGCTGGACGAACACTTCACGTATTCGGACGGCACCACGCAACGGCGGGTGTGGACTATCGTACGGCACGACCGCAATCGCTACACCGGCCGCGCCGACGACGTGGTCGGCGAGGCGGTCGGCCAGGCGCAGGGCAATGCGCTGCGCTGGCGCTACGTACTGGCCCTGCCGGTCGGCGACAAGGTGTACAACGTCGATTTCGACGACTGGATGTTCCTGATGGACGACCGCGTGATGCTGAACCGCTCGGTGATGAGCAAGTTCGGCTTCCGGCTGGGCGAGGTAACGCTGTCCTTCTACAAGCGCCCCGAATGAAGTCGCTGAATCCCCGGATACGCGACTGGGCCCGGCGCAGGGTGTGGCTGGTCGGCGGATCGAGCGGCATCGGTGCCGCGCTCGCGCGCAGGCTCGCCGCCCGCGGGGCATGGCTGGCCCTGTCGGCGCGCGATGAGCGCAAGCTTGCGGAGGTCGCGGCCGACTGCGCTGGTGCGCTGGCCCTGCCGATGGACGTCACCCGGGAAGGCGACTACGCGCGCGTGCTGGAGATCATCGTCGAGCGCTGGGGCGGCGTGGACCTCGTCATCCTCAATGCCGGGACCTATGCACCGTTGCGTGCATGGGAGATGACCCCGGAGGCGATCCGAAGCACTTTCGACGTCAATTTCCTCGGGGTCGCGGATGGCGTGGCGGCGGTATTGCCGCAGTTGCTGCAGCAGGGCGAAGGTGCGATCGCAATGGTCGGCAGCGTCGCCGGTTACGCCGGGCTGCCGAAGGCGATCGCGTACGGGGCGTCCAAGGCCGCGTTGATCAACTTTGCCGAGACGCTGTACCTCGATCTGTCCCCGCGCGGCATCGCGGTCCATCTGATCAGCCCGGGTTTCGTCGCGACCGGCCTGACCGCGCAGAACGACTTTCACATGCCGGCCCTGATGCAGCCGGACCAGGCGGCCGACGCGATCATCGCCGGCCTTGGCCGCGGACAGTTCGAGATACACTTTCCGAAGCGTTTCACCCGCGTGCTGAAGCTGCTGCAGTTGCTGCCCTATCGCGCGTATTTTTCACTGGTCGGCAGGATCACCGGCGCATGAACGCAGACGTCGAGTCGCTGGTCGCTTTCTATGAAGGTCTGTCGCCGGCCTCGGTCGTGCGGCTGCGCGAGCTCTACGCGGCCGACGCGCACTTCAAGGACCCGTTCAACGACGTCCGCGGCGTCGACGCGATCGAACGGATCTTCCGCCACATGTTCGCGCAGGTGGACGATCCGCGCTTCGCGGTCGGCACACGCATCGTCCAGGGCCGGGATGCGATGCTCGCATGGGTGTTCAGCTTCACGACGCATGGCCGCGCGATGACAGTGCGGGGGGTCACGCACATGGTCTTCGACGAGCAGGGCAGGGTTGCCGAGCATCGCGACTACTGGGATGCGGCGGAGGAGTTGTACGCCAAGCTCCCGGTGATCGGCGCGGTCCTCAGATGGATGGCGCGCAGACTCGCTGCGTGAGCCGACGCAGCCATTCATACCTAAAGCATAAGCGTGCTGCATGGCAGCAACAAGACATGCGCTTGGCTTCGCGATGTCCTGATCGACAGGTTCGAAGGCCACGTTTATCACATGCGGCGTCGCAGCATATTGATCGACGTCAAAAAATCGTGTTGCGAGCGCGGAATCGGCTATGGCATGATCGCCTCAAGCAGGCGAAGAACCGCGCGTCTACAAGATTCCGAACGATTTTGAGCGCTTGGCCTTTTGCGCAGCAGGGTCGGAGGAGCGTTCCCCCGAGCGGTTGTCGGTCACGACGACGTGAATGCGCGACAGATCGGTTTTTCGTGACTTGCAACAATGGACCACATGGGGGTTGAGACATGAGTCTTTCCGGGCGTCTGACAGCTTCAGCCGCATTGCTGACTGTATCGCAGGGCGTGTTGGCGCAGAGTCGCTATAATTTTCAGCCGCCAGTGACCAGCGTGGCCGAACAGATCTACGACCTGCACACGTTGATGCTGTTCATCTGTCTGGTGATCTTCATCGTCGTATTCGGAGTGATGTTCTGGTCGGTCTTCAAGCATCGCAAGTCGCGCGGTGCGGTCGCTGCCAATTTCCACGAGAACACCACGATCGAGGTCGTGTGGACCATCATTCCGGTCTTCATCCTGGTGGGCATGGCCTGGCCGGCGACCAAGACGATCATCGACATGCGCGACACCACGGATCCCGAGATCACGATCAAGGCCACCGGCTACCAGTGGAAGTGGGGTTACGATTATCTGCAGGGCGAAGGCGAGGGCATCCGCTTCGTGTCCAATCTCGCGACGCCGCTGGCCCAGATCCAGGGGCGTGAGGACAAAGGCGACCACTATCTGCTCGAGGTGGACAATCCGCTGGTCGTGCCGGTCGGCACCAAGGTCCGCATGCTGATCACCGCCAACGACGTGATCCATTCGTGGTGGGTGCCGGCCTTCGGCGTCAAGCAGGATGCCATTCCGGGCTTCATCCGCGACACCTGGTTCCGTGCCGACAAGGAAGGCATCTACCGCGGCGTCTGCGCCGAACTGTGCGGCAAGGACCATGCGTTCATGCCGATCGAAGTGCATGTGGTGTCGCCGACCCATTACAGCGCCTGGGCCGAAGGGATCAAGGTCGCCAGCCTCGCGAAGACCGTGGCCGACGACCGTGAATGGTCGCGCGACGACCTCATCGCGCGTGGCGCCGAAGTCTATGCAGCCAACTGCGCGGCCTGTCACCAGCCGGCGGGTACCGGCATCCCGCCAGCCTTCCCGGCGCTGGACGGCTCGGCACTGGTTCAGGGACCGCATGACGACTTGCTCGCTGTCGTGCTCAAGGGCAGGGAGGGGACTGCGATGGCCCCGTTCGGCGCTCAGCTGTCCGACGCGGACATCGCGGCGGTGACCACCTACCTGCGCAACGGCTGGGGCAACGCGATCGGCGACGCGGTCATGCCGGACGAGGTCGCGGGCGCGCGAGGCGGTTGATCGCCTCCCCTGCACGACGAGAATGATGCTGCGGGCAGCGGGCGTTCAGCCCATGCCCGCAAGCCTTGAAACAATGCAATCACCATCCGGAAGGGCGCGCCCGACCGGTCAGCGAAGGAGGCAGCATGGCGGCGGTAACCCCTGATCAGTTGCATGATCATCATCACGGCCCGACCGGGTTGATGCGTTGGATCACCACCACCAACCACAAGGACATCGGCACGATGTACCTGATCTTCAGTTTCATCATGTTCCTCTCCGGAGGTGTGATGGCGCTGACGATCCGGGCCGAACTGTTCCAGCCCGGCCTGCAGGTGGTCGAACCCGAGTTGTTCAACCAGCTCACCACGCTGCACGGGCTGGTCATGGTGTTCGGCGCGATCATGCCGGCCTTCGTCGGCTTCGCGAACTGGCAGATCCCGCTGATGATCGGCGCGAGCGACATGGCCTTCGCGCGGATGAACAACTGGAGCTTCTGGCTGCTGCCGCCCGCGGCGATCCTGCTGATCGGCTCCTTCTTCGTGCCGGGCGGCGCGACCGCCGCCGGCTGGACGCTGTACCCGCCGCTGTCGATCCAGATGGGCATGGGCATGGACATGGCGATCTTCGCGGTCCATATCATGGGCATCAGTTCGATCATGGGCGCGATCAACATCGTGGTGACCGTGCTCAACATGCGCGCGCCCGGCATGACGATGATGAAGATGCCGCTGTTCTGCTGGACCTGGCTGATCACTGCCTACCTGCTGATCGCGGTGATGCCGGTGCTGGCCGGTGCGGTCACGATGCTGCTGACCGATCGCCACTTCGGCACCAGCTTCTTCAACGCCGCCGGCGGCGGCGATCCGGTGCTCTACCAGCACATCTTCTGGTTCTTCGGGCATCCCGAGGTCTATATCATGATCCTGCCGGCTTTCGGCATCGTGAGCCAGATCATCCCGACCTTCGCTCGCAAGCCGCTGTTCGGCTACGCGTCCATGGTGTATGCGACCTCGTCGATCGCGATCCTGTCCTTCGTGGTATGGGCGCACCACATGTTCACCACCGGCATGCCCACCGCCGGTCAGCTGTTCTTCATGTACGCGACGCTGCTGATCGCGGTACCGACCGGCGTGAAGGTGTTCAACTGGATCGCGACGATGTGGCGTGGCTCGATGACATTCGAGACGCCGATGCTGTGGGCGACCGGCTTCATCTTCGTGTTCACGATGGGTGGCTTCACCGGCCTGATCTGCGCGATCGCGCCGATCGACATCCAGATCCACGACACCTACTACGTGGTGGCGCATTTCCACTATGTGCTGGTCGCCGGCAGCCTGTTCGCGCTGTTTGCCGGTGCCTACTACTGGTTGCCGAAATGGACCGGCCGCATGCCGGACGAAACGGTCGGCAAGATCCACTTCTGGTCGTCGCTGATCTTCTTCAACATCACCTTCTTCCCGATGCACTTCCTCGGCCTGGCCGGCATGCCGCGTCGGGTGCCGGACTACGCGTTGCAGTTCGCGGACTTCAACATGATCGCGTCGATCGGCGCATTCGGCTTCGGGCTGTCGCAGCTGATCTTCCTGTGGGTGGTCATCAAGGCCGCGCGCGGTTCCGGCGAGAAGGCCGCGGCCCGTTCCTGGGAAGCCGCCGAAGGACTGGAGTGGACGGTGCCGTCGCCGGCGCCGCACCACACCTTCGAAGAAGCGCCGGTGCTCAGGTGAGCCGCGTGAGTACGCACCTCGCGACGCCGCAGATGAAGCACGATGCCGGGCAGGGCGGCGCGGGCGGGCCGTCGGCCGGGCGCACACCCGGGCCGGACCCGCGCCGGGCCAAGAACGTCCGCACCGGCCTGCTGCTCGCGGCGGTCGCGTTCGGGTTCTTCATGCTGGTGGTGATCAAGCACAAGATGTTGGGCGCATGAGCGCGGAGAGCGGGCTATGAGCGGCGAGCGTACGAACAGGCTTGAACGGGAGAATCGCAGGGTGTTGCAGCGCCTGGCGCTCGGCGCGGTCGCGATGTTCGGCTTCGGCTTTCTGCTGGTGCCGTTCTACGAGAAGATCTGCGAGGTGACCGGCATCAACAACATCCTGCAGCCGAGCCAGGTCGTCAACACCCAGGTCGACCTGTCACGCACGATCACGGTGCAGTTCGATGCCAACATCCACCACGATCTGCCGTGGACCTTCCGTCCGCTGCAGACCGCGGTGCGCGTGCATCCGGGGGAACTGACCACGATCGCGTACGAGGTCACGAACACGCGTGCGGAGCCGATCACCGGACAGGCCGTGCCGAGTTACGGCCCACAGGTCGCGGGGCGGCACTTCATGAAGATGGACTGCTTCTGTTTCACGCAGCAGACGCTGGCGCCGGGCGAGCGCCGCACGATGCCGGTCGCTTTCGTGCTCGATCCGGCGCTGCCGGCGGATGTGACGACGATCACGCTGTCCTACACGTTCTTCGAGATCGCCGGTCGCCGCGCGTCGGTGGTGGCCGCGCCCGCCAACGAATCCTGATGGCCGGGGACAGGAAGGCCATGGACACGGACGCGTCGGTGCAAACGGTGAGGCGTGCCGGGTTCTGGGCTACGATTCGCGCGGTGCTGTGGGGCTTCCTGGGCATCCGCAAACGCAGCGGCTACATCAGCGACGCGACCTCGCTCGACCCGCGTGCAATCGTCGTCGCAGGCGTACTGGGGGGTGTCCTGTTCGTTCTGGCGATCGTCGCACTGGTGCGCTTCGTCATCTCGGTATCACAATAAGGGGGTCAATCAATGAGTCACGCGCTGGACAAATACTTCGTACCCGAGCCTTCGACCTACCCGATCTTCGGCTCCATCGCGTTGCTGCTTTTCGGCACCGGTGCGGTGATGTGGCTCAATGGTGTGGGTCCGGGGCCGCTGGTGTTCTTCCTGGGCGTCGCGCTGTTGATCTACATGATGTTCGGCTGGTTCGGTCAGGTGGTGAAGGAGTCCGAAAGCGGCCAGTACGGCAAGCAGGTCGACCGATCCTTCCGCTGGTCCATGGGCTGGTTCATCTTTTCGGAAGTGATGTTCTTCGCCGCCTTCTTCGGTGCGCTGTTCTATGCGCGCGTGTTCAGCGTGCCCTGGCTCGCGACCGGCGAGAACTTCGAACTGCTGTGGCCGCAATTCACTGATTCGACCTGGCCGACTGCGGGGCCGCTGGTCTACGAAGCGTTCACGCCGATGGGCGCCTGGGGCATCCCGGCCTTCAACACCCTGCTGCTGCTGACCTCCGGCGCGACGCTGACCTGGGCGCATCACGCGCTGCTGAAGAACGATCGCGCGACGCTGAAGAAGGGCTTGCTGCTGACCATCCTGCTCGGCGTGGTCTTCCTGAGCTTCCAGGCCTACGAATACGTCCATGCCTATTCCGACCTGAATTTGCGCCTGGATTCAGGGATCTACGGCTCGACCTTCTACCTCCTCACCGGGTTCCACGGCTTGCACGTCACGATCGGCGCGATCATGCTGACCGTGATGTACGTGCGCATCCACAAGGGCCATTTTCGGCCGGACAATCACTTCGCGTTCGAGGCGACGGCCTGGTACTGGCACTTCGTCGATGTCGTGTGGCTGATCCTGTTCGTGGTCGTGTATTGGCTGTGAGCGGCTTATAACTTGCCGGTGATCATTCCGGTCGCGAAACCCAGCATGAGGATCAGGAACAGGCCGATCGACAGCCCCACCCGTAGCGCCAGTGCGTGCAGCGTGCGGGTGCCGGTGCCCTTGTCGCGGATCAGGAACAGCAGCGCCGAGCCGAGGCTCGCCAGAATCAGGAAGATGAACAGAATCACGATGATGCGCATGGCGCGTCTCCTGGTCTTTTGCAGGGGTTGGAGCTTGGTGTGGGTACGAGCTTTCTTGGTGTCCATTGTCGCGCGAAAGTGCCCGGAATGCGCGGGGCTGACGCGTGTCCAGCCGTGTTTTCGGCAAGGTGGTGCCGCGGCGGTCGTAGCGGCATGACTGTGACGCGACTGCACCCGGTCCCGGTGCTGGCCGGCCTGATCGTGATCGTGGGCACGACGCTGCTGGGCAACTGGCAGATGCAACGGGCCGCCGAAAAGCAGGATATTCAGGCGCGGATCGACGCGGGGCTCAGGGCCGAGCCGGTGCCGGTGGACACCCTCGGGGTGCCGGCCGAATGGCAGAACGTGTCCTTGACCGGCAACTGGCGCGCGGAAGGCACGATCTACCTCGACAACCGGGTGTATGACGGCCGGGCCGGCTATCATGTGCTGACCCCCCTGCAGCTCGCGAATGCGCAGGGGTGGGTGCTGGTCAATCGGGGCTGGGTCTTCGCCGGGCCGGATCGTGCGACGCTGCCACCGGTGCCGACCGCGCTCGGGCCGACCACCGTGATCGGACAGGTTCGCGAGCCGGAGTCCGCGCCGTTCACACTGGCGACCGAGGCGGGGCAGGGCGCGCTGTGGCAGTACATCGATGTCGCGCGCTACCGCGACTGGTCGGGTCTCGCCGTCAGGGACTGGATCGTGCAGCAGACCTCGTCGTCGGATGACGGCCTGGTGCGCGACTGGCCCCGCCCGGACGCCGGCATGGATCGCCATCGTGGCTATGCATTGCAGTGGTATTCGTTCGCCGGCATTGCGCTCGCACTGACCGGTTTCTATGTCTACAGGAGTGTCAGGTCCGATGCAGCGTAGCGCAAAGATCACCCTCACCGCGATCATCGTGGTGTGCACCCTGCCGGTGATCGCATCTTATCTCGCGTTCTATGTCTGGAAACCCCAGGACAGCGTGAATTACGGCGAGTTGATGTCGCCCAGGCCGCTGCCCGACGCGACGCTGTCGGTGCCGGCGGGTCTGCCAGCGGTCGATCGCGGATCGATGAGCGGCCACTGGACCCTGGTCTATGCGGGACCGGCCGCCTGCGGCGACGCGTGCCAGCAGGCCCTGTATGCGACGCGTCAGACCCGTCTTGCGCAGGGCAAGGAGATGGATCGCGTGTCGCGGTTGTGGCTGGTCACCGACGGCGGCACGCCTGCGCCCGCGTTGCTCGATGCCCATGCCGAGCTGCGCGTCGCGCATGCCGACGCCGGCTGGCTCGCGCTGCTTCCGGGCGCCGAACAGGGGGTGTTCGTCTATCTGGTCGATCCGCTCGGTAACGTGATGATGCGGTTCCCCGAGCAGGCGGACATCAAGCTCGTGATCAAGGATTTGCAGCGCCTGCTCAAATATTCCGGACTGGGTTGAGTCATGAACACATATCGTCGCCTCGTCGTGCTGGCCTTGATACTGACCACCCTGGTGGTCGTGTTCGGCGCCTATGTGCGCCTCGCCGATGCCGGTCTGGGTTGCCCGGACTGGCCGGGTTGCTACGGAAAACTGACGCCTGCGCATGCGGTGCAGTACATTCGCGAGGCCCATGGCGCAGACCCGCATGGTCCGGTCAGCATGCCCAAGGCCTGGAAGGAGATGATCCACCGCTATCTGGCCTCCACGCTGGGCCTGCTGATCATCGCGATCGCGGTGCTCGCGTGGCGTCGTCGGGCCGAGCAGGGCAGCGCACCGATGGTCGCGACCGCGCTGGTGGGCGTGGTGGTCTTCCAGGGGCTGCTCGGCATGTGGACGGTGACGCTGCTGCTCAAGCCCGCCATCGTCACCGCGCACCTGCTCGGCGGCATGACCGTGCTGGGCATGCTCGCGGTGCTGGCGCTGCGCGCGTACCGCGTGCACCGGGTCGAGGTCGCCCCGCTGGTGCAGGTTCTGTCCTGGCTGGCCTTCATACTACTGGTCGCGCAGATCACGCTGGGTGGTTGGGTCAGCACCAATTATGCGGCGCTCGCATGTACCGATTTCCCGACCTGCCATGGCAGCTGGTGGCCGGACGTCGACTACGCGAACGCGTTTCACGTGGTGCGCGAGCTCGGCATGACGCCCGAAGGCGAGCTGCTGTCGCTCGAGGCCCTGACCGCGATCCACTGGATGCACCGCATCGGCGCGGTGTTGGCCGGTTCGGCGCTGTTCGGTCTCGCGTGGCTGCTGTCGCGCCGCCAGGCCACGCAGCGCATCGGCCTGGCCCTGCTGGCGGCGGTGGTGCTGCAGGTGCTGATCGGGGTCGCGAACGTGGTGTTCAGCCTGCCGCTGTGGCTGGCGGTGGCCCACAATGCCGGCGCCGCGCTGCTGCTGCTGGTGATGGTGTGTATTACATATCGGCTGAACGGGGCGCCGCGCCCGGTCACGGCCGTCAGGAGAGACGATGAGCGCGCAGAACACAAGAACTCTTACGCTTGATCGCGCAGCCGCCGGCCGGCGGCTGCGCGCGTTCTATGTGCTGACCAAGCCCAGGGTCAATACGCTGATCGTGTTCTGCGCGATCATCGGTATGTTCCTGGCCGTGTCGGGGGGCTTGCCCGACCCGGCGGTGGTGCTGGCGGCCACGGTCGGCATCGCGTTCGTGGCCGGCGCGGCGGCCGCGATGAACTGCCTGATCGAAAGCAGCATCGATGCTCACATGGCCCGCACCCGCGGCCGGCCGCTGCCGCGCGGCGAGCTCAAGCCGGTCGAGACACTGGGCTTCGCGGCCGCGCTCGGCGGCACCGGCCTCGTGATCCTGCATCAACTGGTCAACCCGCTGACGATGTGGCTGACGCTGGCCACCTTCGTCGGCTATGCGATCGTCTACACCGTGCTGCTGAAGCCGCGCACGCCGCAGAACATCGTGATCGGCGGTGCGTCCGGTGCGATGCCGCCGGTGCTCGGCTGGGCGGCGGTCACCGGCGAGGTCAGCGCGGATGCGCTGCTGCTGTTCCTGATCATCTTCGCCTGGACGCCGCCGCACTTCTGGGCGCTGGCGCTGTATCGCACCGAGGACTATGCGCGCGCCGGCCTGCCGATGCTGCCGGTCACGCATGGGTCCGAGTACACCCGGCTGTCGGTGCTGCTCTACACCTGCATCCTGTTCGCGGTCACGCTGCTGCCGTTCGCGACCCGCATGAGCGGCTGGCTCTATCTGGCGGCGGCGGTCGCGCTCGGTGCGACCTTCCTGCACCATGCGTGGCGTCTGTATGTCGATTACAGCGATGCGCTGGCACGCAAGACCTTCCGCTTCTCTATCCTGTATTTGTTCTTGCTCTTCGCCGCCCTCTTGACCGATCATTACCTCAGGTTCTGACTCTCACAAGATGGTTTAATGCGATTTCCCTCTCTCGCGGCCGCGTTCGTAATCCTGCTCGCGGTCGCAGCCTGTTCCGACCCCGCCGCCCCGACCTTCCGGAGCACCGACATCACCGGCGCCGATTACGGTCGCTCGCTCGCGCTCACCGATCATCACGGCGAGCCGCGCACCCTGGCCGACTTCAAGGGCAAGGTGGTCACGCTGTTCTTCGGCTTCACGCAGTGTCCGGACGTGTGCCCGACCAGCATGATGACTATGAGCGAGGTCATGGCCGCGCTCGGACCGGACGCCGACCGCCTGCAGGTGCTGTTCGTCACCGTCGACCCGGAACGCGACACGCTGGAACTGCTCGCCAGTTACGTGCCGGCCTTCGATTCGCGCTTTCTGGGCCTGGTCGGTACGCCCGAGCAGATCGCCGAGGTCGCGAAGGAATTCCGCATCTTCTACCGCAAGAGCGGTGATACCAGCGGCATGAACTACACGATAGACCACTCCGCCGGCACCTACGTCTTCGACCCGCAGGGGCGGTTGCGCCTGTACGTGAGGCATGGGGAGTCGGCCGACACCATCGCGGCGGACGTGAAGCAGTTGCTCGCGGGCAAGTAGCAAAAAGCAAAGGCCATCCGGAGATGGCCTCGGGTGTTACACGCGCGGCTGCGGCGATCAGGCGGCCAGCAGACCCCGCATCTTCTGCATCGCCTTGGCCTCGATCTGGCGGATCCGTTCGGCCGACACGCCGTATTCGGCCGCGAGTTCGTGCAGCGTCGCGCTGTCGCCTTCGGTCAGCCAGCGGCGGCTGACGATCGCGCGGCTGCGCTCGTCGAGGCTCGCCAGCGCGTCATGCAGGCCTTGCTCCTGAAGGCGGGCGTTCTCGGCCTGTTCCAGTACCACCGACGGTTCGGCGTTCGGGTCGGGCAGGTACGCGATCGGCGCGAAGCGCTCGTCCTCGTCGTCGTTGCCGCCTTCCAGCGGCATGTCGCGACCGGTCAGGCGGGTCTCCATCTCGACCACTTCCTCGGTCTTGACACCGAGTTGCTCGGCAACCGCCTGCACCTCGTCATGCTTCAGCGTGCCGGTGGTGGTCTTCATGCTGCGCAGGTTGAAGAACAGCTTGCGCTGCGCCTTGGTCGTAGCGATCTTGACCAGCCGCCAGTTGCGGATGATGTACTCGTGGATCTCCGCCTTGATCCAGTGGATCGCGAACGACACCAGCCGCACGCCGCGCGTCGGGTCGAAGCGCTTGACCGCCTTCATCAGACCGATGTTGCCTTCCTGGATCAGGTCCGCATGCGGCAGGCCGTAGCCCAGATAACCGCGTGCGATCGCGACCACCAGGCGCAGATGCGACATCACCAGTTGCCGCGCGGCACCCACGTCGCCGTCCTGCTGCAGACGGGTGGCCAGCGTTTGTTCTTCCCGCTCGGTCAGCAGCGGAATGCGGTTGACCGTCTGGATGTACTGGTCGATGCTGCCGACCGCGCTCGGCGTCGGCAGCGACAGGGCTTGATTCATATGCTTGATCCCTCCTTGCGCGCTATTTTAGCACTCTGCGCATGAGAGTGCTAAATCCGCAGCAGGTTCCCCCGAGGCCGGTCAAGCCGGTGCACGCTCGGGTGCCAAGCGCTCCCGGCTTTCACGGCGACCGTGTTGCATGCACGCAACAGGAGCCGGTCAATTGTGCCGTTTTTCCTCTGCCGCACTTGCATGGGCTGGCGCGCATTCGGACAATGGCTTCAACTTCTCAATCGAGAGGTAAGTCGGACCGGCGCCAGTCGGTTTCAACTTCAACTAGAGGAGAAACACATGCAAAAGAAACTGATTGCTCTGGCGATCGCCGGCATGGTCGCCGCACCAGTCGCGATGGCCCAGTCCAACGTCACCGTCTACGGTGTCGTCGATGCCGCAGTCGCCGCGGGTTCGCAGGGTAGCGAAGACTTCACCGGTGTCGTCAGTGGCATTCTGGCCGGTAGCCGTATCGGCTTCCGTGGCACCGAAGACCTCGGCAACGGCCTCAAGGCGGTGTTCGTGCTCGAGTACGGTCTGAACATCGATGAGAACCAGGGTATCGGGACGGGCGGCCTCAGGGCTCGTCAGCAGCTGGTCGGCCTGTCCGGTGATTGGGGTACCGTTGCGCTGGGTCGTCAGTACGCCCCGGGTTACTGGGCCGGTGTTGACTTCAACGCCGTCAACAGCGCGAACCTCTTCGATCCGCATCCCACACTGGCCGGTGCCGCTGGCCTGTCGATCCTCGCCGCCTCGCCGGCTCGCTGGGACAGCGCCGTGACCTATACGGGTTCGTTCTCGGGCCTGACCGTCCGTGGTATCTGGTCGGCACGTGGTGTCGAGCAGACGACGTTCGACGATGCGACACCCCCGAACAAACTACTCGATCCGAGCGATGACGACGCCTACGGCCTGGGCCTCACCTACAAGAACGGCCCGCTCGCGGTCGGCGTCACCTACCACAGCATCCAGGGTAACGCCGGTGTTACGCCCTCCACCAAGACCAGCGACGAATGGTTTGTCGGTGGTAGCTATGACTTCGGTTTCGCGAAGTTCGTCGCCAGCTATCAGGACGGTAGCGATCTGGGTAACGTAAAGGGCAACGACGCCGATCTGTGGTACGTCGGTGCGATCGTCCCGGTCGGCGCAGCCGGCAAGGTGCATGTCGGCTACGGCGAGAGCGATCAGGACGGCAACGGCAAGCTCGTGACCGATCCTGACTACCGCGAGGGCAAGGCGAAGAGCTTCGCCCTGGCCTACACCCACGGCCTGTCCGCGCGCACCACGCTGTACGCTGCCTACAACTACGTCAGCAACGACGACGACACCAGCGCTGGTTTTGGTGAGAAAACGGGTAAAAGCCAGAACCTGTTCGGTCTGGGTGTCAACCACCGGTTCTGATCGTCTGCTGACGATTTGAACGACCAACGGGCGCTTCGGCGCCCGTTTTTGCGTTTACGGGCTTTGGGGGGCTTTGGGGTCAGGTCTAGCTTCGTAGCATTTCCCGCCCGGAAGGGGCTTTGGGGTCAGGTCTAGCTTCGTAGCATTTCCCGCCCGGAGGGTCTTTACGAACTGCACCGCCGTCTCGTTTGTGGCCATTTTCCGGTGCGCGATCAATCATGACATATACTTGCCTTGGCGGTATGCTATATGCATGGCCAGGCCGTTGCGAATCGAGTTTCCCGGGGCGCTGTATCATGTGATGTCGAGAGGCGACAGGCGTGAAGACATCTTTTGGGACGATGGGGATCGGACTATCTTTCTCGACACGCTTGGTGACGTGGTTTCGCGTTTCAACTGGCAGTGTCACGCTTACTGCCTGATGGACAACCATTACCATCTCATGGTCGCGACGCCTGACGGGAATCTTTCCAAGGGCATGCGGCACCTCAATGGTGTGTTCACCCAGGTAACCAACCGTCGCCATCGGCGAAGCGGACATGTCTTTCAGGGTCGGTACAAGGCGATTCTGGTCGACGGCGACAACTACCTTCTCGAACTCGCGCGATACATCGTGTTGAATCCGGTGCGCGCGCGCATCGTGGCTTCGGCGGCCGATTACCCCTGGAGCAGTTACCGGGCGACAGTAGGGATGACCGATCCGCCGCCGTGGCTGACGACCGATACGCTGCTCTCCGTCTACGGCCCGTCACGGTGCGAGGCGAGGGCGGCGTTCATCCGTTTTGTGGACGACGCCATGGACGTGGGAGCGGGCGGGCTGAGCCAGCAGGTTGCGCGATCCATCTTTCTCGGCGATGAGTCCTTCATCAAGCTAACGCTAGCGCGGATGGGGGAGATGAAAGAAGACTTCGATATCCCGAAGGTGCAGCGCCGTGCTCCGCCGCCGACGCTGGAACGGATCGCGCAAGCGCACGCCGACCGGGACGCCGCAATGGTCGCGGCCCACGCTACGGGCGAATACAGCTACGCCGAGATTGCGCGATACTTTGGCGTCCATTTCACAACCGTCGGTCGGGCCGTGCGCCGGGCGCTGCGTGCGAAGGGGCGCAGCTGATGCGACGCAGCTGGGCCTGCCGCCTCTATGCGATATTGAGGTTGTCAACCGTTGTCAATACGCGATGGGTCACCCAGGAGGGTCACCGTGAGGCGCAATACCTTGAACTTCGCTCTCCCCGAAAGCATGCGCGCTTATGTCGATGCGCGGGTGGCCTCCGGTCAGTACGGTAACACCAGCGAGTACCTGAGGGAGCTGATTCGCAAGGATCAGGCGGAGCAGGTGAGGGAGCGTCTCCGCGGGTTGATTGCGGATGGTCTGGCCTCTGGCGCCGCAGTGCCCTGGGACGAGTCGGATGAATACGAACTCGTTGCGATCGCGCATGGAGAGACCGATTGAAGCCTCTGACCCTTCCGCCACAGGCACGGTTCGACCGTCACAGTGAGGTGCGCTATTACCGAGATCACGTTGCCACTCAATTGGTCCAACGCCGGGTCGAAGCGAGCCGAGAAGCGCTGGAACAACTCCAGCGTCACCTTGCATGGGTTCATCACGCATCGGTGATCCGCTGTGCCCCACTCTCTCCGTCGCGGTCGCTCGGACCGGACGCCGGGCCTTGCCTGCGAAAGGCAGCGGATGATGCTACGAAGCTAGGCCTGACCCCTACTAGTCGCCGCGCGCGACGCCGTCCTGCCGGGGGTCGGCGCCACCGCGCCAGCCCTCGGCGATACGCTCGATGCCGTGCAGGCCGCTGGTCATGCGGACCTCGGCGACCTCGTGTCCGAGCGCCTCGAGCGCCCGGCGATGCCGCACGATCGGGCTGCCGCGCTCCAGCTCCAGTCGGTCCCCACGGTGTACGAAATTGGGCAGCGCGATCGCGTGCTGGATATCCATGTCCCAGTCCAGCATCGCGATCAAGGTGCGAGCGACATGGCCGATGATGCGGCTGCCGCCGCGCGAACCGAGCACCAGTCTGGGCGTGCCGTCGCGTTCGAGCACGATCACCGGAGACATCGAACTGCGTGGGCGCTTGCCCGGACCGACCGCATTCGGATGCGGGTGTCGGTGCCGTTCGGCGGAAAAGCTGAAGTCGGTGAGCTGGTTGTTCAGCAGAAAGCCGTCAGTCATCATGCGGGCGCCGAAGGGCGCCTCGATCGAGCTGGTGAGCGCAACCATGTTGCCCTGCGCATCGACCACGCTGAAGTGCGACGTGCCGCCGCGCTCGGCCTGCATCGCGTGACCGGCCTCGCGGATCACCGCAGCCTGGCCGGGTTCGCCCGGCAGCGCACGGCTCATGGCCTTGTTCGGGTCTATCAGCGCCGCGCGGGCGCGCAGGTAGTCGCGATCGGCGAGTCCGGTCACCGGCACGTCGATGTGGTCCGGGTCGCCGACATGGCGCTCACGGTCGGCGAAGGCGAGCCGGCTCGCCTCGGCGATCAGATGAATGCCGATGGCCGAGTCCGGGCCGTAGTCGGCCATCGGAAAATGCTCCAGTACGCCCAGAATCTGCGCCAGCGCGATGCCGCCTGAAGAAGGGGGCGGGGCGCCGCACACGATCCACCGACGATATGGACTGCATATCGGATCGCGCAGCTGGGCGCGGTAATCGGCGAGGTCGTCGCGGCCGAGATCGCCCGGCCATGGCCAGCGGCCGGCCGCGCGCGCGACGATCGCTTCGGCGATGTCCCCGTGATACAGATGCGCGGGACCCTGCTCGGCCAGCGCCGCGAGCGTATCGGCCAGGGCCGGGTTGCGCAGCCGTGGCGGCTCGGCGCGGGCCTGCGCGACGAAATAACGACGCATGTCCCCGAACAGCCACAGCGAGGGGTCCTCGGCGACCTGGCGCTGCAGGCGTGCCGGCATGTCGACGCCTGCGCGCGCCAGTGCGATCGTCGGCTGCAGCAGTTCCGACCAGGGCAACCGGCCATGGGCCGCATGGGCTTCGCCCAGCATCGCGACCAGGCCGGGCACGCCGACCGCTCGGCCCGACGGCACCGTAGCCCACAGCGGCAGCGGCCTGCCGAACAGCGTGAACCGGTCCGGCGTGGCCGCGGCCGGCGCGGTCTCGCGGCCATCGAAGAATTGCAGTTCCCCAGTCGAGGCGTCGCGCAGCAGCAGGAATCCGCCGCCGCCGATGCCGGTCTCCGGTGCCTCCAGGAAACCGAGCGCCATCTGCACCGCGACCGCCGCATCGACCGCATGGCCCCCGCGCCGCAGCGTGTCCAGCCCGATCTCCACCGCCAGCGGATGGGCTGCCGAGACCATGTGCCGCGCGGCCGTGCGTTGCTCCACCGGCGGGCCGGGGCCGAGCAGCGATTCGACATCGGGATTGTCACGGCTGCAGGCCCCGAGCAGCGCCAGCAGCGCCGTCACCAGCACCAGCCGAAGAATCCTGTCGATCCGGCAATCGAATGGCGATCGGGTCGAGCCTGTCGTCTCGGTGCGCCAGTACGGCGCTGCGACAGGCTCCGGGTGCGCGGCAGGTGTCGGTGTCGCTGCCGGTCTCACAGCGGCACGATCACGGTTTCGCGCGACCCGGTTGCGCCGCGGGCATGCGCTCGGGCACCGCGCACGGGTCAGCCGCAGACCGCCGCCAGCAGGCCGGCACGACCGGCATTGGCGGCGCTCAGCAGTGCGTCGATCTTGTCCTTGTCGAAACCGGGCGCGGTAAGGTCGCGCAGTGCGGGCCGTCGGATGCCGAGCAGGTTGTCGAACGGATTCGGGGCCTCGGCGGCCAGCGACGCGATGAAGACCACGTCTGCTAGGCCGGCCGGAGGCCATGAGCCGCCGTACGGGTTTTCGTACTGATAGGCGTCGAGCACCGCCTCGGGCAGGTCGAAGATCTCGAGGATCGCGCGGCCGACCGGTTCGTTCCAGGTGTTCACGAACTCGGCGAAGCGGTCCAGGTTGCGCTCCATGGCCGGGTATTCGTTTGCACGCGCGAGCAGAAAGAACTGGCCGATGTCGATCATCATGCCGGCGAACATCGCGGTGTCGGGCTGTGCTGCGCGGGTTTCGCGCGCAATCGTATGGGCCCAGCAGGCGACATCGATCGAATGCATCCACAGGCCGGATGCGACCAGGCGCATGTTCGGCGAGCGGTGATCCTGCGCAAGCTGTTCGGCCGACACCGCGAACGCGAGGCAGCGCAGCGACGCGAGACCGATGCGCTGCACCGCGTCGCCGACGCTGGTGATCTTGCGGCCGTACGGATTCATCATCACCGCGTTGGCCAGCCTGACCGCCTTGGCGCTGAGTACCGGTTCGGCCTTGACCACCTTCGCGATGTCGTCTAGCGACGAGTCCGGGTCGTCGGCCAGGCGCCGGATGCGCATCGACACGTCGAGGGCGGTCGGGAAGTTCAGGTGTCCCTCCTGCAGTTCCCGTTCGATCCGTTCGCCAAAGGCCTGTATCTGGGTTTCGAAATCCTGCATTCATTCACTCCCGTGCCGCGTCTGGGCACGCTCGACAAGTTTAACCGGTGATTCGTCATCCGGCTGTTCGACCGGGCCGGCCCGGTGCGTACTCATTCCGGTACGCGCGCGATGTGCAGCAGATTCGTCGTGCCGCTGTGGCCGAACGGGATGCCTGCGATCACGACGATCTGGTCGCCGGGCCGCGCGAATCCGCCTTCGACCGCGGCGCGTGCGGCATGCTCGATCATCTCCTTCACGTCATGCACCTCCTCGAACGGCACCGGATGAACGCCCCACACCAGCGCGAGCCGGCGTGCGGTGCGCAGGTGCGGCGTGAGGCCCAGGATCGGCGCCGGCGGGCGCTCGCGCGAGGCCCGTAGCGTGGAGAAGCCTGATGCGGTGTAGGCCACGGTCGCGACCGGCGCGAGCAGGGCGGACACCTGGCGCAGCGCCGCGCAGATCGCGTCCGGCGTGTTCGGTTCGGGCGCGGTATGCGTGCCCTCCAGCGCACGCCGCCAGGTCGGGTCGCTTTCGACCTCGCCGATGATCCGGTCCATGATGCTCACCGCCTCCAGCGGGTACTGGCCGGATGCCGACTCGGCCGACAGCATGACCGCGTCCGCGCCGTCGTAGATGGCGGTCGCGACATCGGACGCCTCGGCGCGGGTCGGAATCGGCGCGTTGATCATCGACTCGAGCATCTGGGTCGCGACCACCACCGGCTTGCCGGCGTGCCGGCACGCGCGCACGATGCGACGCTGCAGCACCGGTACCTGCTGCGGTGGCAGTTCGACGCCCAGATCCCCGCGCGCAACCATCACGCCGTCGGCTTCTGCGACGATCGCGTCCAGATGCTCGATCGCGGACGGCTTCTCCAGCTTGGCCATGATCCACGCGCGATCGCCGATCAGCCTGCGCGCCTCCACGATATCCTCCGGGCGCTGCACGAAGGACAGGGCGACCCAGTCGACGCCGAGTTCGAGGCCGAATTCGAGGTCGCGCAAATCCTTGTCGGTCAGCGGCGAGATCGGCAGGATCACGCCGGGCACATTCACGCCCTTGCGATCGGACAGCGTGCCGCCGACCAGCACGGTGGTGTCGGCATGGTCCGGACCGCAGCGCTCCACCCGCAGCCGGATCTTGCCGTCGTCGAGCAGCAGATCGGTGCCTGCATGCAGCGCGGCGAAGATCTCCGGATGGAGGAGCGGTGCACGGCTGCCACTGCCCGGGGTCGGGTCGAGATCGAGCCGGAAACGAGCGCCCGGCCGGAGCTGGACGGGGCCGTCGGCAAAGCGGCCGACCCGCAGCTTCGGACCCTGGAGGTCCATCAGGATGCCGATCGGCCTGCCGGTGTCGTGCTCGATCTCGCGGATCTGCCGGTAGCGCTCGGCATGATCCTGGTGGCTGCCATGGCTGAAGTTGAGCCGGAAGACATCCGCGCCGGCCGCGTGCAGCGCACGGATCCGCGCGGTGTCCGAACTCGATGGACCGAGCGTGGCGAGAATGCGGGCCTGGCGTGTGCGTCGCATGAAGATCTCCGTGAATTTCGGGTGATGCGGGCTGCGATCGATTTCATGTGATCGCGGCCCGCGTCATCGTATCGTCGTGCGCGCCTCAGAGTGCGGTGGTTGCGCCGACCGCCGCAATGCCGGCCCGCGCGATCTCGGCGTCCTCGCTCGCCTTGACCCCGGACACGCCGACCGCGCCGACGATGTCGCCATCGACCACGATCAGCTCGCCCCCCTCGATCGGCAGGACCGGCATGTCGAGCGCGGCGAAGCGACCGTTGTTGACCATGTCCTCCATCGCCTTGCTCGGCTTGCGCGTCATGACGCAGGTGTATGCCTTCTGCGGTGCGACCTGCGCGCTCATCAGCGGCGCGTCGTCCATGCGCTGCAGCCACAGCAGGTGACCGCCCGCGTCGCAGATCGAGATCGTGACCTTCCAGCCCTTCTCGGCCGCGAAGGTCTCGGAGGCGGCGGCGATGGTCCTGACGTCTTCCAGCGTCAGCTTGTTGCAGGTCTTCATTCGTGTTCCCAAGTCGTGGTGTGTGATGTCCGGTGCCTCGGTCTGCCGAGCCGGCGCCGGATCGCATCGCGATGATCTCACGAAATCGACGGATGGCGATCCGCCTTCCTGCCGCGAAGTCGGCCGCTCCCTTATGCAACGCACGATGCTTGCGCTCCAGCCACAGCGCGAGCATCAGCCAGGCCAGCGACAGCGGCACCATCGACAGCGCGAGGTCGGACAGCCCCAGGCCCAGCCACGCCATCGCAGTGCAGGACCGCGAGCCCGGCGTGCCACCGACCGCGACCATGCCGAACAGTCGCTTGCTCTGGGTCGGTCGGTACAGGTCGGTCTTGAAGGACCAGCACACCGACACTACGAACAGGTTGACCACGCTCAGCCAGACGAAGAGCAATCGCCCGGCGCGCGGACTGATGCCGCATGCGTTCCGGCATTCCCCGCCCGATATCGGACGACTGGCTTGTCAGTGGTGCTGGTGATGCTGGGGGGCGTCGCGCACCAGTGCACCGAGAATTTCGTCGGTGATCTCGTCCATCGTCAGCACCTCGCCACCGCGGTCGGCGGCGAAGCGCTCGGCGACTGCGCGATCGGCAAAGGTCGGCAGGTTACCTTCGCGCATCGGGCCGAGCGCGCTCGATCCGTGCACATAGAACGCGTCGCTGGCCGGCGTCCATTGGCCGCTGGCGATATCGTTGACGAAGCTCACCGCCACGTCGCTCGCCTGATAGGGGCTGTAGCGCGACACGTTGCGCAGGAAGAGCTGGAGATTGACCGGCGAGTCGAAGAACTGGGCCGCGCCGTCCTTGAAGATGACCTGTCCCGCCCAGTCGGGGAAGCGCGACGGGTACATGCCGCACACCGGACAGCGGGCATCGGCCGGGACCGGCCGCGGTTCGAATATGTCGAGGCCGGAGGCCGGGTCGTAGGGGGTCGGCGGCGCGACGATGCACACGTCGGACAGGGCTTCGACGCCCGGCGACTCGCCGTGGGCGTGGGGCCACCACCACGCGACCAGGCTCGCGATCGCGAAGATCGCGCCCAATCCGACGAGGCGGCCGACCGACGGCATCACGCCTCGTCCTCCTTGGCGCCGAGCGTGGGCTCGTCGAGCAGCGTGACGATCAGACGGGACACGTTGTCCTCCGGCGAGTCGGCCGGATCGGTGATCGGGTCCGCATGTGGCTTGCCATGGGCGTCGTGGTAGTGATTCGGAAAGGTCCGCAGGTGGCGATGCAGCGGTGCGGTATCGATGCCGAAGAAGCTGCCCCGGTGCGTCCAGCGCAACGAATACGCATCGGATGCCGCATAGCGGATGGTCAGCTCGATGCCGTTCTCCAGCCTGACCAGGATCGCGTCCTGCGTCATCTGCGGTGGGGTCGCGAGGCGCTCGGCGAAGTTCTCCGTGATCGCCTCCTGAAGCGTGAAATGAATGCTCATGATCTTTGTGCCTCCGCAATCCCGTCGGCCAGCAGCTGGCGTGCCTGCTCGCGGGTCTCGGCCAGAATGCGGGCGGCGAGGTAGTGCTCGTAGCCCGGATGCTCGGGGATCTGGCCGGCGACGATGCCCTTCAGCAGGCTCGGTTCGTCGTCGACGTCATGCGTGGCCAGGATGTCCCTGCGATGTTCGCGCAGTTCATAGGCCAGCCGCGTGAGCCGCTCCAGGTGCCCGGCTTCCTCGTATCCCAGCTTGTCGAAGATGTTCGTCATGGCTACATGCTCGCGTCGTGAAGCGCGCCGCCGTCGAGAGCCACCATGTCGGCGTCCACGTCGTCGAAGCGCAGGATCCTGCCTCCATGCGCGTCGGCGAAGGCCTCGGCGTCGGGCAGGCGTGAAAACGAAACCAGGGTCTTCCCCATCGCCGTCAGGCGCGACGAGCCCTCGACGTACAGCGCGCTCTTCGCATCGATCCAGTGGCCGCGCGGTTCGAACCAGTCGGCCTCGCCCATGTCCTGCACATACAGTGCGCGGATCGACTGCTGGCGCCTGCCGGAGGCGAGGACCACGTGAAACATCTCGACCGTATCGCAGTGGAAATCCGGATCGGGCCGGTCGCTCCAGAAGATCTGGGCCTTCGGGCCCGCATGGTCGACCAGACGCAGGCCGTCCAGTACGCATACGGTGCTGTCGTCGAATGCGAGCGCCTCGGGTGCCGCGACCCGGTCACCGCTGCGACCACACGCGATCAGCAGGCCTGCAGCGGCGCTGGCGAGGACGAAGCCGCGCCGCGACAGCGAGGTTCGGTGTGCGGTGCACATGATCAGTTCTTGTATGCGTCCAGGCCGTCGTCCGGCGGCACGACGCTGTCCAGCGTGAGTTCATCGAAGCGCTTCACCTCGCCCCCGTAGGTCTCGGCGAAGCTGCGCGCGTCGGCGTCAACGGCGAAGGTCGCGAGCGTGGTGCCCATCGAGCCGCGCCGGTTCGAGCCGACCACGTAGAAGGCGGCCCGTGCATCGATCCAGTGGCCCTCGGGTTCGTCCCAGTCGGTCTTGCCCATGTCCTGCACGAACATCGCGCGAACCTTGCGCAGCTGCTCCGGCACCAGATAGACGTAGATCATGTCCTTGGTGTTGCAGAAGAAATCCGGACCGGTCTGGCCGGAGTAATGTATCTGCCCCTTGGGGCCGGGGTGGTCGGCGAGCAGCATGCCGTCGATCACGCTGGCCGTGTCGCGCGTGATCTCGGCCGGCGTGACCGTGCCGGTGTCCGGCGTCTGCGTGTCGCCGCAGCCGGTCAGAAGCAGCGCGACGAGCGCGATCGATGCGAACATCCTGTGCGTCACGGTGAAGTGGGCTTTCATTTGCGGAACCTCCAGGCGGCGATGCCGAGCGGCGCGGCGATCCACGCCAGCATGACCATGATCAGCACACGGGTCTCGGCGAGTCCCTGCGGCATCACCGTTGCCAGTCCATACATGGTCCGGACGTCTTCCAGGCTGAATATGTTCAGCACGCGGAACACACCGGCCGGGTTGAGCAGCAGCAGATAGGGGAAAATCTCGCCGCCGTAGCTGCCGCCGGTGACGACGAGCGCGCCGAGCAGCAGCAGGTCGAAGATCAGCACGAAGAAGAACCAAGCCGCGATCGCCAGGCCGGACGCGCGGGTGCGATCGCCGGCAAACACCGACAGCATCACCGCGAGGCTCAGAAAGGCCATGCCGAGCAGCACCGAGCTGAGCATGAAGCCGACGAACTGCAGCAGCGCGGTCAGGCCCATCTGCGAGCCCAGCACCGCCGCGACCAGCCCGAAGCCGATCAGCGTCGAAAAGGCGAGCGCGCCGGCGAGGCCGAGGTACTTGCCCAGCAGCAGCTCGAAACGGGTGATCGGCATCGACAGCAACAGGTCGAGCGAACCGCGTTCGCGCTCGCCGACGATCGCGTCGAAGCCGAGCACCAGCGCGATCAGCGGAATCAGATAGATGACCAGGCTGACCAGGCTGGCGATCGTGAACTCGATCGACCGGAAGCCGATCGTGCCCTGCTGCGCGCTGCCGAAATACGCGATCACCAGCGCGAAGATGGTGAACACCAGCGCGACAGCGAGCACCCACCGGTTGCGAATGCGATCCCAGAACTCCTTGCCCGCGAGCGTCGCCACCGCGCCGATATCCATGCCGATCTCTCCAGTCAATCCGAGAAGCCGAAGAACACGTCTTCGAGCGAGGGTTCGCGTACCTGCAGGTCGCGCAGCTGGTCGCCCAGCCCCATCAGTGCGGTCAGCACGGCCAGTTTGAGCTCACGCCGGCAATGCACCTGCACGTGATCGTCGCAGGTCGTGATCGTGTCGATCGGCAGGTGCGCCAGGGCGGCCGCGAGCGTTTCGCTGCCTGCAGCGGCGAGCCGTAGCTCGAAGGTGAGCGGCAGATCCATCTGTTCGCGCAGGGCCTGTACCGTTCCGGTCGCCTGCACCTTGCCGGCGGCCATGATGGTGAGACGGTCCACCCGCTCCTGGATCTCGGCGAGGATGTGGGACGTGATGACCACCGTGACGCCGTCGTTGCGCAGGCCGCGCAGGATCACGTAGAACTCGCGGATGGCCTCCGGGTCGAGGCCGGTGGTCGGTTCGTCCAGGAACAGGATCCGGGGCTTGCCCAGCAGCGCCTGCGCAAAACCGAGCCGTTGGCGCATGCCTTTTGAATACTCGCGAACGCGTCGGTTGGCGGCATGCGTCAGACCGACGCGGGCCATGATTTCGGGACACTCGGCCAGCGGCGCATGCTTGAGCCGGGCGAAGAATCGCAGCGTCTCCAGTCCGGTCAGGTTGTCGTACAGCACCACGTTCTCCGGCAGGTAACCGACCTTGCGCCGGACCGCGCGGAAGTTCCCGCCGGTGATGCTCTCGCCGTCGATGCGGATCTCGCCGGCGGTCAAGGGGGTCAGCCCGAGCATCATCTTGAACAATGTGCTCTTGCCCGCGCCGTTGTGGCCGATCAGGCCGAACACCTCGCCGCGACCGACCACGAGGTCGACGCCATCGACCGCATGGACCATGCCGTAGTGCTTCTTGACCGCGCGGACCTCGATCACCGGCGTGGCATCGGCGCCGACCTCGGTTCCGGTGCCGGGAACAGCCTCGCCAGGGGTCTCAGCCGGCCGTCTGGTAATACTTGCCAAGCCAATCTCTCCAGTTCTCATTCTGAGGCTCCATGCGTGGATTCGGATCCACGATGCTCGGTGCGCGCAGCAGCGGAAACTGCTGTCCGACCAGTCGCAGCGTCTGTACCGCCGGGCTGGCCAGCAGCAGCTTCATCATCGGGTGGCGCCAGGAAAGCCGGTCGACCATGTCGTTGGCCTCGTAGGGGACGTCGCCGATGCCGTTGCCGTTGCGGTCCCAGCCAAGATAATTGCTCCAGTGGTTGCCTTCCTTGATTCCCCACAATTCGTCGCGCGAAGCCACGTAGCGGACCTGTTCGCGGTTGGCGATCAGATCGTTGAGTTCGACCTCGTTGTTCTTGGAGCCGGCCCACACGTGCATGCCGACGATGTTGTCGACGACCAGGTTGTCGCGCAGCGTGTTGTACTCGGCATCGTAGATGAAGAAACCGCGCTGGTTGCCCGCGACGATGTTGTTCTCGACCACGCTGTCGACGATGGTGCGCAGCATGATGCCATGGTCGGAATTCCCCCACACACGGTTGTTGCGCACATGCTGCCAGCGCACCTCCATGATCGCGAGTCCGCCGCGGTTCATCCACACGTCGTTGTCCTCCCACATGTTGCGGTAGGAGTTCATGTAGTGGGTGCCGTAGCGGCTGTGATGCAGCCGGTTGCCCCGGAACAGCGCATCGTGGCTGACGTCGACATAGAGCGCGTCGCGCACGAAGCTGATCTCGTTGTCGATCACCCGCGCGCGCTGCGCATTGTAGAGCTGTATGCCGTTGCCGCGCATCGCGGAGCGCATGTCGCGCTTGCCGGTGATGACGTTGTTTTCGACGATGACGTCGTCGGCACGTTCGATCCAGAGGCCGAACAGGTTGTAGGTCAGCGTGCTGTCGCGCACGGTCGCGCGGTGGGCGCCCGGATGGAGGTAGATGCCGGCGTTCTGGTCGCGCAGGCTCGCGCCCGAGTTGGTCACGATCAGGCCCTCGAGCGTGACGTCTTCCGCGGTCACCAGAATGGTGTGACCGGACAGGCCACCGTCTATGGTCGGACGGTCGATGCCGCGCAGGGTCAGCGCCTTGTCGATACGCAGGTTCTCGACATAGCGGCCGCGTTCGATCTCGAGGATGTCGCCGGGTCCGGCGCGGTCTATCACCTGCTGGATCGACTCGCCCGGGGCGACCCGGATGACCTCGCCCGGGGCCACCGGCGGGGCCGACTCCCGCCCCGTCTGGATACCCGCCCGACCGGACGGACCCGCACCGGTCGTCGGCGCGTCGTGCATCTGCGCGACAGCGGCTCCGGTAAACGCGACGGCGACCACCAGCAATGCCGCGCGCAGCAACACCACGAGCACTTCGACGGAGCAGGACCGGCGCGGATGCAGCAGGCGCGTCATGGCTACAGGACCAGCAGGCCCTGGCTCTTCAACGTGATGAAGAAGACTGCGCCGATCAGCAGGTTCTTGAAGCCGACATAACTCAGCATGTCCATGACCGAGGCCTTGCGATAGCGGCGGCCCCACCACACGCCCTCCTTCACATAGGGCTTGGATCCGAGTCGCACGATGACCTCGAACACGCTCCAGCCGAACCACCAGCCGATGATGGCGCCGGCCTCGAGGCGACCGCCGGCCGCGAGCAGCCACATCACGATGACGCCCAGGGCCGCCGCGACGCCGGCCGCCTGTATGGCACGATGGCGCTGGAAACCCTTGCGGCTCCATGGCCACAGGTGATCCCAGATTTCGGCCAGGATCACGGTCGGCACGCTGCCATGGGCGTAGGGGGGTTCGACCGGATCGGTCTGCATGGTCGGGTCGACCTGCGAGCGAGCTGATTCCATCTTCGTGTTTCCGTTCGTGTTCAGGGTCGTGTTCGTCACGGCATGGACCTCGTCGAATCAGGCGGCAGGATGGGTCGCGGCCGTGCCGGCGCCGGATGCGGCGGGGCGCGGACCGCCGGGAACCGGTTTGATCGGGATGTAGTAACCGTCCCGACCGATCGGCGTCAGCGGCAGGCCTGCCTTGTCGCGCCGCTTGCGCTCGTGCGACAGTGGCGGACACGCGTGCTCGTCAGTGTAGAGCACCATGCAGTCCAGGCACAGCATGCATTCGCGGTGGTCGATGCGCCCGTTTTGGTCGATCGCGAGCGACCCGCAACCCACTGCGCAGGCCTTGCACGAGTTGCATTCCTGCTTGCGCTTGAGGCCAACCCAGCGGAACGTGCTCGGCATCGCGAGCGCCGCACCGAGCGGGCACAGGTACTTGCAGAACGGCCGTTCGGTGAAGATCGACAATGCGAGCAGGCCGGCCGCGAACAGCGTGTAGGGCCACGCGCGGTTGAGCAGGCCCACCAGGAAGGTGGTCTTGAACGGTTCGACCTCGGCCAGCATCTCGGCGGTGGTCATCGAGAACACCGACACCGCGAGCAGTCCCCCGAACACGATGTATTTGACCCACTTCAGCCTGTCGTGCATCGGCTGCGACAATTTGAACTGAAAGCGCTTCAGGCCGATCGCGGCGCCGATCTTGTACAGCAGTTCGGACAGCGACCCGAACGGGCACAGCCAGCCGCAGAAGAGCCCGCGTCCCCACAGGAACACGGTGACGATGATGAAGATCCAGAAGATGAAGATGAATGGATCGGTCAGGAACAGTTCCCAGGTCCATTGGAACAGCAGCGCGTGGAACCAGGTCAGCACCTGCGTGATCGACGGCTGGGCCATCAGATAGAAGCCGACGAAGAAGATGCTGATCAGCCAGGCGGTGTACTTGAACGCATTGACCGGCCACTTGTTCTTGCGGGTGGAGGCGCGCGTGAGCCGGTCGCGATTGGCATAGACTGCCGCGACCGCGACCAGCAGCGCGGTGAACAACAAGATCTCGACGGTGCGCATCTTCCACACCCGGACCCAGGGCGCATCCGGCTTCTTGATGACCGGCCGACCGCCTTCCAGGTATTCCGGCGCGAGCCAGTATTCCTGATCGAAGTTGGCGAAGCTGCGCTGGCCGGTGGCCTGGTCGACCCGATTGCCGAGAAAGGCCAGCTTCCATGGATAGGCGCCCGAGAAGCCCTCGCCGCGCACGATGAAGATGCCCGACTCGTTGAACCGTGGCGCGCCCGGCGCCTGGATGCTGTAAAGGTTCGTGTAGTCCAGGTCGCGGAACGTGAACGCATCCATGTCCTGCCGGACCAGAATGCGGTCGTACAGTCCGCCGCGTACGAAACCCGAGCCCTTGAAGGATTCCGCGCCACCGGTGCGGATCACGAAGATCGCGTTGTCGTGTTCACCGATCTGGCCCATCAGGCGCGACCACACCATTTCGCCGAGGATTGCGCGGCCGATGTCGGGCTGGTTCAGGTAACCGAACCACAGCTCGATGAAGGGCGTTTCGCTCGGCTCCAGGCCGACATCCTCGGCGGTGACGACGATCTGCTGCACGCTGCCTTCCGCGACCAGCGTCTCCCAGTCGGGCTGGTGGCCGCGTTCGATGTAGCGGGCCGGTTCGCGGCGGACAGGTTCGAGAATGCCGGTCTGACGGGCGACTGCGCTACCCGAGGTCATGATGACCTGATTCTGCGCGATGACCGTGACGGTGGCGCCCGAGATCGCGTCCACGCCGAGGATGTCCTCGCCCGGGCGGGTGCGGCCGACCTCGATTTTCTTGCCGACGTACTGACCCAGATACTGATTGTTGAAATCGGTCAGCTTCTCTTCCGGGATGCCGAGCAGCAGGATCGGTTCCGAGTGCTTGAGGATGCGGATGCCGGTGAACAGGCCCTCGGTATCCATGCCGATCAGCGTGATGATGGGTTTGCCGGAATAGGCTGGAATATCGGTGATGTCGGTGGACAGCATCACGTATCCGACCAGGTGGTCCCGCTCGTCGAAACCTTCCACGTAGCTGGGGTGGCCCTTGCGTTCGGAAAAACGGACCGCGCCCGGCAGTACCTCGGTGCACGGCGCATAGGCGCACAGGTCGGGCGAAGTATTGATCTCGGGAGCCAGTTTCGCCTCGTAGGCGGAGGCCATTACGAGCGGGCTGGCGAACCAGAGGGTCAACAGCGTCAGCAACAGGGTCAGGCGTGAGAGCGGCGACATCATCAGAGCGGTCCTTCTAGGTTCGGCACAGTCTAGCCGCTGGGCTGGCACGGGTAATTGTCGGTCGTCAATTTCGACCGCCGGCCGACCGGCATGGCGTGCAAGACACGGAAGTCAAATCATCAGCTAATAAGCGCTTACTGAACTTAAGAGGAAAAAAACGAGGGGCGCGAGCCCCTCGAAAAGTCACCCTTTGGAACCGCCCAGGAGAGGGGCGGTGCACCTGCCGGGCGCGCGAGGCGCCCGGCATCGTGCCCGGTGGTCGGACCGGTCAGGCCTCGACGATCATGCGACCGCGCATTTCGAGGTGCAGCGCATGGCAGAAGTGGGTGCAGTAGTACCAGTACACCCCCGGCTTGTCGGCCTTGAACGTGACCGACGCGGTTTCCTGCGGATTCACGATGAAGTTGATGTTGTAGTCCGGAAGCGCGAAGCCGTGGGTCAAGTCCTCGATCCGGTCCAGGTTGGTCAGGATCAGCGTGACCTCGTCGCCGACCTTGACGTTGAACAGGATCGGATCGTAGGTCGGCGCATAGGACACCATGCGCACGGTGACCTTGTTGCCGTCACGGGTCACGCCGGTGTTGGCCACGTCGGTGGTCGCCAGCGGGAAGTTCTCGTGCTGGTAGATCGGGTTCGGCGCGAGCAGCTCGCGACGGAACATGATGAAGTCGTGCGGCTCGGGGCGGATCGGCGACTCGTGCGCGAGAATCATCTTTTCGCCGGAAATGTCGATCAGTTGCTCGTTCTCCGGGTGCATCGGACCGATCGGCAGATAGCGGTCCTTGGAGAACTTGCAGCCCACCGCCAGCCACTTGCCGTCGGCCGCGATCGTCTCGGACTGGGTCGCGTTGATGTGACCCGGCTGATAATGCACATCGAGTCGATCGACGACGTACTGCGCGTTCTTGTCGCCCGCATGGAACTTGATGGCTGCGTCCACATTCCACTTGACCACCTGGCTGTCCAGGAACAGCGTGGTGTAGGCATTGCCACGGCCGTCGAAGGCGGTGTGCAGGGGACCGAGACCGAGCTCGACTTCGGCGACGATCGCGTCATCGATGTCGGCCAGATTGCCGTCGAACCACGCGAGTACCTTGTCGAGTTCGATCACGGTGGCGGTCGGCGACAGCTTGCCGGCGCAGATGAAGTACTTCTGATCCGGGCTGGCATTCACGCCGTGAGGGTTCTTCGGCACGCTGACGGTGGCGGTCAGCGCGGTCTTGGGGTCCTTGTTGGCCTCGCGGGTGCCGTCGACGACCGGCACCTTCGAGTCACCGATGGTCGTGAACTTGCCGTCCTTGATGGCCTGCTCGATGCGCGCGATGTTGTAGAAGATGCACGCGTCGCGCTCGGCCGACATCATGTCCTGGAAGGTGACGCCCATCTCGGTGTTGTACTGGTTGCTGGCCGCCAGCTTGCCGTCGAACGAGGTCGCGACCAGGTCGCAGTTGCCGTCGATCAGCACCTGCCAACGCACTTCCATGGTCTCGGCATCGACACACGAGAACAGCGAACGGTATTGCGAGCCGTCCTCGGTCGGTGTGTTGGGCAGCGGAATCGAGAACTCGCCGCCACAGAACACGCGCGTGGTGTAGTTGATCGCCGGGTCGACCGGGTCGCGCTTGTCCGGAAAGATGCCGTGGAAGCCCATCACGTTGGGCAGCTTGGTGATCTTGTCGCAGATGAAATAGTCGAGCCGGATCCGCGCGATGCGCGAGTTGATCTTGTCGTTGATCCATGCATAACGGCCGTCGTAGTTGCCGTCCTTGTAGGACGCGTGCGTGTGGTGGGTGTCGCCGACGGTGAACTGCAGGCTGCCGTCGGGCTTGGTGCCCATGACGGCCTTGGATTCGTTGGTGATGCCCCAGCCGATCAGCGCGTCCGGCACGAAGCACGGCACACGGTGGAGTTCGCGACCGGACGGGATGCCGAGCACGCGGAAGTCGCCGGTGTGGCCGCCGCTCCACAGGCCGTAGTATTCGTCGAGCTCGCCGGGGGCTACATGCGGGTTCATCGCGCCATTGGCGGTCGCTGCGACCGCTTCGCGGCTGACACCCGGTACGACCGCGAGACCGGTCGCCAGGCCCGCGCCGGACAGGCCCATGATCGCGGTGGTGTTCAGAAACTTGCGTCGGCTCGGGTTGGTCGCCCCGTCCTTGGTTGGTTCGTTGGTGTGACTCATGGTCCCGATCTCCTTGGTGTTGTGGTCAATCCCTGGCCGCATCGTCGAATCGCCCGTCACGCCGGTGGCCGCCTTCTGGTCGCGTGGGCATGCGTCATATCGTCGCTGCGACATTTCGTCGCACTTGCATTAAACGACCCGGCTCGAGGGGGTGCTTTGATCTGGGTTAAGAATCGGGCATGTTTGCGGGCCTAAGCTTGGCATTGCGGTCGTTTTTGCCGTCGAGCCGTGCCCGCACCGACGCGGGTCCGGCTTTTGAACGATCGAAAGGGAATCATGATCCAGCCAACATCCTCGACCGAACCGGTTCCGCTGCTGTCCGCGCAGATCGCGCGGCTGATAGTGCTGCGCTGGTGGTCGGTGGGCATGATGCTGGTGAGCGTGCTGTTGCTGCCCGGCTGGCTGGGCCTGTCGCTGCGGACCGGGCCGCCGCTGGCGGTGGCGCTGGCGCTGGTCGCAATCAACCTGTTTTCGATCGCGGCGTTGAAGGCCGGTGTGTGCCGTTCGAGCGCTGCGCTATTCGTGCAGCTGCTGCTCGATCTGAGCGCATGGAGCGTTTTCGTATACTTCACCGGGGGGGCGGCCAACCCGCTGATATCGTTGCTGCTGCCGCTGCTCGCGATCGGTGCGACGGTGCTGCCCGCGCCGATGGCCTGGGTGCTCGCCGGCCTGGGCATCCTGTCGTACTCGTTGCTGTGGCAGTTCAACCAGCCGATCCGTATGGCCGATCCTCAGGTTGCGGCCTACTGGCACCTGCTGGGCATGTGGATCACGTTCGCGGTGTCGGCGCTGGTCATGGTCGGTTTCGTGCTGCGCATGACGGCGGCGCTGCGCGAGCGCGACCACGCGCTGGCTCTCGCGAGCGCCCAACGGGCGCGCGACGAGCATCTGGTCGCACTCGGCAATCTCGCCGCGGGGGCGGCACACAGCCTCGGCACGCCGCTCGGCACGATCCGGCTGCTGGCCGACGAACTGGCGCAGGACGCCACAGTGCCGGCGGCGGCGCGGGAGGACGTTGCGCTGATTGGCGAGCAGGTCGATCATTGCCGTCAGACGCTGGCACTGCTGACCGCGCGGGCCGGAAATCGGCGCGCCGAAGGAGGCGGGCGGGTCAGGGTCGAAGACTGGGCGCGTGCCGTCATCGAGAGCTGGCAGCGCCAGCGTCCGCAGGTGATCGCGCGCGTGACCTGCGACCCGGCGCTCGAAGGTGTCGAGATGGTCGGCGACGAAGCCCTCGCGCAGGCGCTGCACACGCTGGTCAACAACGCAGCCGACGCGTGTCCGCTGGATGTGGAGATCGATATGCGGCTCAGCAACCGGCAACTGGTGTTCGAGGTGCTCGATCGCGGGGGCGGGGTACCCGAGCATATCCGCAACGATCCGGGCGATCGCCCGGTCGCCGAAGGCGGTTCCGGCCTGGGCATCGGGCTGTTTCTGGCGCGCGCCGCGATCGCCCGCGCGGGGGGCGAACTGACGCTGGCTGCCCGTGCGGGCGGCGGAACGGTTGCGCGCATGACTCTTCCATTGGAGCGATTGCAGACATGAGTTCCCCTGAGTTCGCCGGGGGCGACGCCGCCGGTGTGGACGCCGACGGCGGCCTCGTGGCGCCGACGCTGCTCGTCATCGACGACGATCCGGTGTTCAATCGCGTGCTGTCGCGCGTGATGGGGCAGCGCGGCTTTCGCGTGTTCGGCGCGCGCGATGCCGATGACGCGCTTGCGCTGGCGCGCCGCCACGATCCGGAGTTCGTCGTGCTCGATCTCAACCTCGCCGGCCAGTCCGGACTGAAGCTGATTCAGCCCCTGCTCGCGCTCAACCCCGACGTGCGCATCCTGGTGCTGACTGGCTATGCGAGCATCGCCACCGCTGTCGATGCGGTGAAGCTGGGTGCGGTACAGTATCTGGCCAAGCCGGCCGAGGCCGATGCGATCGTGCGGGCGCTGTGCGCCGACGAAGTCGTGCTGGCCGATGCCGTGTCCGATACGCCGATGTCGGTGGACCGCCTCGAATGGGAACATCTGCAGCGGGTGCTGGCCGAACATGATGGCAACATCTCGGCGACCGCACGCGCATTGCGCATGCACAGGCGCACGCTACAGCGCAAGCTCGCGAAGCGGCCGCATCGGGACTGACTGCGGCCGCCGGGTTCAGCTGCGTCCCGGTCCCATGCGGTGACCATGACCCATGCCGTCGCGCTGACCCCGACCCATCTGCGCGAATTCGCTGTCGAAGACGGTCTTCTGCGCATCGCTCAGCGTCGCGTAGAAGGCTTCCACTGCCTGACGCGTCTCGGTCATACCGGTCTGGCGCAGCTGGCTCATTTCCTCCATGCGCTGCATGCGTTCGATCGCCGTCTGCGGCGGGCCGTCAGCGCTGCGCTGCTGCATGCGCTCGCCCATGGCCCCGGCGCGTTCGGTCATGGCGGATTTGAACGTGTTCCAGGCCGGTTGCTGTTCCGGGGTCAGCGCCAGCGCGAGCTCGAGCCGGGCGAGGCGGGCTTCGGCGCGCTGCTGCATCTGCGCCTGACGCTCTTCCGGTGCCATCTGCTGCCACGCGGCCTTGCCGCCCTGCGCGCCATAGCCGCCGCAATCTCCGCCGCGGGCGAGTACCGCCGTGCTGGCGAGTCCCGCCATCGCAATCATCGAGGCGGCGAGTGAGGCTTTCATCCAGGTTTTCATGATCATGCTCCTTGTCGGTGGGGTGATGTCACCCGTGTGCTTGGGCGATGGGCTCATTTGAACACCGACATGTATGCCGGATTTGTCCGGATAGCGTCGCCTTGCATCGGCATGTCTCGGATGCGCCGCTGGATACTTTGGGATACAAAACCGCGTCACCTGGTCCGGCTGCACGCCGTGGCACGCGATGCGCGGCCGGGCATGCGCGGTGTGCCCGGTCGATCTGTCCGTGACCGCGGTCCCGGCTTACTGCGCGGCGCCCGAAATGTCCCGATGGAGGACACGCAGCTGACGGGTTCGCGGGGTGCCGAGCAACTCGGCCAGCGTGACCTCGTCCAGCGCGCTCATGAAGGACTGCAGCGCCTTGCCGAACGCCATCTTGAGCTTGCAGCCCGGGTCGAGCAGACAGGTGTTGTTGGGCCCGAAGCACTCGACCAGTTCCATGCCCCGCTCCATGCGGCGCACCACGTCACCCACCCGGATCGTCGCCGCATCGCAGCCGAGGCGAAGGCCGCCGCCCTTGCCGCGCAGGCCCTGCACGAATCCTTCGCGGACGAGCTGATTGACGACTTTCATCAGATGGCTGCGGGAGATGTCGAAGCGTTCCGAGATCTCGGAGATCGTCACGACCCGGTGCGTGTTCTCGCCGAGATACATCAGCACGCGCAGGGCGTAGTCGGTGTGTTGCGTGATGTGCATCGGGACTCCCGAAGGGCGGCTGGATTTCAGGGGGGCGTCGGGTGCCGGCCGCGCGCGATGATCGCGATCACGGACCCATGCTGTCGCACCCGCCTGATCGCAGTATATCGCGGACCGTCATAAGATGCATATAAGTTGACTCTTTAAAGGCGGCAGAATATATTTGTGCTGAAATTCGCCGCGCAGGACTGACTGCCGACGCGGTCCATTGCCGCATTCAACGAGATACGAACCCCGATGGCCACACTCATTCCGCTCAATGAACCCAGACGCACGCCGGTGGACCAGACGCCGAGCTGGCAGGCTTTCATGTCGATGGCGTTCCGGCCGTTCTATCTTCTCGCCGCGATCCAGGCGGCGCTGTTCATCGCGGTATGGGCGTTCGGCATCGGTGGCACGCGCGCGCTACCCGGCTTCCTGTGGCACGGACACGAGATGATCTGGGGCTACGCGGGCGCAATCATCGTCGGCTTCCTGCTGACCGCGGTGGCGACCTGGACCGGCCAGCCGCCGGTACGTGGGCTGACGCTCGCAGCGCTGGTCGCACTGTGGCTGGCAGCCCGCATCGTGCTGCTGGCCGTGCCGTCTTCCAGTCTTTGGGGCGGGGCGCTGTCGGTGCTTTTCTTCGTCGCGGCGGCGCTGCTGCTCGCCGCGCCGGTGATCCGCACGCGCAATCGCCGCAACTACATCGTGCCGCTCATCCTGCTCGCCTTCGCGGGTGCGAACCTGTCCTTCCATCTTGCGGTGGCGGGCGAACTCGCGATCAATGCGCGCCACATGCTGCATGTGGGGCTGTTGATCGTGACCGCGGTGATCTTCTTCATGGGCATGCGCGTGATCGCATTCTTCACCAGCCGCGCATTGCAGACGCCGCAGGTCGCGAACGGGCCGGTCGTCAACGCGGTGGCGATCGCCGCGCCGCTCGCGATGGCCTTGCTCGTGGCCGTCGACGGTCCCGTCGCGTTGATTGCACTGTTCGGTCTGGTCGGTGCGGGGACCAATCTCGCGCAGCTCGTGCGCTGGTGGCAACCGAAGGTGGCCGAGCGCCCGCTGTTGTGGGTGCTGTTCGCCGGCTATGGGTTCTCCGCATTCGGCGTCGGACTGTATGGCATGGCCCATGCATGGCGGCCGATGCTGACCAGCTCGGCGCTGCACAGCATCGCCGTGGGCGGCATCGGCATGCTGACGGTGGGCATGATGACACGCACCGCACTTGGCCACACCGGCCGCGCGCTCGACGTGCCGCCCCCGATGACGGCCGCGTTCTGGCTGGTTCTGGCCGCCACCTTGCTGCGCCTGCTGTCTACGCTGCCGACCCCGCTCGCACAGCCTGCGTTGATCGCGAGCGGCCTGGCTTTCGCTGCGGGCCTGGCCTTGTACGTGTTCCGCTTCGGTCCGTGGCTGATCCGGCCGCGCGCAGACGGCATGCCCTGACCCGCGCCGCGCACGCACGACGGCGCGCAGGCGCCGGTCAAGGTGCCTGCGCGCCGGGTGCCTGGCTACCGAGCCGCCGTCGTTTCACGCCCCGGAATCAAGGCCGGTATGACAGTCGATGGACTTTGTCGCGCGCGATGCCTATTCTGCACTCTGGTGCGCGCCCTCCGACTCATGCGGATTGCTTCGATGTGGCAGGGCGGGCGATCAGTCCGACATTGCTGACATAGGGGCCGAGCATGGAACTCATCACCCGTTTTTTCGGTTTGATCGAGGATCTCACCTGGGGTTGGGCGCTGATCCCGATACTGGTGGTGTTCGGCCTGTTCATGACGCTGGTCACCGGTTTCGTGCAGTTCAGGTTCTTCAGGCGGATGTTCGGTGTGCTGTCGTCCAAGAATCAGACGGGCGATCCGAACGCGATCAGCGCGCGCGAGGCGCTGCTGGTGTCGGTGGGCGGCCGCGTCGGTGGCGGAAACATCGCAGGTGTTGCGGTGGCGATCACGCTCGGCGGCCCGGGCGCGGTGTTCTGGATGTGGGCGATCGCGCTGGTGGGCATGGCGACCAGCCTGGTCGAGTGCTCGCTGGCCCAGTTGTTCAAGCGATCGGTCGGCGACGGAACCTACCGGGGCGGACCGGCCGGCTACATCATGCACGGGCTGGGCTCGCAATACCGCTGGCTCGCGGTGGTCTACGCGATCTGCCTGATCGCGTCGTTCGCGTTCGGCTTCAATGCCTTTCAGGGCAACACCTTCGCGGGCGCCGTTCAGAACAGCCTCGGCATCGATCGCCTGTGGAGCGGCCTGTTCCTCGCGGCCATGACCGGATTCATCGTGTTCGGCGGCATCAGGCGCATCGCGAAGGCGGCGGATGTGATCATCCCGGTCATGGCGCTCACCTACATCGGGATGGCGTTGTTCATCATCGCGATCAACATCACCGAGATTCCGGGCCTGATCGCGATGATCGTGGCCAATGCGTTCGGTCTGCAGGAGGCGGTCGGCGGCGGCATGGGCGCGGCGATCGCGCAAGGGCTGCGGCGGGGCCTGTTCTCGAACGAGGCAGGACTCGGCTCGGCACCGAACGTGGCGGCCACGGCGGACGTGCATCACCCGATCAGTCAGGGCATCACGCAGTCGTTCTCGGTGTTCATCGATACCCTCATCATCTGTTCGTGCACCGCGTTCGTGATTCTGCTCAGCGACGTCTATGTGCCGGGGGCGACCGGAATCGACGGCGTGGTGCTGACACAGCAATCGCTCGCGTCGCATGTCGGTGACTGGGCGCTGTACTACCTGACCTTCATCATCATGCTGTTCGCGTTCAGCTCGATCATGTACAACTACTATCTCGGCGAGACCGCGCTGGCGGAACTGAGCAGGCATCCGGGATCGATACAGGTACTGCGTCTCGCGGTGATCGGCATCGTGTTCCTGGGCGCGTCGGCGCCCGGTGCCACGTCGGTGTTCTTCTTCTCGGATCCGCTGATGGGCATCCTCGCACTGGTGAACCTGGTGGCGATCATGATGCTGTTCCCGGTCGTGATGCGCATCCTCCAGGATTTCCGGGAGCAGTTGAAGGCCGGCGTCCAGCGGCCGGTGCTGGACGTCAGGAAGTTCCCCGATCTCGATCTCGATGCGAGCGCATGGTCGAAGAAGAACTGGTGATCGCAGTGCCCGCTGGCGGGAAAATCGCGTGCGGGCGTGAACACACATCGGGCAGGGGCGGCAGGCGCGTCGCGTCGCGCCGCCTCGCGTCGTGCTCGGGCGCGGGTGCATGACGACGGCCCTGGTCTGGACCTTCGCCGTACTGCTGGTCGTCATCGGTCTGGCCGGCTTGGTATTGCCGGCGTTGCCCGGGCCGCTGCTGCTGTTCGCCGGCCTGTGGATGGCGGCCTGGGCGGAGCAGTTCGCCTACGTGGGCACGATGACGCTGATCGGCCTGGCAGTCATGGCGGCATTGGCCACGCTGGCAGACTTCATCGCGGGCGCCTTCGGTGCACGGCGCTACGGCGCGTCGATCCGGTCGGTCGTCGGCGCGGCCCTGGGAGCGGTGGTCGGCATCTTTTTCGGCCTGCCCGGCCTGTTGGTCGGCCCGTTCATCGGCGCGCTGCTCGGCGAACTGTCGGCGCGCAAGGGCCTGGTCGCGGCCAGTCGCGCCGGTTGGGGCGCGACGATCGGGCTGGTGCTCGGCAGTGCGGCCAAGCTGGCACTCGGCTTTACGATGCTGGGCTTGTTCCTGGTGATGCGGTTTTTCTGATTCCGGGCCCTGCGCGTCGGCGCAAACGCGCCTTGCGAGACACATCACAGCAGAAGTACGGTCGCGAGGCCCAGGAAGGCGAAGAAGCCGACGACATCGGTGACGGTGGTGAGTATCACGCTGCCGGCGAGTGCGGGATCGATGCCCATGCGATCGAGGATGAGCGGGATGGCCAGCCCGGCCAGCGCAGCACACAGCAGGTTGATCAGAATCGCCGCGGCGATGACGCCGCCGATGCCCCAGTCACCAAACCAGGCGACCGCCAGCAATGCAACCACCAGCGCCCACAGCAGGCCGTTTAGAATCGAGACCCCCACCTCGCGGTCGAGCAGCACGCGGATGTTGCCCTTCTGGACCTGCTTGAGGGCGAGACCGCGGATCACCAGTGTCAGGGTCTGGCTCCCGGCGATGCCGCCCATGCTGGCGACGATCGGCATCAGCACGGCCAGGGCGACCAGCCGCTCGAGCGTCGCCTGGAACTGACCGATCACCCAGGCGGCGAGAAAGGCAGTGACCAGGTTGATGCCCAGCCACAGCGCACGCCGGCGCGAACTCACCAGCACCGGCGCGAACATGTCGGCCTCGTCATCCAGGCCGGCCATCTGCATCACGGTGCGGTCCGACTCTTCACGGATCAGGTCGACCACGTCGTCGACCGTGATGCGGCCGATCAGACGCTGCTGCTCATCCACGACCGGTGCGGACAGCAGGTCGAGGTCCTGGAACAGGCGGGCGACTTCGAGGCTGTCGGTGGCAACCGGGATGCCCGCGATATCGGTCTGCATCAATTCGGCAACGCGGGTGTCGACGCTGGCGGTCACCAGCGCGGACAGCCGCAGCGCGCCCTGGTAGTGGCCCTTGCGATCCACCACCATCAGCATGTCGGTCTGCGGTGGCAGGGTCTCGAGCAGGCGCAGGTAGCGCAGCACCGTACCCGCCATGACGTCCGCGCGGATCTCGATCGCGTCGGCGTTCATCAGGCCGCCTGCCGACGCCTCCGGGTAGGAAAGCATCGACTCGAGTTGCTCGCGACGCGCCCCGCCGGTGGCATGCACCAGCCTGCTGCCGAGTTCCTGCGGCAGGGTCTGGATGAGGTCGACCAGATCGTCCAGCTCGATGTGCTGAATCGAGGCGATCAGATCCTCGAGATCGAGCTCCTGCGCCAGTGCGGCGCTGATCTCGTCGTGCAGGTAGCTGAGCACACGGCCCGCGCGCTCGGTCTCGACCATGCTCCAGGCCTGATTACGTTCGGCAGGCGGCAGTGCCTCGAGCAGGCCGGCGACCTTGGCCGGGTGCATGCGGTGCAGCAGCTTGCCGACACGCTTGAGCTTGCCCTGTTCGAGCGCCTGGCGCACGGCCTCGAGCTGGCTGACGCCATCCTGATGAGACTGACCGCCCGTGGCCGAGGCAGCGCGTTCGTCATCGGCCTGGTCCTCATGCGCTTCGCCCCCCAGCTCGCGATGCAAGTCACCGCTCAGGTGGGCGAGGACCCGGTGTTCGCGCGTCGCGTCGACCTGCTGCCACAGTGCGCGCCGTTTCTCCCCGCCGAGGTTTTCGAGCAACGCGGCGACCTTGGCCGGGTGCATCCGGTGCAACAGCTTGCGCACGCGCTTGTTGCGTCCATCGGCCAGCGCCTGAACGATCTGCTCGCTGTAGCTGCGCGGGCGCTCACCGGACTGGGAGGTCGTGGAGGGGTTTTCGTTGGTCATGGCAGCAAGGATACTTTCGGTCTATCCGGCCAGAGAATGTTTGACATCGGTCCACGGTCCGTTCTGGCTTCAGAAAAGTGTCAATATTTTCTCCACAGGCGCTTGCCGATGCCGCCGTCAGTCGAGCGCTTCGATCTGATAGCTGCCGCATGCGGATAGATCGAAGCGGCTCAGCCCCGATTTTGCGGCAAGTTCTCGCAACGCGGTACGCAGGCCTTCCTCCAGTACCGGATGGTAGAAGGGCATGGCGAGCAGATCATTGACGGTCAGTTCGCGACTGATCGCCAGCGCGAGCAGATGTGCCATGTGTTCGGCCGCTGGTGCGCACATTTCGGCGCCCAGCAGCCGGGCGTCATCCGCCGACGCGTAGACGCGCAACAAGCCCTTGTTGCGCTGTGCGGTCAGCGCGCGCCCCTGGGATGCAAAGTCGACGCTGCCGACCAGACACCGATCCGTGTCGATGTCCGAGAAGCGCTGGCCGACGGTCGCCACGCCCGGATCCGAGAACACGATGGCGAGCGGCGTGCGGCGTTGAAAGCAGGTCGGTTCGGTCCCCACCGCGTTGAACCCGGCAATGAAGCCTTCGTCCGCCGCTTCGTGGAGCAGGCCGGCATCCGCGTTCGCGTCACCGGCAATGAAAACCGGTAGATTCGCGATCCGCATGGTGTTGCGGTCGAATGGGGGCATGCCGCGCTGGTCCAGTGTGATTCCGAGCGTTTCAAGGCCCAGCCTGTCGAGATTGGGTTTGCGGCCAACGGCCACGAGGGCGCGATCCACCTCCAGGTCGACCGAGCCCGCCCGCACGCGAACGCCGTTGGGCGTGCGGGACAGATCGACCTCGTGACCGGTATGGACCGCGAATTCTTCGCTGAGCGATTCGCGCAGCGCGGCATTGACGAGCGGGTCGGATATTCCTGCCAAGCGGTCGCTCTTGCCGAAAGCGTGGACGTCCACATCGAGTCGCGCCAGCGCCTGGGCCATCTCGACGCCGATCGCCCCGAGGCCGATAACCGCGATGCGCTCAGGCAGCGTCGTCTGCTCGAAAAAGCTGTCCGTGGTCAGCAGTCGGTCGCCGAGTGCCTTCCAGGCTTCGGGTACGACCGGCGTCGAGCCGGTGGCGATGATGATGCGGCGAGCGCGGAATATCTGCTGGTCGACCGCGACCTCACCCGGCCCGATCAAGCGCGCACGACCCGGGATGCTGCGCTCGGCGAGCGCGTCGGTCGCTTTCAGCGTTCCGCGCACGAATCGATCGCGCAGCTCGCGCACGCGCTGCATGACGGCCGTCGCGTCGATCGACAGGCCGGCGCTGCCCCGGATGCCGAAAGCCTCCGCCTTGTGCCGTGCGTGGAAGGCATTGGCCACCTCGATCAGTGCCTTTGACGGCATGCAGCCCACCCTCGCGCACGTCGTGCCATACGGGCCGTCGTTGATCAGCAGGAAACGCTCGGTCTGCTTGCGCACCTGCCGGACTGCTGCCAGACCCGCGGAGCCTGCACCGATGATGATGACGTCGAGATTCTTGGTCATGGATTGTGTCCGTTCAGTGATCACGCTTGCATCTCAGGAGTCCGAGCGGTGCCCGGATTGCGTTCGGAAATCTTACCGCCGGCTTGCATGGGCATTGCCCGGATTTGGCTCCGCCATAACCATAAAGCAAAAAGCCCGACCTTGAGGGCCGGGCTTTTTTCTTTGACTGGTTGCGGGGGCAGGATTTGAACCTGCGACCTTCGGGTTATGAGAACGAAAGAATCCGCATTTTTCGGGGTTGAGAAATTCATAGAGTATTAGCTTAGAGCTAAGATTTTAAAGGGAAAAGCAGTTTTATCGGATTGACCGGCATTGATGCGGATTGATAGAATCTACTTACACAGTGCTTACACGGAACCGCCGTGTAAGTGCCTGTAAAGGAGACCGAGACATGGCACGCATCAAGCTGACCGCAGGCCGCATCCGTGACCTGAACTGTCCGCCGGACAAGAAACAAGTCTTTCTGTGGGACACCGACGCCCCCGGTCTCGCTGTGCGTGCAACCGCTGGTGCGCATGCATTTGTGTTCCAAGGGAGGCTGAAAGACCGGGACTTGCGCCTGACCATCGGGGATGTTCGCGCCTGGAACCTCGACGACGCCCGCACCGAAGCCCGCCGACTGCTGACCTTGCTTGACCAGGGAATCGACCCGCGCCAAGAGAAGGCCGAACGCATTGCAGCGACCGAGACCAAGAGGGAAGAGTCCCGCCGCGCTGCCGCGCCTGCTCTCGACGCCTGGGGCGCCTATCTGAAGGCCCGCGCCGACCGCTGGAGTCCGCGCACCCTGCTGGACCATCAGCGGATGTCAGCCGAAGGCGGGGAACCCAAGACCCGAGGCCGGAAGCGCGGAGAGGATGCGGAGAAGAAACCCGGCATCCTGCGTCCGTTGCTCGTTCTGCCGCTGGACCAAATCACGCCCGCCCGCGTCCGGTCCTGGCTGAAGGATGAAAGCGCCAACCGTGCGACTCAGGCCCGAATCGCCTTCGGCAATCTTCGGACCTTCCTGAACTGGTGCAGCGACCGCCCGGAGTACGCGAGCATCACGCACCCCGACGCATGCACCGCTAGGGTGGCCCGCGACGAACTGCCGAAGAAGGCAGCGAAGGACGACTGTCTGCAACGCGAACAGTTGCCACTATGGTTCGAGCATGTCCGCAAGCTGCCGAACCCGGTCCATGCCGCCTATCTGCAAGCCCTGCTGCTGACCGGTGCCCGCCGGGAAGAACTCGCCGGGCTGAAGTGGGAGGATGTCGACTTCCAGTGGGGGAGCCTGACCATCCGCGACAAGGTGGAGGGCGAGCGCACTATCCCGCTGACACCCTATGTCGCGTCACTGCTGGCCCTGCTGGCCCGCCGGAATGAATGGGTGTTCAGTAGCCCGACCGCCGAATCCGGGAGGCTCCAAGAGCCGCGCGACCCGCACAACAAGGCACTGACCGCCGCCGGTCTGCCGCATGTCACCTTGCACGGACTGCGCCGGTCTTTCGGCACCCTGGCTGAGTGGGTGGAGTGTCCCGCCGGAATCAGTGCGCAAATCATGGGGCACAAGCCGTCCGCCATCGCGGAGAAGCACTACCGCCGCCGCCCGCTGGACCTGCTGCGCCAGTGGCACACGAAGATCGAAGCCTGGATTCTGGAGCAGGCCGGCATCGAGCAACCGAACCAGGAAGAGGCCGCGCCCGGTTTGCGGGTGGTGGCGAACTGAGCGACCACAACCAACGCGACCGGAGCGCCCATCATGATTGTCGACCTGCACCTAGAGCCGCACCCCTGGGCACGGAACCGGGCTGAACCGCTGCACTTCATCTGGAACAGCGAGACCGGGGAGCTTGGCTCCGAGGCGAAAGCGCGCCTGGGTGAGCGACTGCGCCTGTCCGTGGAGCACGGGAGCATTTCAGCCGACCCGGTGCCGTGCTCCATCGACTTCGATGACCCCTGGCACAAGCCAGAACAGATGGTCGTTTTCCTGGCCCATGACTACCGGCTACCAGCCGAACTGATGCGTCACTACCCGAAGTTTGACTATCAGTGGAGGCCCGATGTCCTTTACTGACCGCCTGACGTTATCGGGCACCCTGCACCATCCCCTTACCCTGGAGACCCTGCTATGACCGCCCTCGCTACCCTTGCCGCCGGTTTCGACCACGCCGACGTGAACAAGCGGATGGATGCTGCCGATGCCATCCGCCGCCGGACCCTGCAAATCGCCGCGATTGCCCGCCTGATGGGGGCAGTCGGTCCCGACTCGGGCAAAGTGACCGATGCCACGATGGAGAACGCCGCCTGGGCAGTTGCCGACCTTGCCGACGATATCGACCGTCTGGCCGGTCTGCTGCAAGACATGCCCGCGAAGCCGGAAGTCTCGGAGCCGACCCGGCTCGCCGCCGCGTGACCAGGGATGACCGACCCTAACTGACCGAGCACGCCGCCCCTATCCCGACGGGGAGAAAAGCCGGACACCTTCGCCGGCCTGGGGTGGCACCTGAACGAAGGTGCGCACGAAGGAGCGCGCCGTGACGAGCGACAAACCAACCGCCAGCCCCCTAGAAGACCTTTTTATGATGATTGGTGGTCCCGACATGCCCACCGATGAGCGGCAGAAACTTCTCAGCATAGTTGAGGAGTTCGACCGACTGTCACAGGAAATGTCCTCGAACTTTGGCCCCACAATCGCAACGCGTGACAGCGCCGTCGAGCGCGTACTTAGTGGCGTAGAGGACCGGGATAAGCGAGTCGGCGAAAAACTGATACAGGCCATCCTCGAGGCTAAGGAAGCGGAGAGGAGGCGCCGCATTGAGCAAGTCGAAGAGGAAGAACGGGCCCGCCTGCGGGTGCGTGTGCAGTGGGAGGTGAGCAAGCGCGAAACCGAGGTGCACCAGGAAGAGGCCAAGTCCGTCCCCCTGACCCCGATGAAACGCGCCGCCATCATCGAGCGCCTGGGCCGCAAATACCCAGCCCTGGAGTCCGCTCTAGACCGCTCTGAAGAGTGGGCGAAGGCTTGCCGCACCGGGAAACGTGGCTGGTACTACCTGGAGCGCATCGAGGCCGAATGCCGTGCCCGATGGGGCGGAACTGCGCCCGCACCCGCTGCCGACCTGAGTCCGGCCGCTCAAATACACCGCATCGGGCGATAAAGCCCCGAATTCCCCCCGAAGAACCCCCGGATTTTCCCGCGTTCTCCCAATCCGTTGAACTGCATCCCGTACCGCGCAAGCGGGATGATTGGAGTTCAACGAGATGGGAATTTCGACTGAAGAATTGGCCGCACTGCTGCGTCTTAAACCGCAGAGCTTGCGCGCCGCCCTGTGTCGGGATGGGCATTACTTCGGCCTGCGTCCGCGGAAGATGCCGAATGGGCGCCTTCTTTGGCCCGCTGACGCCGAAGAGAGGCTGACGACCCCGCGTAAGGTGGAGGGTGCGGAATGAAAAAGCGCCCGACCCCCGATGAAGGAAAGCCGAGCGCCCGGAACAGCGCCCATCCTAATGCAGACTTGTTCCCCGATAGCCTGCCGCCGGTAGCGCCCGCCATCTGGCCGAAGGCAGGCACCCGCAAAGCCGACGCACTGGAAGCCCTGATTGCTGGCCCGCAGAACCAGTGTGACTACTGGCCCGGCTGGCGACTCGCTGCCTATGTGAAGAGCTTGGAATACGACGGCTGGAAGATACGTCACCGCCAGTTCAAGCACCCGCGATGCAAGCCCCTGATTGCGGAATACAGCCTCGACCGGAAAGACCCTGCAACCGCTGCCGCCCTGGCAAAGCGGAAGCATTGAGGCCAGCCATGCACAACGGACACGACCCCGAGCGCGCCCGGTCCGCGCTGTGGCATCTGGACGCCGGATGCACCCGCCCCGAGTGGGTCCGCCTGGGCATGGCAGCCAAGGCCGCCGGTCTCGACTTTGAGGACTGGCACCAGTGGTCCGCGACCGCCGGCAACTACCAGGGGGAGCGCGACTGCCGCACGACTTGGCAGAGCATGAAGGGCGAAGGCATCGGCCCCGGCACCCTGTTTGCGACCGCCCGCGCCGCCGGCTGGACCGACCGGACCGCACCGAATGGAAGCGCACCCGGCCGGCTACCGTGGTCCGAGCATGCCAGAACGGCCGAGGTGCCGATATTGACCCCGAGGCCACCCAACGGCACGCCCGCCGACCCTGTGGCCTTGTGGAGCCGTTTTCCGCCCGCGCCCGCCGACCATCCCTATCTGACGCGAAAGGGCATGGCCCCCGATGGCCTGCGGGTGGTGCCGATGGATGCCGGCCTGCACATCGCCGGGCACGACTGCGCCGGGTGGCTGGCGCTGCCTGTCTGGAGCATCGAGCGTGCCGAACTGCAAAGCATCCAGTTCGTGAGCCCCGAGGCCGGCCCGCCGAAACTGAGCTTGCCGGGCTGTCGAATCGCCGCGGGTGCGCTGGTTGTTCATCCCGACGCGCCAGAGGGGAGGCCAACGGCTGAAGCCTTCGCGGGTGGTGTGGCCTACTTGGCTGAAGGGGTGGCGACGGCAGCGAGTCTGCATCAAGCGACCGGCTGTGCCGCTGTGGCGACCTTCGGCAAGAGCAACCTTGCGACCGTGGCCGGCAACCTGCGCCAGCATTACCCCGGCCTGCGCATTGTGCTGGTGCCCGACCGGGGGGGAGAAATCCCGGCCGCAGAGATTGCCCGCGCGCTGGGTGGCCCGGTGGCCTGGGTGGAACTGCCCGACGACCTGCCGCCGAACACCGACGCGAACGACTACGCTGCCGCGCACGACCTCGACGGGCTGGCCGAACTGCTGAAGACCGAGCGCACCCCGCCGCAACGCTTCCAACTGATGACGCCGGCCGAACTGGCGAGCCTGCCGCCGGTTCGCTGGCGGGTGCGTGGCGTCCTGCCGCTGGATGGCATCGCCGCAATCTATGGCCCGCCCGCATCAGGAAAGTCCTTCCTGGCACTCGACCTGCTGGCCGCCATCGCCGCCGGCCGGCCGTGGTTCGCCTACTCGGTGAAGCCCGCGCCGGTCCTGTACATCGCCCTGGAAGGTGAGCACGGCATTTCGCAACGCGTCCGAGCGCATCAGGCCCGGCACGGCACCGCCGACCGCATGCGCTTCCTCGCCGCGCCCCTGGACCTGCGCCAGCCACAAGACCGCGCTGACATCATCGGCGCTGCCCATGCGGCCGGGCTGGCGGGTGGCGTGCTGTGCGTCGATACCCTGGCCGCATCCGCGCCGGGCATGGATGAGAACACCAGCGCCGATATGGGAGCCGTCATTGCGGGCCTGAAAGCCCTGCAAGCCGAGCTTGGCGGGTGCGTGCTGGCTGTGCATCACACCGGCAAGGATGCGACCAAAGGGTTACGCGGTCACTCGTCCCTGTTGGGTGCGCTGGACTGCGCCATCGAAGTAACGCGCACCGACGACCGCCGGGAGTGGAAGACCACCAAGGCGAAGGATGGCGCTGATGGTGAAGGGCATCCCTTCCGCCTGGAGGTGGTGGAGCTTGGCGACGACGAAGACGGCGAGCCCATAACGTCCTGTGTCGTCGCACCAGAGGAACGCACCGCCGACGCCCTGCGCCGTGCATCGCTGCCCGGAGGCGGGAACATGCGCCTTGCCTATGACGCTATCGCCGCCGCACTGAAAGACGCGAAAGCCTGGGGCAAGGCATCGGTCCCGCCCGGCCGCCCCTGCATCGAACTGGAGGCCGCCATCACAGCCGCCGCTGGTGCGCTGCCTTGCGAACCAAAGAGGAAACGCGAGCGCGCCCAATCCGCCATTACCGGGCTCGTGAGCAGGGGAAACCTGGGACACGCGGAGGGGTGGATATGGCTTCCCTGATTTTCCTTCCCGTTCCTTCCCGCTGGTCCCGCCCCCCTAAAGGGGGAGCGGGAAAAACGGGAAAACCCGGACTTCCTGAATTTTCCCGTTTCGGGAATTTCGGGAAAGAAACCTGCCTTGCAAAGGACTCCGCAGCATGACCAATTCCAAGACCGGAACCTTCATCAACCAGTTGGAAATCGAGCACGAGGAAGACGGGCGCATCACCCTGACCCAACTCGGAAACGGTTTCGGGGATGACTGCATCACCCTGGACCGCTGTCACCTGGATGTCCTGGCGAAGATGGCGGGATACCACCTGCCGACCGACCTCGACCACGCGACCGAGCGACTTCGAGACCGTCTGAATCTGGTCCTGGCGCTGGTCCGCTCGCACACTGGCCCGGACGACCCGCTGAGGGCCGCTGTGGAGGCCGTCTGCCCGGTCTCGACCGAGGGCAAGGCGTGAGGGTGGGCAAGGTGCCAGAACCGCCCCTGGCCCTTTTCCGTGGCCCATCAGCGGGTGCTCGCTGGCAACGCACGAAGCACACCCGCTGATATTGCAAATGGAGAGCACGAAGTGAACCAGAAACGAGCGAGAGCAGGCGCATGGAAGCCGGGGCAAAGCGGGAACCCGAGGGGCAAGCCCAAGGGCACCCGCAACAAGGCGACGATGGCGGTCCTGGCGCTGATGGAAGGGCAAGCCGAGACCATCACTCAGGCGTGTATCGACGCCGCTCTCGTGGGCGACATGACCGCGATGAAGTTGGTCATGGAGCGACTGGCCCCGCCGGTCCGCGAGCGCCCGATTCTGTTTGATCTGCCAGACCTCTCGACCCTGGCCGGTCTCGACGCTGCACAAGCCGACGTGACCCGAGCCGTATCGACTGGCGACCTGTTGCCGGGTGAGGGGATGACTCTGACGAACATCCTGGACGCCCGCCGAAGATTCATCGAGTCCGCCGACCTGGAGCGACGTATCTCCGCCCTGGAGGATGCGAGCGAGAGCAGGAAGTAACCGAACCGTTCCTGAACCCTTGCCGACCCTTCCGCAACCGTTCGGATTGATCCAAGAGGAAAGCCCCGATGACCGCCCGCAAGACCACGACGAAGCGTCCGACCCGGAACCCGCCTATCGCCTTCGATGACGAAGCCCGGCAACTTGTCCGCGTGCTGGCCGGATGGGGGATGCCTCACGCCGCCATCGCGACCCAAGTCTGCGACCCCAAGACGGGCAAGGCAGGAATCACCCTTGCGACACTGCACGAGCATTTCCGGGATGAACTCTGCGCCGGTGGTCCTGACCTGATTGCAACCGCCATCCGCACTCAGCACGACTTGATGACGAAGGGCCGAACCGATGTTCGCGACCGGGTGAGTGCCGCTGTGCTTCGTCGCTTCGGTCTCGCTGGCGACGATGCGCTCGTGCTGCACGCCCTGACCGACCCCGAGGGCATCCCGAGCGCTGCACGCGAAGTTGATGCCGTGGAGCTTGAGAAGGCGATTCTCGCGTTTTTGCATGGCCGCACCGACCAGGACGAAGCCTGACCGTCGAACGGTGAATAGCCTGGGGGTGGTTCGGCCGAACCACGAGATGTGGTCGTTCTTGTAGGTCCGTCTGTTGGAGGCTTCGTGATTGATTGAAACTCACTGCGCTGTGACGAGTGATTCGGTTCCTGTTTGCATTCATGGCCGGCTGTGAAGTGAAGGGCAACACTGTTTCGGTTGAACCTCTATCGCTTTCGTGCAGTGGTCACGTGACGCGTATTCCTGCACACTCTTCCCTACATTCATGGCGATTTCTGCGTAGTGATGGTGAGTTCAAGCGGCGCAACGCCAAATTGATGGGGATGCCTGCATGTTCAAGGCGCTTACACTCGTCGTCGCGTTCGCTGCTTTACCGGTGTGCGCGAATGCTCAGACCGTGTATCGGTGCGTTGTCGATGGGCGCACCACGTTTTCACAGGTGCCGTGTGCGCCTGATGCGGACCGGATCAATGCTGCACCTGCGGCCGGGCAGGGCGACCCCATGGCGGCCGAGCGCGCCAGGATGATGCAGTTGCGGCGGCAAATGGAACTGGAGCGCGGCGAGGCCGACAGGCAGCGCCAGCGCACGGCCGCGCAACGGCAGTCCGAACACGACCGGCGATGGGAGCGAACCTCGAAACAGATCGACTGCGACTACACGACGCGACGGCGCGAGAGTGCGGAATATCTGGCTGATCGGTTCGTGGTGCCCGAGAACATTCGGCGCGAAAAAGCAAATGCGCGAGACCTGCGTTCGCGCGAGTTCATGGATTGCAAATGACGACTTGTCCATCCTGCGGCTACACGAGACAACCCGAAGATACGGCACCTGATTATGAGTGCCCGAAATGCGGTCGGGTGTACGCCAAGGCAGCCGCGCGCAATGCCGCGCCGCGCAGCGTACGCTCTACAATGATTGAGCGCGATAGCTTCGGCGCAGACGGATCTGCGGGCTCTGGCGGGGCGAAGCGATGGGTCGGTGCCCTCTTGATCATTGGTGCGATAGCCGCGGGCGCGTATTTTGTTCATGCGGACCGGCAAGCCAAGGAAGCCGAGCGCGCCGCAAACCTTGACTCGCTCGAGCGCGTGCAGCGGGTGGCCGAAAAGTGGGACGATGCAATCAAGGTGCTGGAAGTCACACCGCGCCTTGCTGCGAGCGGGCCCATTGGAGCGTTGCAGGCAATCCACCGGGATCTGCGCAACATGAGTGTGACGTCGTGCGTTGTGCCGGCACGGGATGCCCTGGCGACAGCAACCGGGTTTCACCTTGAGGCGGTGATGTCGATTCTGCGCAACGATGAACAGCGTGCCCAGCAAATGGGTGAGCGCTACGTTCAGGAAATGCAGGCGTTCTCTGAAATTACGCTTGACTGCCGATGACGGGCGATTTTCGGTTCGAAGCGTGACGCAGTGCGCGGCGCGATGCAGACTAATGCGTGCGGCTCGATTTTCTGTCTGCGACGACAGCGATGAACATGCAACGTCATGTCAGAAGAGAGCGGATCTGAAGGGATGCATCATCCTGATGAAGTCCACTGAGTGTCCGCATCGCATGCGGACATTTTGCCGCGTGCCTCCATCGGCATTGCTTGCCAGCGCTTACAAAGTGCTTACACCACGACAAAGCAACAAAAAGCCCGGTCTTTTGAACCGGGCTAAGTGCTTGTTTTGTTTGGTTGCGGGGGCAGGATTTGAACCTGCGACCTTCGGGTTATGAGCCCGACGAGCTGCCAGACTGCTCCACCCCGCGTCTGGAGAACGCAACTATAGGCGATGGGCTGCTCCATGTCAATTCTGTTCGCGATGCTTCTCGATACCGTGCGGCACGATGGTGCGACGAGGACGGGTTGCGGTACGGGGCGTGTCGGCCGGAACGGCGACCGGTGCGGACGCGTCAGGCATTGACTGGACTCCTCGCTGGCAGGGATACTCGCCCCTAGGCCGTTTACACATAAACATAAACAGAGAGGCGGAGCCTTGGAGGAAAGACGCGAGACATTGGTCGCGCTGTACCGGACCATGGTCCGGATCAGGGCGTTCGAGAATGCAGCGGAGGCCGCCAGTCAGGGGGGCGTGAGCGCCTATGGCAAGTCGGCGGATGGAACCGCCAGGGTGCGCGGGCCGCTGCATCTGTCGACCGGTCAGGAGGCCGTGGCCGCCGGGGTCTGCGCCCATCTGGCTGCTGACGACTATCTGACCTCGACGCATCGCGGCCACGGGCATACGCTGGCCAAGGGCGCCGACCTCGCGGGCATGATGGCGGAGCTGTTCGGCAAGGCATCGGGTTTCAACGGTGGCAAGGGCGGCTCGATGCATATCGCCGACTTTTCGGTCGGCATGCTGGGCGCGAACGGCGTGGTGGCAGCGGGAATGCCGATTGCAGTCGGGGCGGCGCATGCGCAGAAGCTGCAGCGGCGCCCGGGCCTGACCGTATGCTTCTTCGGTGACGGTGCGATCAACCGCGGGCCGTTTCTGGAGTCCTTGAACTGGGCGAAGGTGTTCGGACTGCCGGTGTTGTTCGTGTGCGAGGACAATCGCTGGAGTGCGACCACGGCAAGCGGCCCGATGACGGCCGGCGAGGGCGCCTCCGCGCGCGCGGCCGGTTTCGACATCCCGTCCTTCAGCGTCGACGGCAACGATGTGCTCGCGGTGTACGAGGCCGCCGGCGACCTGGTCCAGCGGGTGCGCGACGGACGCGGACCGCATCTGCTGCACGCGATCACATACCGGATCAAGGGCCATGTGTCGGTGGACCCGGCGGGCTATCGCGATCCGGCCGAACTGGCCGAGGCGCTGAAGGGTGACCCGGTCGGGCGCGCGCGGCTCGCCTTTATCGCGATGGCGGGGAGCAAGGGCGAATTGGCGTTGCTCGACGCGATCGATCGTGAGGCGGCGCAGGAGGTGGAGGCTGCGGTTGCGGCGGCCGAACTCGCGCCATGGCCCGATCCGGGTGCCGCCTATACCGATGTTCAGACCACCGGAGCCGGCCAATGGCGGTGATGACCTATGCACAGGCCGCGGTGTTGGCGCTGCAGGAGGAGATGACGGCCGACAGCCGGGTGGTCGTGCTCGGTGAGGACGTGGGTCGCGGCGGCATCTTCGGGCAATACTCCGGACTGCAGACCCGCTTCGGCGCGGAGCGGGTGATCGACACGCCGATCAGCGAAGCCGCGATCCTGGGTGCCGGGGTCGGCATGGCGCTGGCCGGGCTTCGGCCGGTGGTCGAGATGCGGGTGGTGGATTTCGCGTTGTGCGCGATGGACGAGATCGTCAATCAGGCCGCGAAGAACCGCTACATGTTCGGCGGGCAGGGCCGGGTGCCGCTGGTCGTGCGCATGCCCAACGGTATCTGGGACGCGTCCGCAGCACAGCATTCGCAGTCGCTGGAGAGCTGGTTCGCGCATCTGCCCGGGGTGGTCGTCGTATGTCCCGCGACCCCGCAGGACAACTACGGTTTGCTGCGTTCGGCGCTGGGATGCGGCGATCCGGTGATCTACATGGAACACAAGACCCTGTGGGGCAGCCAGGGCGAAGTCGAACCGGGCAGCGTCACCGCCCTGGGCAAAGCCGGCACGTTGCGGACGGGCGCCGACCTGACGATGGTGAGCTGGAGCCGACAGGTGTCGGTGTGCGCCGCGGCGTGCGATGCGCTCGAAGCCGCGGGCATCGGGGTGGAGCTGATCGATCTGCGCACGATCTGGCCATGGGACCGGGAGACGGTGCTGTCCTCGTGTGCCCGAACCGGCCGGCTGTTGGTCGTGCATGAAGCGGTGCAGGCGGCGGGTTTTGGCGCCGAGATCGCGGCGACCGCCGCCGAGGAAACCGGTTGCCGTGTCCGCCGCCTCGGTGCACCACGCATTCCGGTCGGCTACTCGCCGGTGCTCGAGGCCGAATCCCGGGTCGGCGTGGACGCGATCGTCGCCGGCGCGCACGCGCTCACCGGACTCGCCAGGGCGGAGGCGGACCATGCCTGAGACGACCGATCGCAAGCTCGATGCGCGGGAGCCAGAGGAGGCGGCAGCCGAGACCGGGGAGACTGCGCGGGCGCGCGTCCCGCTCGCGATCGAAGACTGGCTGACCGTGCTGATCATGGGTGCGCTCGCGCTGATCACGTTCGCGAACGTGCTGACCCGCTATTTCACGAACCAGTCCTTTGCCTGGACCGAAGAGATCTCGATCTTCCTGATGATCCTGCTGACGCTGGTCGCTGCATCGGCCGCGGTGGCGCGCAATCGTCACATCCGCATCGAGTACTTCTCGGATCAGGGCTCGCAGGCGCGGCGTCGCATGCTGCTGCGCTTCGGCGCACTCATGGTCACGGTGCTGTTCTTGTTGATCGCGGTCCTCAGCGCACGCGTCGTCTGGGACGACTATCGCTACTTCGAGACCTCGCCCGGCATCGGCATCCCGCAATGGTGGTACACGATCTGGCTGCCGGTCGTGTCGGCCGGCATCGCATTGCGCGCGTTTGGCCTGTTCATCCGGGGCAGGGCCGCAGCATGATCGCAGTCCTGTTGTTCGCGATCTTCGTCGTGACGATGATGGCGGGCGTGCCGGTCGGTGCCGCGCTCGGTCTGGCCGGTGCGGCCGCGATCGCATTGGCCAACAGTGAGACCTACTGGTTCGGTCTGCTGGCCGTGCCCCAGAACTTCTATGCCGGACTGGGCAAGTATCCGCTGCTCGCGATTCCGATGTTCGTGCTGGTGGGCACCATCTTCGAGCGTTCCGGCGTGGCGCTGCGGCTGGTCAATTTTGCGGTGTCCATCGTCGGTCGTGGGCCGGGCATGCTGCCGCTGGTCGCGGTCGCGGTCGCGATGCTGATGGGCGGGATCTCCGGCTCGGGTCCGGCCACCGCGGCGGCGGTCGGCGGCGTGATGATCGTGGCGATGTCGCGCGCAGGTTATCCGGGTGCGTTCTCGGCGAGCGTGATCGGCGCGTCGGCCGCGATCGACATTCTGATTCCGCCGTCGATCGCGCTGATCGTGTATTCGGTGCTGGTGCCCGGCGCGTCGGTGCCGGCGCTGTTCGCCGCCGGCCTGCTACCGGGTCTGCTGGTCGGCATCGCGTTCATCATTCCGTCGGTATGGCTGTCGCGCAAGTACGGCATGGGTGCAAACGAGGCGAGCCTGCCCCGTCCGCCATTCTGGAAGAGCTTCCGCGAAGCCGCCTGGGGGCTGGCCGCACCGGTGCTGATCCTCGGCGGCATGCGGGCGGGCTGGTTCACGCCGACCGAGGCCGCGGTGGTCGCGGTGTTCTATGGCCTGTTCGTCGGCATGGTCATCTACCGGACGATATCGGTCCGGGATCTGTTCCACGTGCTGCGTGACGCCGGCGAACTGTCGGCGGTGATTCTGCTGGTCGTGTCACTGGCCGGCATTTTCGCCTTTTCGCTGAACACGCTGGGCATCATCGACCCGGTGACCCGCGCGATCACCGGGTCCGGTCTGGGCGAGTATGGCGTGCTCTTCCTGATCCTGCTGCTGCTGGTGGCGGTCGGCATGGTGCTTGATGGCGTGTCCATCTTTCTGATCTTCATTCCGATCCTGATGCCGATTGCACTGTTCTATCAGTGGGATCTGGTCTGGTTCGGGGTCATACTGACGATGATGATCGCGCTCGGCCAGTTCACGCCGCCGATCGCGGTCAATCTGATGGTCTCGTGCAGGATCGCCAAGGTCCGCATGGAACACACCATCAAGTGGGTCGTGTGGTTTCTGATCGCGATGTGCTGTGCCTTGCTGCTGATCGTGATCTTCCCGTCCATTGCGCTGTGGTTGCCGGGCGCTCTGGGTTATTAGCCGTTGTTTTAGTCGTCGTAACACCCTCACAACAAAAGGAGACATGCACATGAAATTGAAGCCGCTACTGGGCCTGCTCGCGGCCACCGCCGCTGCGCTGACGCTCTCGACCGCAGCTATGGCGCAGAACTACAAGTCGGAATACAGGATGTCGCTGGTGGTGGGCACGGCCTTCCCGTGGGGCAAGGGCGGCGAGATATGGGCCGACCTGGTGCGTGAGCGTACCGACGGTCGCATCGACATCAAGCTCTACCCGGGGGTGTCGCTGGTGCAGGGCGACCAGACGCGCGAGTTCTCCGCGATTCGTCAGGGCGTCATCGACCTGGCGGTCGGGTCGACGATCAACTGGTCGCCGCAGGTTCGTCAGCTCAACCTGTTCTCGTTGCCGTTCCTGATGCCGGACTACGAGGCGATCGACGCGCTGACCCAGGGTGATGTCGGCAAGGAGATCTTCAGCCTCGTCGACCGCGCCGGTGTCGTGCCGCTGGCCTGGGGCGAGAATGGCTATCGCGAACTGACCAACTCGCGTCAGCCGGTCCGCACCCCGGCCGACCTCAGCGGCATGAAGATCCGCGTGGTGGGCTCGCCGCTGTTCCTGGACACCTTCACCGCGCTCGGAGCCAATCCGACCCAGATGAGCTGGGCCGATGCGCAGCCCGCCTTCGCGTCCGGCGCCGTCGATGGCCAGGAAAACCCGATGTCCATCTTCACCGCGGCCAAGCTGCACACCGTCGGCCAGACCAATGTGACGATGTGGGGGTATGTCGCCGATCCGCTGATCTTCGTGGTCAACCGTGATGTGTGGAACTCCTGGACCGAGGCCGATCGGGAAATCGTCCGCCAGGCCGCGATCGATGCCGGCAAGCAGCAGATCGAGATCGCTCGCAAGGGTCTGGTCGAGGAAGGTCAGCCCCTGCTCAAGGAGATCGAGGCGATGGGCGTCGACATCGTCCGTCTGACCCCTGACGAGCGCCAGGCTTTTGTGGACGCGACCAAGCCGGTCTACGAGAAGTGGAAGAGCCAGATCGGTGCCGACCTGGTCGACATGGCGGAAAAGGCGATCGCAAACCGCTGATCGCGATCGAATACGCGCACCCGCTGGGGGGCGCGACACAGGTGGGCCCGACCGATTCGTCGGGTCCGCCGACCGAAGGAACGCATGATGTACGACTCCCGCGCGAGTCCGCAGAGGCGTTCGGGGCGCGCGAGGACAGTACAACGTAAGAGACAGGGCCTATGACGTCATCAGCAGATGCGAGTTGCTGCACTGCGCCATTCCGCCGTCTTATGAGGGCATCCAGTCATGCAGGGGATAACAAGGGTGCTGCACGACGGCACACCGCAACCTTGGCGCCCTTTTATTACTCGGAAAGGAAGCCCCTCCATGAAACTCGCACACATGATCGCGGTTGGTGCCGCGGTTCTGCTCGGCGCCAGCCTCAGCGCCCACGCATCACCGGTCGACGAAACGATCGCCACGCCAGGCAAGCGCCTGGTGTCGACCGATGAGGTCGCGAAGTCCCGGCCGGGATCGTTCGACGTCTATATCGACGAACCGACCGGATTCGCCTTCGTCCACACCCCGAACGGCTGGGTATTCACGCGCAAGGTTCCGGATGCCCGGACCGCGAGCGCGGACGCAAGCGCGATCCGGTAGTCGCTCAGCTTTGACAGCGGCGACGCCTTACGTTGCACTGCCGCCCGTGCGCGTCCATGACCGGCGGGCGACGGTAACACGCCGACGGGAACGTCACGAAACAGAAAGCCCGGCCATCGAGGTCGGGCTCATTCCCTGCGTCCGCTGGTGCCGACAATCTGACTCGAACAGATGACCTACCGCTTACAAGGTCAGCAAAAAACGGGGTTTATCAGTGTTTAACGATGTAGATAAATTTACAAAAGTGTCTGAAAAATAGAGGAACAGACGTTCATCGATGTTGGGCGATATCGATCGATATTGCTGGAATTCGTAGCAATAGGGTATCTGCACAGCAAGCCATGCTGTTGACCGGCGCTCGCCGCGAAGAACTGGCCGGCCTGAGGTGGAAGGATGTCGTTTTCCAGTGGGCGAGCCTGACCATCCGGGACAAGGTGCAGGGCGAGCGCACCATCCCGCTGACGCCCTTTGTCGCGTCACTGCTGGCATCATTGCCCCGTCGCAATGGGTGGGTGTTCAGTAGCGTCAAGGCGGAGTCTGGACGCCTGCAAGAGCCGCGCATCGGCCACAACAAGGCACTGACCGCAGCGGGCTTGCCGGCACTGTCCCTGCATGGACTAAGGCGATCATTTGGCACGCTGTCGGAGTGGTGCGAAGCCCCGGTCGGTGTTGTCGCACAAATCATGGGACACAAGCCGTCCGCCCTGGCTGAAAAGCACTACCGCCGCCGCCTGCTCGATCTGCGGCGGATGTAGCACACCAAGATTGAAGGGTGGATTCCTGTCCAGGCCGGTATCAAGCAACCGAACCAAAAAGAGGCCGCGCCCGGTTTGCGGCTGGTGGCCTGATCGCTCTGCACATTGATCATTTATAGCATGAAGGCTATATTCACTTCATGAGCTATCGCATCGAGTTCTTTAACGAGGCCGCGGAAGCCGAGGTCATGGAGTAGCCGGGAGGCATTCTTGCCAGCTTCACCAGGATTGCGGAGCGCATCGTCGAACATGGCCCGAATCTGGGCATGCCCTACACCCGCGCAATGGGTGAAGGTCTTTTCGAGATTCGCGCCAAGGGGCAGGAGGGAATCGGACGCGCCTTGTTCTGCACTGTCGTAGGTAAGCGTGTCGTCATCCTGCACGGCTTCATCAAAAAGACTGAACAAACCCCGCAGCGTGTATTGAACACCGCACGCCGTCGCATGAAGGAGGTCCGCCCATGAGCGAGAAATACAACCCGGTAGCCTTCGACCCCCACGCCTTCGCGGAGGAGTCCAGCAAGCGTGATCCGGCATTCCGTGAAGCCTATGAAGGTATGGCCGATGAGTTCGCCGCCCTTGGCGAGTTGCTGCGCGCCCGTCAGCGTGCTGGCTTGACCCAGACCGAGTTGGCGGAGCGCATGGGGGTATCTCAGCCTGTCGTGGCCCGCATCGAGGGCAGCATCGGCAGTCGCAAGCACGCCCCGTCCATAGCGACCCTGCGCAAGTACGCCGATGCCTGCGGGCAGCGCTTGGTGATTCGTTTCGAGCCGAAGCAAGAGCCCACCGCCTGACCGAGCAATGCCGCCCCTATTCCGACGGGGAGAAAAGCCGGAAACCTTCGCCGGCCTGGGGTGGCACCTTTTGCGAAGGTGCGCTGGAAGAAACGCGAAGATGCCGATCAAACCGCGATGGTACAGGCTTGAAGTTGCCGACAGATATTGGACACGACACGCGAGGCGATCTTGGACGCCGCACTTCGCGGTGACGTTGTGCTGAGCTGGCCCGCGCATGGACGATTCTTCGCACAGTTCTGTCCACGCCCGCCTGACGACACTTATTACGCTGATCTTCAGGAGTGGTTCCCTTGCGATCAGATTCCCGTGCCGACCGCTGCGATTCGCGCCGCTCTGGACGACCCGGAGCGCGTTGTCAGGTTTTCGCGCTTCCCGCCACCACGCGATCCGTCCGCACTCCACTGGTTCAGGCTCAACGACATCGAGCACTTTGAAGTGCGCGACAGCGAGACGGAACTGCATGTCGCGATAGACGACCAATTCAGCCGCCGCCAAGGCGGGGCTGGGTCGGTAACGGAAAGGCGTTTCGTAGCATGCGCGCTGGGTGTAGCAATAAGGGAGCAATGGCGCCAATAAAGCAAAAGGCCAGTCATCTGAACTGGCCTAAGTGTCTGATTCTTATGGTGCCGACAATCTGACTCGAACAGATGACCTACCGCTTACAAGGCGGCTACGAGGCACATTTAACCGTGTTGATCTGTGTTACCCGTAAAGCATAAACGCAGTAAAAACAGCAATTTGACCGTGTAACCGTTTCAGCGGTAGGTTGATTAATATTGATCGGTGTTCTAGAATCGGGTTACACCAGGGTTACACGGACGACCTACCGATCATGAGCCAAGACAACCGAGTCAAGTTTACCGGCGGACGGATACGGGACTTTTCGTGCGATCCGAACAAGACACAAACCTTTTTTTGGGACACGGAAGCGCCGGGACTGGCCGCGCGGGTCACGCCTGCGGGTGCAAAGACGTATGTGTTCCAGGCGAAGCTGGCCGGCAGTGCGCTGCGGGTGAGGATTGGCGACGCTCGTACCTGGGGCATTGATGACGCCCGAGCCGAAGCCCGCCGCATGCGGACATTGGTCGACCAGGGTATTGATCCCCGGCAGGACAAGGCCGACAAGATCGCGGTCATCGAGGCGCAGGCCGAGGAAACCCGGCGCGAGGTGGTGACGGTGGGCGAGGCGTGGAAAGCCTACCTGAAAGCCCGCAGTCCGAAGTGGAGCGAGCGACACCTGCAGAACCATGTGGCGCTGGCGAAACCCGGAGGCGAACCGCGCGGGCGAGGGCGACGCAAGGGCGAGCCGGCGACGACACTACCCGGCCCGATTCACTCGCTGATGGAGAAGCGCCTGCGCGACCTGGATTCCGACGCCATCAGGACCTGGCTTGAGACCCAGACCGCCCGAGGCCCGACGCAGGCCGCGCAAGCCTACCGCGCGGTGCGTGCATTCATGGGATGGTGCGCGGATCGCCCCGAGTACCGCGACCAGGTGAAACCGGACGCATGCACCGCTCGCGAGACTCGCGACGCGCTGCCGAAGCCGCGAGCGAAAGACGATTGCCTGCAGCGGGAAATGCTGAAGCCTTGGTTCGACCAGGTGACGCAGATACGCAATCCGGCAATTGCAGCATTCCTGCAAACAGCACTGCTGACCGGCGCGCGCCGCACCGAGCTTTTCAGCCTGAAGTGGGCCGACGTGGATTTTCAGTGGCGCAGCCTGACGATCCACGACAAGGTGGAGGGCGAGCGCGTCATCCCGCTGACTCCTCATGTCGCGTCATTGCTGGCCGCGCTGCCGCGTCGCAATGAGTGGGTGTTTTCGAGCCCGTCATCGAAAGACGGGAGGCTGCAGGAACCTCGCATTCAGCACGTCAAGGCGCTGACCGCCGCCGGCCTGCCGCATGTGTCGATTCACGGACTCAGGCGGTCATTCGGCACCCTGTCGGAGTGGTGCGAAGCCCCGGTCGGCGTCGTCGCGCAAATCATGGGACACAAGCCGTCAGCACTGGCTGAGAAGCACTACCGCCGCCGCCCGCTCGACCTGCTGCGCATGTGGCATGTGCGCATCGAGGGATGGATTCTCGACCAGGCCGGCATCGAACAGCCGGACGAGGACGCGCAGCCGCTGCGCGTCGTAACGAGCAAGACCGCCGCCTAGTCGGACACTAGGCAAAGCGGGCCGACCAGGTGTGTCACCATCGGGCCGGCCCTGAACACAACTCGATCAACTGAGGAGATCGAATCATGTCTGACGCGAACACTACCACCTCCAGCGATTTCAACCGCTTCGGCGTAAAGCTCGAGCAACTGACGAGCAGCATCAACGTGCTCGTCGCCGCGGCCGAGTCCGACAACCTCACGGAGTCCGACTTGCGGGTATTCCTGCATGCGCTCCAAGATCAGGCCGAAGACCTGATGGAGCGTCTTCCGAACATCAGCTGAGCCAGCAATGCCGCGCCTACCTCGACGGAGGGAACCCCGGGACACCCTGCCCGGCTGGCGCGGCACCTTCTTCCAGGGTTAGCCGACAGGGTCGCGAGCATGAGCCCCAAGCAAGAGCTAGTCGACTGGCTCGAACACAACCGGCACGCACCTTTCCCCTATCGAGACGTCTTCGCCGCACTGGTCGCCAGTCACGAGATGAACAGATGGTGGCCGCGACTCGCCGACAATGGTCTGCCAGCACTGAAGATCGCCGGCATTGCGGTTGATTCACTGACGCACGCACTGAAAGACTCGCAGCGTCTGCCACACAAGGAAGAGCAGCGGACGCTCGAGGAAGTCGTTAAAGCGGCTGACACGCTGCTGAAGGCGTTACAAGGTGCTCAACCGCTGCAGAACAGCGGGTGCATTGGTCAAGTCGACGGGTTGATGTGTCATTACGCATGGACCGACAGAGTAGCGAGCACGATCGGATCAAACCCATTTGGGTTGGACCGGGTCGTCAACCTCCCAGACGCGCTGCGCACCCTCAAGGCCGACTGCGAGCAGCGAATCAACCGTCAGCACCCGAATGTTATTGAGAGAAAACAAGGCACAGACCCAGTTCGGCGAAGCATTGCCAGAGCCTTCGTCAGGCACTGTGCAAATCGGATCCGGTTAGCATCCGGGAAGGCGTCGACAGAATTACTCGCCTGCCTTGCGTCCGCGGTATGTCCGTCCGAAGATCACATGAATGCAAAGGATGTCGAGAACATTCTCAGAACAGCGAAAGACCCGACTAAGGCTCGAAACCTGCGCAGTTAATCGGGCGCGACGATAAACACGAGTCAATAACCTTGTATTCACCCGCGCCACAGCACCCGCTGAGGCCGGCCCCGAAAGGAGCCAGTGAATGCAACTCAACCGAAGCACGATCCCCCCTCAGTGGCGCCATGAAGGGCGCCCGTTTGTCGGCACGGATGAGGCCGCCGACCTCTTCGGCGTAAAACCGCACACCCTGAGAGTGTCACTCTGTCGCCGCGGGCACTACTGCGGCGTCGTGCCGCTGAAGGCCCCGAATCGCATGTTGCGCTGGCCGGTCGATCAGATCGAAAAGGCGCTCAGCGGCGAGGTGGCGTAATGGAAAAAAACGCTCGCCGCCCCGAAGAGCAAACGAGCGCCAGCACCGGCGACGATTCTACCCCGAACGACCACCGCGATGAAGACCGGCCGCTGTATCTGCCGCTGACCTGGTCGAAGCCTGAGAAGCGCGAGCGGATGCCACGTGGCAAACACCGCCGCAATGCCAGGCGCGCAATCGCCGCTCGCAAGCGGGGTGGCGCATGAAGCGGAAAGCAAAGTTGCGCCGGACACCCGGCGGTCTGGTTGCGTTCCGACCGCGCCCGAGCGTCCATTGCCTGCTCTGCGATGCCGAGATCGATCTGGGCACCGCGGGCAGCGGACGTATTCACCGGGTCGGAGAGGTTGCCTCTGGCCTGTGGACAGCGGTCGCGATCTGCCGCGCCTGCGACCGCGCGAACAATGGCGCCCTGCCGCTGCTGCTCGCGATCGCCGGCGCGAAGGGCAAGCAATGACCAGCCCGCGCGAGAAGTTTCTCGCCCGCGTCGAGCATCGGACGACCGGCCGCGATCATGGCGTCTTCCGCGTGCCCACCCGGCGCGATCGGAACATGAGCGGCACCTGGCGTGAACTCGCCGATGGACGGCTACTGATCCACGACCACGGAGGCGACTCTGTCGAGGAGATCCTCGGCGCGATCAGCCTCGAGCTCGCCGACCTGTTCCCGCCCAGCACCGCGCACCAGGCTAAGCCCGACCGTCAGCCCTTCCCGGCTGCCGACGTGCTGCGTGCCCTCCAGCTCGAGGTGCTCGTCGTGCTGACTGCGGCCGCCGACGTGATGGCCGGCAAAGCCATCGACACCGAAGACCGAACACGGCTCGCCCAGGCAGTCGGCCGCATCCGTGCGGGTGCCAGGGGGGCCGGCCTGTGAGACTCGAATCACGAGCAGGTGCGCTCGCACTGGCGCGATCAACTGAAGTGGTCGACCAGCTGGTCGAGGAGCGTGAGCGCTTCAAGCTGCTGACCGTCGCGGACATGATCGCCACCCCGCCGCAGCCCTACATTCTGAAGCCGCTGCTGCCGTCCAGCGGGATCGCGGCGATCTATGGGCCGGCCGGATCCGGCAAGACCTTCCTGGTGCTCGACATCGCCTCCAGCATCGAGGGTGGGTCGACGTTCTTCGGTTACAAATCGAAGGCATGCCCGGTCGTGTACTGCGGACTCGAGGGGGCCGGAGGCTTACCGCAGCGAGCCCGGGCAATCCAGGTCGCCAAGGCACGCGGGGCCGGCCACCGGCTTCGCTTCATCACCGCGCCGCTGTCGCTGCTGAATCCGGACGATCTCGACGAGCTCGCCTGCCGGATCCACGAAGAGGGCATGAACGGCGGAGTCGTCGTCATCGACACGCTGAACGCAGCGAGCCCGGGCGCCGACGAGAACGACAGCCGCGACATGGGCCGCATCATCCAGGGGGCCAAGCGGCTGCAGGCGATGGTCGGCGGTCTGGTCCTGCTGGTGCATCACAGCGGCAAGGACGCGACCCGGGGGCTCCGCGGACACTCGAGTCTGCTGGCCGCGCTGGATGCCGCGATCGAGGTCCGGCGCGAGGGCGACCGGCGCGAGTGGGCGCTCGTGAAGTCCAAGGACGCCAGCGACGGCGAGGCCCACCCGTTCAAGCTCGAGGTCGTTGAACTCGGCTTCGATGAAGACGGCGACCCGATCACCAGCTGCGTGGTGCAGCCGCTCGAGAGCACCGACACCCAGATGAAGAAGCTCAACCTGCCGGCCGGCGGGAATCAGCGGGTCATCTACGACGCGCTGCTCGAGCTGCTCAAGAAGGCCGGTCGGTTCGGCATGGCAGGCGCCCCCCCGACTCGCCCCTGCCTCGAGATCGAGGAGGCGGTCACGAAAGTTCGCGACCGGCTCACCTGCGAACCCAAGCGCCGGACCGAGCGTGCCCGCGAGGCACTGACTGGACTCGTCAATCGCGGCGCCATCGTCTTGAAGGAGGGTTGGTTATGGCTCGCCTGAAGAACGCTTTCCCGGTCCTTCCCGAATTCCCCCGCCCTCTTATAGAGGGCGCGGGAAATTTCGGGAAAACATTAGACCGGAACGGCCCGGTTTCGGGAAGTTTCGGGAAGTTTCGGGAAGTTATCCGCAGCCCCGAAAAACCGATTTCGGGAAAGTCTGGGCCCAATTCGTGGCTCATCACGATTCCCGGCCGGCCGTCCTTCGTCGCCTGGTGCCTGCAGGGTGCCAGCGTCGAGGAGATCCGCGCGCAGTGGCCAAGCGCACACGTCGAACCCCACACAGGAGCTTCATCATGAAGAACATCGCCGCCGCCCTGGTGAAAGCGCAGAAGGCTTTCGGACCAGCGCTCAAGACCTCGAGCAATCCGCACTTCCGTTCCAAGTACGCTGACCTGTCCGCCTGCGTCGAAGCTGTCGTCGACGCCCTCAACGCCAACGGCATCATGCTCAGCCAGACCACCCGCGAGTGCGAAGACGGCGTGATCGTCGAGACCGTGTTCCTCCACGAATCGGGTGAAAGCTGGTCGTCAGGCCCCCTTCACGTCCCGGCGCCGAAGAGCGACCCCCAGGGTTATGGCAGCGCGCTCACCTACGCCCGCCGCTATTCCCTGATGGCCGCCTGCGGGATCGCCCCCGAGGACGACGACGGCAATGCCGGCAGCCAAGGCAAACGCAGCGAAGAGGCTGCCATCGAGAAGGCCCGGGACGCGCTTCGCAGCTGCACGACGATGGAAGAGCTCAAGACCACCTGGTCGAAGATCCCGGCCTCGTTGCACAAGGCGTGCGCAGCAACGAAGGACGCCCAGAAGCTCACGATCGAAGCCACCGACCTCACATCCGTTTAAGGAGACCCCTCATGAATTCCTGGTCATTTACCGGCAACATCGGATCCGATGCCGAGACACACCTCACCGACGGCAACACCTCTTGCGTCAACTTCTCGGTCGCAGTCCGTTCCGGCTTCGGCAAAAACGAGGCCACCACCTGGGCGCGCTGCAAGCTGTGGGGCAATCGTGGCGAGGCGCTCGAGCCGTACCTCGTCAAGGGGCAGCTGGTCGGCGTCGTCGGCGAGCTGACCGCCCGCGAATGGACCGATTCCAAGGGCAGCAAGCGCACGAGCATCGATGTCCGCGTCAATGACATCACCCTGCTCGGCCGTACCAAGGACACCCCGGTCGCCACCGCCGATGCTGACTTCGACGACATCGGATTCTGAGGAGCAAGCACATGCTGATTTTCACCGACGGCGCCAGGCGCTACTTGACGGCACACACGTGAACAAAATCATTCCCGCAACAGCTGCGATCAACGTACCAGGTCAGGACGCACCAGCCCTGCTCACGATCTTCTGCAAACGCATGCCTGCGGCCGAGGTGCTCGACTGGATGGCCTCGGTCCACAACCGCAACGAAGCCGATTGGCTGCTCGACGTAGTGGTCGGCTGGGGCGATGAGATCGACACGCCCTTTAACCGAGAGGCGCTCTCCACACTGCTCGACAACCATCACGGCGCCGTGCTCGCATTCTTCGCTGCGTACTTGGTCGCTCTCACCATTCAAGACCCGAACTTTTTTGGAGACATCCGCCATGTTGATTTTTCTCGACGTTGAAACCTCCCCCACCCGCGACCCCGACCTGATCGCCGAGATCCGCGCCGGCATTCGCCCGCCCGCGACGTACAAGAAGCCCGAGAGCGTCGCGCAGTGGATGGAGTCCGAGGGCGAGCGCGCTGCACAGGATGCTGTCGCGAAGACTGCCCTGGATGCCGCCCAAGGCGAATTGATCGCGATCGGAGTCGCGCGCGATGACGACCTCCCCCCCCGGGTGCTCACCCGCACCCCCGACGAGCCCGAGATCGTGCTGCTCGGTCAACTCTTCGGCCTGGTGACCGACTGGATCCAGGAAAATGCGGTCATGGACGGCGCCGGCCGTGCAGTGTGGGGAAGCGACCCGCACTTCGTCGCGCACAATGCCGCCTTTGATCTGGGCTGGCTGTGGCGCCGCTCGATCATCAATGGCCTGGTCCCGCCCTTCCGCATCCCGGGCCCCAATGCCCGCCCCGGCAAGGACTTCGGGTGCACGATGATGGCATGGGCTGGCTACCGCGACCGGATCGGCTTGAAGGCCCTATGTCGCGCACTCGGGCTGCCCGATCCGAAAGCCGATGGCACCGGCGCCCAGGCGTGGCAGTGGTGGCTCGATGGCGACCTCGAGCGGGTGGCGCGCTACTGCGCCGGCGACGTCGAGGCCGTGCGGTCGATCTGGGGCCGACTCGCGCCGATGCTTCGAGGGGCTGCAGCATGAGACAGGGGCTGGTCATTCAACTGACATTCGGTCCGGGTGTGGGCTGGAACTTCGGGCTGATCCTCGATGGCCGGCCCCTTCCGGCCGGCGATCGGCTCAATGCGGATTCGGTCGAGACTGCCTACCAGGCCGCCCTGGTCACGCTCAACGCCGAGATGGACCGCATCGAGGACGAAGAGCGCCGGAGGGCTCGTCAGTGAAAGTGCCCTTCTACCTCGGCATCGATCCCGGCGTCGGCGGTGCGGTCGGCGTGCTGGACCAGTGGGGCACGTTCGTCGGAGTCTTTGACATGCCCACGACCGCGAGCACGACCGGGCGCCGCCAACTGGATGCGGCCAGCTTGGCCGAGATCCTCAAGCGCTACCCAGGCTACGCCACGCTCGAGCGGGTGCATGCCCGCCCTGGCGAAGGTGCGGTCGGGGCGTTCAGTTTCGGGCAGACGTTCGGCGGCATCGTGGGCGTGCTCGAGGCGCTCGGGTTTCCCTACGAGCTCGCCAGCCCGGCGGGCTGGAAGCGCGGGATGGCAATTCCGCCTGGCGCCGACAAGGAAGCGAGCATCTCGGCTGCACGTCGGCTGCTGCCCACCGCGGCCGAGCACCTCATGCGCAAGAGGGACGACGGCCGTGCCGAGGCGCTGCTGCTCGCCGAGTTTGGACGGCGTCGGCGTGGCTGACCGGGTGCACGGGTCCTCCTGGAGTGATCCGTCCACGGGTAATTCGAACCTCGAAATGCCGCTAGGACACGACCCACGCACATAGGCAACAACGCATGAAAAAGCGAAAACCAAGCAACACGAAGATTGCCCCCTGGCTCGAACGGCTGATGGTGGCCGAGCGCACCAGAGGCGCGACGTTCCGGACAATCGCTTCGCAGTTCGGTCTGTCGAAATCGCACGTTCACCGACTGCTCCGGGATGTTGCGATCGTTGTCGGACCCCGAGCGCCAAAGCGCCCGATGTTGCGCACCTGGTGCGAGCTTGTCCCGCGGGAAGATGGGCGCCTGGTGGCTGTCGTCCGAGTATTACCCCCCAGGCGCGGGATATAACCCCTTTGTGGAATTCTCGTGACTAGCGAAACACCGGGGCTCGGATTACCCTTAATGGGGAGTCTCCAGAGGGACCCAATACGCACAACCCCTTTAACCCTTTACTCCGGGCTCGCGGCTGTCGCTAATCGAAAACCGCAGTCGCGATTACCCGCAATGGGGAACGACAGGAGGGATCGACGCACTGCGGCCGTCTTGATTCAGCGGCTCATCGAATCACGCACGGCCGACGACCAGACCGCCGAGTTCCTCGCCGATGCGCTCACGGCATGGATGAGCCCGGGCGCCGATCCCAGTCTCGCAGTGCATCTGGTCGGCGCCGGGTTCTCGCGCGAGCAGCTGAAGCGCGAGATGCGCAACGCCTGGCTGTGCGATGCCGCCCGCGTGCTCGAGGTGCCGCCCACGAGATCAAGGGCCCGTGCGCTGCTGGCCGAGATCACCACCTTCGAGCGCCGGAAGTGGCCGATCTGGCGCACTGCCAACTTTCCGCCGGCTCACGCCACCGCACTGGAGGCCCGCCTCTTCTACGCGATGCGCGCCGGCGCCGAGATGCCGACGACCTCACGCCAGATTCACAAGATTTTGCAATCGTGAACTGGGACTCCAATCGGAATTCACGTCCTGCCCAGTAGGATGATGACACCACATCACCGCACCTGAGAGCCCACCATGCCGAGCACCACGAACCCCTATGAACCCCACGTCAAAGCGCTGATCGAGCGCCACGCCAAAGACGCGCAAGCGCTGGCCGGCCTGACACGCCAGACGCCGCCGATGTACTCGATCACATCCGCCCTCAGCGATCTCTTGAACAAGACCCGGTCTACAGAGGGTTGGGGCGTCAAGGAGTTGTCGAGTTCGATCGTCGAGCAGTGGGGCACTCAATCACGCGGGCTGCTGATCCCATTCGACAAGCTACTCTCGCGAGACCTGTCAATGACTACCAGCGCGAGCGGGGGTGCCCTGGCGAGTGAATACTTTACCGGCGGCATCATCGACGCCGTCCGCCCCGCTTCTGCCGTGCTCGCCGCCGGCGCAACCGTGATCGAGGGCATCCGAGGCTCCAAACTCATAATCCCCCGATGGGACGACACCACCACGCTTGCTTGGGTTGGTGAATCCTCACCGGCACCTGCCACGGTGCCCTCATTCTCGCAACTGGTCATCGTCCCTCGGACCTTGTGCGCAACCGTCACCGTCAGCCACCAGCTGATCCGTGATGCCACCTTGGCCGGCGGTTTCGAGTTCGCCTTGCGTGAGCAACTGCTCCGCGCTGCGATGTCAGAGATCGACCGTGCTGCCCTCGCCGGAAGCGGTATCGACGCGGAGCCCCTCGGGCTCCTCAACAATGCCGATGTGGGGGTCGTCAGCCTTGGCACTGACGGCGGGCCATTGACCTGGGCGAAACTCGCCGAGATCGAGGACACGATTGCGAGCGCAAACACCGAAACCACCTCGACGAGCTGGATCACGAACTCGGCTGTCCGCCGCAAGCTGCGCAACACCGCACGCGGCACGGGGCTTGATTACATATTGACAGGAAATGATCTGATGGGGCGCCGTGCCATCGTCAGCGAGCACATGCCAAACAACTTGTCGAAAGGCGGTGGGGGCAACTTGTCTGCAGCCGTGATGGGTAACTTCACCGACATCATCATCGGATTCTTCGGACCTCCCGCGATGGATGTCATCATGCACCCGCGCAACTTCAACGAGGTCAAGATCACCGCCTTCGTCGAGGTCGGAGTCGGCGTTCGTCGAGTCCAATCTTTCGCGATCTGCAAGGACATCGTCACCACATAATTGGCCGGCACCGGGGGACGAAGGGGCCGGCCGGCGGTTTCCTGTGGCCGCCTGTCATCCCTCCCCCAACCGAATCTCCAGGGGCGAAAGGGGCGCGGCGTGCCCCGACAATTTCAGCGCCGCGCAATCGCACCGGGCGAGACTGCAGGCCATAGCCCGGAAGCGTCCCGACCCATGGCCAGCACCGGGCAAGCCGCTGCACTTGCACGCACCCCCACCGGACCTGCGGGTTTGATGATTTCACGCGGAGCAAGGGAGCGCACCCCACCGACCGGCCAGTTTGCACCACGCACGAGGATGAAGCGATGCTAACCACGATCCAACCGGGCTCCGACCCAATGTTCCACGGCAGCAAGCTGCGCGTGCTCGCCAATGTGTTCGCCTCTGGGCGGCCGCTCGATGCCGGCCGAATCTACACGGTACCCGATGAAGTCAGCCTCGCAGACTCCGAGGAACTCACTCGAATCGGACGCGCCGAGCCCGTGAAAACCGCGTAGCACACACACTGCCGCCGACTGGAGTACGGACAATGAGTACACCCACCACAACCCGCATCGTCATCACCGCAGACGACAAGACCCGCGCAGGCTTCGCCTCGGCGAAACGTGGCATGCACAGTCTTGGCGCCGAGGCCGCAGCACTTGGCAAACGTCTAAGCATTGCCGGCGCAGCCGGGGCAGCCAGCGCAGCCGCTGGACTGGTGGCGATGGTCAACAGCCAGCGCCAGGTCTTCGACGAGCTCGCCAAGCTGTCGCAGAAAACCGGCCTTGCGGTCGAGGATCTATCGCGCCTTCAGTTCGCCGCCGAGCTTTCCGGCGTTTCGAACGACCAACTCGCCACCAGTTTTCGCACCCTGTCTCAGCGCATTGCCGACGCGGCTAAGGGCACCGGCGAGGCCGCCGAAGCTTTTCGGGCGATGGGTGTCGACGTCAAGGGCACCGATGGTTCGCTGCGCAATCAGAACGACGTGCTGCGCGATGTTGCGGACCGTTTCGCCTCGTATAAGGATGGCGCCGAGAAGTCGGCGCTCGCGCAGCGCCTGTTCGGCAAGGTCGGCGCGGAGTTGATACCGCTGCTCAACCAGGGTGCGGATGGACTGCAGAGTATGGCGGACGAGTCTGACCGACTCGGGCGCACAATATCTGCGGAAACGGCCCGGGCGGCCGAGCAGTTCAATGACAACATTACCCGCCTCAGCGCCAGCCTTGAGGGGTTGAGCAACCTCATCGCCGGTCCCGTCATCCGTTCTCTTGCCGACATGAGCACCGAGATGCTGCGGGCCGCGCAGGATGGCGAGACGATCATGGGCGTCTTCGAGCGCGTGTTGCGTGGCGGGGTCGTGGGCAACCGTTCCGATCTGGTTGGCGCGGCGCGAGACATCGAAACGCTTACCGAGCAGTACAACAGACTCAAGCGTGAGATCGCCCCCTATGATGCCAGCGGGCAAAGCGCACCGGACTATCTGCAGGCACGCCTAGGCCGCGTGTCGGCTGAGCTGAAGTTGGCGCAGAGCAACTACCAGAAGTTCGTCGACGACCTCAACAAGTCCGCGCGTACTGCTGCATCCCTGACCGCACCGGTGGTAGGTGGTACGGTGGCTCCGCGCGGAGCGGCTGCGGGCCGTGTCATCAACGCGCAGGAGCGCATCTACGAAGCCGTGCAACGACAGATTGCCGCGCTGGAGATGCAAGCCGCTACGTTCGGCGTAGCCGAGCGCCAGGCCACGCTTTACAAGTTGTCGATCGAGGGTGCAACCGATGCGCAGATTGCGAGCGCAGATGTGTTGCTGCGCGAACTGAACGTTTTGCGGCAACGCGCCGACGAGCAAAACCGGTTGAATGCTCTACTGGACGCCACCCCAACCGCCCAACTCGAATCATTGCGCGGCGAAATGCTGTTGCTTCAAAAAGCGTTTCTGGCTACCGACATCACTGCCGAACAGTTCGTCGAAGCCGCACAAACCCGACTTGGGACGCTGCCGGAAAACGTCAAGCAAGCCGCCGATCAGATGACGGTCTTCGCCGACCAGGCCGCGCGCAACATGCAGACCGCGTTCGCGGATTTCCTGTTTGATCCGTTCGAGGACGGCGTCGAAGGGATGGTTCTTGGATTTGTCGATTCGATCCGACGCATGGCGTCCGAACTGCTTGCATCTCAATTGCTGAACCTGCTCGGCACGAGCCTTTCCGGGCAGGGCGGGTTCCTTGGCACGCTGGGCACGGCGCTGTCCGGCATCAAGCCCCGCGCAGCAGGCGGCCCCGTATCGGGCGGATCGACGTACCTGGTGGGCGAGCGCGGCCCGGAACTGTTCGTTCCCCGAAACAGCGGCTCGATCGTCCCAAACAACAAGCTGCAGTCCGCGCAGCCGTCGCAAAACAACATCCGCATTGTCAATACGATTGATCCTGCGTTCGTTGGCGACTACATCGCCAGCCCGTCCGGGGAACAAGTCATCCTTAACGTCATCCGCCGCAATCCGGGCGTGATGCGTAGCGTGGTGGCCTGACGACAATGACCAAAGCTGAAATTCTCGCGCGCCTCATGATGTGTGACGGCGCCAAGCTGCAAGGCCGCAATCTGTCCGCCCTGGCGAGTGAGATCGAGTCTCGCGCCAGGGGCAGCGACCACGCGATTGAGGCGACACTAATCCGACTTGGTTACGACGCCCGGCGACTCGTGCATGGGCCAGCGATCCGAAGCCGATGATGGACCTAAAGCGCAAGCGACAGCGGACGATCCGGTTGATCGAGTCGCGCGGACTGCGCCTCGACCTGATCCAGCTGGACGAACTCGACCCGCGCGCTCGCACCCGAAACCGCGAGTAATTCCCGCGGCGTCTCCGGCCGTCGATCCTGCATCGCACAATGCCAACCACAAGCCTAAGCAAGAATCGGGGCCTCGCTTGTGCAGCATGGCAAATACGACAATGGAGGGAAACTTGCTTTAGTTGTCGCGGTGCTGCACGGCAACACGTCGCCGCCGCTACAAATCTGCCTGAAGCCCGCTGACGGTCTCCGCCACGTCGAGGCGCCCGACGTATCGACTACCCTCGACGGTCGGCACCTGGGCCGATCTGGCGCTACCGCCGCGCCGAGGCGTTCGACCAGCAGAAGAAACTCACAGACGCGATGATCAAGGAAATCCAGGCCCGCACCGAAGCCATGCAACGGGGCGACGCCATGATCCAGATCGACGGCGCCGGCCTACAGCCACACCTCGAGGCTTTCATGTGGGAAATTCTCAGAGCGATACAGGTAAGGGTGAACCAGGACGGCTACGAAATGCTGCTCGGAGCCTGACCCATGCTGAACACCAGCAACCATCGCGTCCGGGCGCTGCTCGCGATCATCAGACGCAGAGGCCTGCACCTGGAGCAGCACGCAACGTATGTTCGCGTGAGCGGTCCAGTCGCTGAACGATCAACTTGGGACACGAACGGCGGGAGAGGGGCTGTGATGGTCCCGCAGAGATCCGAACGTTTTCCACACACACTCACACTTTCTACCACTTATCCACAGCGGATTCCGGGAAACGATGGTAGATTCGGTGTGTCAAACAGGAGCCGCCGAAAAGAGCGGCTTTTTGCACGACAAGGAGAGTAATCATGGAATCAATTCGAGAACGCCGCAAACGGGCGTTCTGGGCTGCGTTCTGGAGTGCAGTTTCGTCCCCGGCCGTGCTGTTTGCTGCCGAGCCCACAAGAATCACAAGAGTTGAGCCGCCTTCAGGCGGAGCGCGTGACGCCATGCGCGGCGACTGGATAAGGATTGGAGACGATTTTGCCCGTGTCATCGCCTGCGAAGAAAGGGCGTCCAACCCCAAGCATTAAGCGACCGCCTACCCACTCGGTTTCGACCGCGTGGCAAGGCCCGTTGCCACCCCCCGAGGCCGTCCAGAAGTTCGACAACATTGTGGCTGGAGGTGCCGAGCGCATCTTCCGGATGGCGGAAAAAGAGCAAGAGCACAGGATCAAGTCCGAAGCCGACGCGCTTAAAGTCAACTCAGCCGCAACCCTGGCCGAGATTGAGGCGGCGCGTCGGGGGTCATGGATGGGGCTTCTCGTGTCCGCCATGGCGATAGGCGGTGCAATCTTTGCGATCTATGCCGACGCGCACCCTACCGTTCCGATCGCGCTTGTAAGCGTGCCCGTCATGGGCGCGGTGCGAGCGCTTATTACACGACGCTGACTCACCCACCCCCAGCAACAAACCGCAACCCGCCCAGAGCGGGTTTCTTGTGCCTGGCCGATGACCGGGCGCGAATGGCGCACGGGCTTATCTGATGGCGTGGTGGGCGTGTTTGTTGATCGGCTGGTGCGGGTACTGAACACTTGATGCACTTTCACAGTGGGTTACATGCATCGCTGCGGGTTACATGGGGGTTACACGGCACCCAAGAAGCAAGAAGCCCGGTCTGTGTAACCGGGCTAAGTCATTGATTCCTTGGTGCCGACAATCTGACTCGAACAGATGACCTACCGCTTACAAGGCGGTTGCTCTACCAACTGAGCTATGCCGGCGCGGGGCGGATTATAGCGCATATGCTTTCATGCGCTACTGGCGCTCCCGAGCACGGCGTGGCTCACCCGCTCGTACATGTCGACCACCGAGCCGATCACGATCAGCGACGGGGTGCGCAGGCCGGCCTCGCGGGTCAGTTCGGGCAGCGTGGCGAGCGGGCTGGTGACGATGCGCTGTCTCGGTGTGGTCGCCGCATGCACCACTGCGGCCGGTGTGCTCGCCGGCAGGCCGTGCGCGATCAGTTCCCGACAGATGATCTCCAGCGCGCCCATGCCCATGTAGATCACCACCGTCTGGTGCGGGCGCGCGAGGGCCTCCCAGTCGAGGTTGACGCTGCCGTCGCGCAGGTGACCGGTGGTGAAGGTCACCGTCTGCGCATGATCCCGGTGCGTCAGTGGAATGCCGGTGCTCGCCGCCATGCCTGAGGCCGCCGTGACGCCGGGCACGATCTCACAGGCGAAGCCGGCCTCGATGACATCCTCCATCTCCTCGCCGCCACGTCCGAAGATCAGTGGGTCGCCACCCTTGAGCCGGACCACATTGAGTCCCTGGCCGGCGAGGTCTACCAGCAGGCGGTTGATCTCGTCCTGTGGCAACGCATGATTACCGGCCTGCTTGCCGACATAGATGCGGCGCGCATCCGGCCGCGCCAGATCGAGGATGCCCTCTCCGACCAGATTGTCATAGACCACCGCATCCGCCTCCGCGATGCGGCGCGCCGCGCGCACGGTCAGCAGTTCCGGGTCGCCAGGCCCGGCCCCGACCAGACAGACGCGCCCGCGTGGCGTGCTGGCGTTGGTCTGTAGTGGCCCGTCGTTCTTTTCACCGTTGGTAGAGGGTGTTCTCGCTGTCATGAAGTCAGGCGTGTAAGGCGCATGCCGTGAAAGCAGGGCCGCCGATGGATCGAGTGATGCGGTGACCTGCCCGGGCGTGCGGCAGAACAGGGTTTGGGTCGGGGCATTCATCGCGATTCCTTTCGCCGGTAGCTTGAGACGGACTGTAGCAGTGCGAAGGAATGGCTGAACTTGACGCAGGTTAAAGAAACCATGTCGCCATGGGGAGAAAGTATGCACTGGCCAGGGCAAGTCTTCACGTGTGACTTACATGTGCGCGGGCTGACCGGTCCTGAAAGATGCCACTTTCGGCAATTCAGAGGAGATACAAACATGAAAGTGAGACCCAAGCTTCGCAAAAGCTACGCTTCCGTCCTCGCCAGCTTGCTGGTAGGCGGCATGGCGGCGTTTGGTGCGACTGCGCAGGCGCAGGATGCGCCCACGCTGTCCTCGGAGCAATTCGACCGCGCCAACCTGCTGTACTTCCAGCAATGCGCCGGCTGTCACGGCGTGCTGCGCAAGGGCGCGACCGGCAAGAATCTCGAGCCGGAGAACATGCTCAAGCTCGGCCAGCAGCGTCTCGAGCGTATCATCGCGCTGGGTACCGAAGGCGGCATGAACAACTTCGACAAGATCTACTCGGCCGAAGACATTTCGCTGCTCGCGACCTACATCCAGATGACGCCGCCGGTTCCGCCGGAAATGTCGCTCGCGCAGATGAAGGAGAGCGTCAAGCGTCACGTCGAAATCGCGGACTATCCGACCAAGCCGATGCACGACCGCAACTGGAAGAACTTCTTCCTGGTCATCGAGCGCGACCACGGTTCGGTTTCGGTCATCGACGGCGACAAGTACGAACTGGTCGCACGTATCCCGACCGGCTACGCGGTGCACGTGCTGAAGACCGTCGAGAAGAACAAGGCGATCGCACATCCGAATCCGGAAGAGATCGGCCGCTTCTGGTACACGATGGGTCGTGACGGCAAGATGACCAAGATCGACCTGTGGCAGGTGCCCGAGAAGATGCTGGTCGCCGAAACGCAAGTCGCGTATGACGCGCGTGACGTCGCCGTGTCCGGTGACGGCAAGTACGTGATCGGTGGCGGATACTGGCCGCCGCACTTCGTGATCTTGGATGCGAGCACGATGGAGCCGCTCAAGGTGGTGTCGGCACGCGGGGTCAACATCGATGGCGAGTATGTCAACGAAGCGCGCGTTGCCGCGATCTACGACACGCCGCTGGCGCCGACCTGGCTGGTCAACATCAAGGAGCTGGGGCAGACCTGGCAGGTCGATTACACCGACATCGACAACCTGCGCATCGAGATGATCGACAACTCGAAGTTCCTGCATGACGGCTTCTTCGATCCGACCGGTCGTTACTTCCAGATCGCCGCCAACGCGTCGAACCAGATGGCGATCATGGATACCGAGACCCGCAAGCTCGAGGCCCTGATCGACACCGATCTGCGTCCGCACCCGGGTCCGGGGGCGAACTGGATCGATCCGACCTGCGGTCCGGTGGGCGGCACGCCTCACCTGGGCGTCGGCAAGATGACGGCCTGGGGCAACGATCCGAAAGGCAACAAGGATCACGCCTGGAAGATCTGCTACGAAGTCGAGACCGACGGTCCGGGGCTGTTCATCCGCACCCATCCGAAGAGCGACTATGTGTGGATCGACCAGACCCTGCACCCCGAGCCTGAAGTTCAGCAGTCGATCAAGGTCATCGACAAGAAGACCCGCGAGATCGTGAAGACGATCCGCCTGACCGAACAGAAAGGTCAGGTGGCGGTGCACTTCGAGTTCAGCGAAGACGGCTCCGAAGTCTGGGCGTCGGTCTGGAACCGCGGTGACAGTCTGCAGCCGAATGGTTCGATGATCGTGTTCGATGCCAAGACGCTCAAGGAGAAGGGACGTGTCGACGGGCTGTATGCGCCGACCGGCAAGTTCAACGTCTATAACCGTACCAACCACGTGACCTGATCCAGGTCGGTTGCAAGCAAGCGGGGCCTTTCGGGGCCCCGCGCTGCTACACGGTGGGCTGGCGTCGATCGGAGAGCAGCATGCAACGAGACGCGACGACGAAGCGAATCGTCCTTGCGAGTCTTGCATTGAGCCTGAACACGGCGTGTGCCGGAAGAGGACATTCGCACGCTGGTCGGCTGGATGTTGATGCTGGACAAGGAATCATGGAGCAAATAGCGGCGTAATGACCACTACGCGGCGACGGTAAGTCGGCCCAACGCGGGTCGATACACCAGTAACGAACAAGTCTTGAATGCCGAGGGCCCCTCTAGGGTTTCGGTGAGGTCACCCGGGCCAGCAGGCGCGTGGTGTGAGTGAATAAACGGACAAGAGCAGGAAAATGGACAAGCAGACGCCCGAAAAAACCGGTGGGTTATTCAGTCGACTCAAGAAGCCGAGTACCAAATACTCGCTGGGTGGTCTGCTGATCGTCGGATTTGTGTTGGGGATTCTTTTCTGGGGCGGCTTCAACACCGCGATGGAATATACCAACACCGAGAAGTTCTGCATCTCTTGCCATGAGATGCATGACAATGTGTATACGGAATACAAGAACACGATCCACTACAACAACCGCACCGGTGTGCGTGCGGTATGTTCCGACTGCCATGTGCCGCAGGAGTGGGGTCCGAAGATGATCCGCAAGATCCAGGCCTCGCGCGAGGTATGGGGCAAGCTCACCGGCACCATCAACACGCGCGAGAAGTTCGTCGAGAAGCGCCTGGAACTTTCACGTCGCGAATGGAAGCGGATGCTCGCCAACGACTCGCTCGAGTGCCGCAACTGCCACAGCCTGGAGAGCATGGACAGTGCAAAGCAGGCAACACGTGCCGCTCGGCAGCATGAGCGTGCGCTCGCCGATGGCACGACCTGCATCGTCTGCCACCAGGGCATCGCGCACGAATTGTCCGATGCCATGACCGACGAAGACTATTTCAACTGAACGAATCGATTTCCGTCTGTGGAGGACCGACCCATGAAGAAGAACCTGATCACCACCTCGATCGCCCTGCTGTTCGCCGCCCCGACCCTGGCGCTGGCGGCGCCACCGGCCGACTGGAGCGCCGTCGACGCGACTGAAATCATCCTCTTCTATCCCGGCGTGTCGCCGATGGAATGGATCACCGGCGACATCCGCGTCGATCGCGTGCGCCACGGTGGCGGACGTGCCTTCAAGCAGGGTGACACCTGTGCCGACTGCCACTCGGACGAGGCTGCGGCAATGGGCGCCAGAATCGTGTCGGGCGAGAAGCTCGAGCCGACGCCTATCCCGGGCAAGGCGGGTCATGTTCCGGTCAAGGTGCAGGCCACCCATGACGGCGAGATGCTGTACCTGAAATTCACCTGGCAGCAGCCGCCCGCGTCTCAGGGCGCCAAGATGGACGAGGCGAATCCGGTCAAGATCGCGTACATGCTGGATGCGGGCAAGGTCGAGACGGCCGATCTGAGCGGCTGCTGGGCCAGTTGCCACGGCGATTCGCGCATGATGCCGGAAGGCGCGGACGACAAGACCAAGTACGTGAAGGACGGCTCGCTCGCGAGCGGCGTGTATTACGATCTGGCGCAGTGGCGCAGCGGCGAGAACAAGGCCTACGACGGTTACGTCGCGGACAAGCGGGTCATGGAAGGCGGCTCGGCGCTGGTCAGTGCCGAGGGCACGCAGGACGGCGACAACTGGACCGTCGTGTTCACGCGCAAGCTCGCCGGCGGCGAGGGCGACGTGAGCCTCGAACCGGGCAACAAGTACAACTTCGGCTTTGCGATCCACGATGGCCATACCGCCGGACGTTTCCACTACGTGTCGCTGGGTTACACGCTGGGCCTGGACGCCGAAGCGGACATCACCGCCAAGAAGCAGTAGATTCATGGCCGATACGGCGGGCGGACATCCGTTCCGCCGTATCGGGTCGCTACATGCCGGGGCGCCCCTGACGGACAGGGCCGCCCCGGTATGCTTTTCGTGCCGCCATCTTCCGAACCCCGCACGGTCGTGGGTTGATACCTGTCAAGGTTCCGGCGTGCGTTCCTCTCTAAGCTTCCCGTCATTCCACTGCGTTTCAGGAGAAAGGAGATGAATCTCCCGCCGGTCGTCATCCATGTCACCGTGCTGCTCGGAGCCGCGCTGCTGGCAGCATTCACCGCCGAGGCCAACGAGGCTGCGGCGCCTGCGCTGGAACGACAGGACCAACTGATCAAACTGGTGCGCCAGGAATGCGGCTCCTGTCACGGGCTCACGCTCGCGGGCGGACTCGGTCCGCCGCTGCTGCCCGAAACCATGGCCGACAAACCGCTCGACTCGATGGTCGCGACGGTGATGAACGGCCGTCCCGGCACCGCGATGCCCGGCTGGTCGCGCTTCATGGACGAATGCGAAGCCACATGGATGGTCGGTGCATTCGCCGAAGGTTTTCCGGAACTGAAGGGAGCTGAATGATGCGTTATGGATTGACTCTGGCGACCCTGCTGTCCGCGTCGCTGCTGGCCGGCGGTGCGACGCAGACGCTCGCGCAGGACCCGGTGCGCGGAACCGGCGACCTCGGACTGGTGATCGAGCGTGCGACCGGACAGGTCGCGGTGGTCAGCACGACCGAGCGGGAGCGCATCGCGAGCGTTCCGGGGCTGGGCGACCTGTCGCATGCCCATGTGACCTACTCGCGTGACGGTCGCTATGGCTATGTGTTCGGACGCGACGGCGGGCTCACCAAGGTCGACCTGCTGCTCGGGCGCATCGACAAGCGGATCATCCAGGCCGGCAACTCGATCGGCGGTTCGATCTCCCAGGACGGACGCCTGATCGTCGCGCAGAACTACGAGCCGGGTGGCCTCAAGGTCTTCGATGCGGACACACTGGAGCAACTGGCCGAGGTGCCGGCGGAGTACGCCCCGGGGCTGCGCTCCAAGGTGGTCGGTCTGGCCGACATTCCGGGGCAGCGCTTCGTCTATGCGCTGTTCGACGCCGGCGAGATCTGGGTGACCGATCTGAGCGACCCGCGCAATCCGACCACCGAACGCTATCCGGCCGGACGCCAGCCCTACGACGGACTGGTGACGCCGGATGGACGTTACTTCATCGCCGGCCTCTTCGGCGAGGATGGACTGGCCATGCTGGACCTGTGGCATCCGGAGCGCGGCACGCGCAAGATTCTGGAGGGTTACGGGCGCGGCGACGAACCGCTGCCCGTGTACAAGATGCCGCATCTGCGCGGCTGGGCGGTGGCCGGTGGTCATGCCTATCTGCCCGCGATCGGTCGCCACGAGGTCCTCGTGGTCGACACCCGTGACTGGAGCGAGGTCGCACGCATTCCGGTGCAGAGCCAGCCGGTGTTCGTCATGGCGCGACCGGACGGGCGCCAGGTGTGGGTGAATTTCGCCTTTCCGGACAACGGCAAGGTGCAGGTCATCGACACGCTTACACACCAGGTCATCGACACGCTGTCGCCGGGGCGTGCGATCCTGCACATGGAGTTCACGCCGCGTGGCGAGAACGTGTGGGTGTCGTCGCGGGACGACGACAAAGTCGTTGTGTACGATACCGAGAGCCGTCAGGTCGTCACCGAGTTGCCCGCGGCCAATCCCAGCGGCATCTTCTTCACGTCGCGCGCCGCGCGCATCGGATTCTAGCCATGCAGGGCCACGCGATTGCGAGCAAGGACTTTCGCCTGCTCAACGACTGGCAACGCGATTTTCCGCTGGTCGAGCGTCCGTTCGCGCTGCTCGCGCGGCAGGTGGGCGTCACCGAACGAACCGTGCTCGAGCGCTTCGAGCGCTGGCAGGCCGACGGGGTGGTCAGTCGCATCGGCGCAGTGTTCGCGACCGGGCGCGTCGGGGCGAGTGCTCTGGCGGCACTCGCCGCGCCACCGGAACGCCTCGCCGAGGTGGCCGCCAAGGTCAGTGCCGTGCCCGAGGTCAATCACAACTACGAGCGCGAGCATCGCTTCAATCTGTGGTTCGTGATCACTGCGGCAGATGCACGCAGGTTGGACGCGGTCGTCGAGGAGATCGAATCGGCAACCGGATGTGACGTCATCGTGCTGCCGATGGAGGAAGCGCATCACATCGATCTCGGCTTCGAACTCGACCGCCCTGGCAGCGACGCCCCGGATGGGGGGGCTGCGACCAACCGCCCCCGCTCGGGCCGTCGCTGCGACGACTTGAGCGCTTCGGTCGAAGGCCCGTGCGCGCTGGCGGGCATCGAGCGATTGCTGATGCGCGCGCTGCAGTCGGGTTTGCCGCTGGTGCCGCGCCCCTACGACGCGCTGGGCCAGGGTATCGGCCTCAGCGGTGCGATGGTGCGCGATACGCTGGACGGCTGGCAGGCGAGCGGCGTGCTGCGTCGCTTCGGCGTCGTGGTACGACACCATGAACTGGGCTATACGGCCAACGCGATGTGCGTGTGGGACGTCCCCGACCATAGGGTCGAGGCAGTCGGGCGCCTTCTCGGCGACCAGACCGGAGTCACGCTGTGCTATCGGCGCCGGCGTGCGTTGCCACACTGGCCTTACAACCTGTTCTGCATGATTCACGGCAAGGCGCGCGACACGGTACTCGACACGCGCGACCGCATTGCGAAAGAGCTCGATCTGGACGTATGGCCGCATTCCATCCTGTTCAGCGGACGGCGCTTCAAGCAGCGCGGGGCATGCTATCTGCCGGAGCAGGTCGATGCGTGACACATCCGCGACCCCACAACCGGATGCAGGCGCGATGCCTGCGGACGCTGCATTGCGTCACGCACCCGCGCAACTGGATGGCATCGACCGCGCGCTGATCAACCAGGTGCAGGGGGGGTTTCCGCTGTCCGAGCGGCCGTTTGCCGACGTCGGATCGCAGCTCGGCCTGAACGAGGACGAGGTCATCGCGCGCGTGGGGCGGCTGCTCGATGATCGGGTGCTGACCCGTTTCGGACCGATGTTCCAGATCGAACGGGCCGGTGGCGCGTTCTGCCTCGCGGCGATGGAAGTGCCCGAGGCCGACTGGTCGCGGGTCGTCGCGCAGGTCAATGCCCACGCCGAGGTCGCGCACAACTATCGGCGCGAACACCGGCTCAATATGTGGTTCGTGCTCGCGACCGAAGGGCCCGATGAGATCGAGCTGTGCGCACGCGCGATCGAGGCCGAAACCGGTATCCCGGTCCTGCTGTTTCCGAAGGAGCAGGAGTACTTCGTCGGCATGCAACTGGAGGTGTGATGAGCATCGACACGATCGATCGCCAGCTGATTCGCGCGACCCAGGCCGGCCTGCCGCTGGTGCCTCGGCCTTATGCCGACATCGCGCAACGGCTGGGCATCGCCGAGGCGGACGTGCGTGCGCGGCTGCAGGCGATGCTCGCGAGCGGCGTGATCCGTCGCATCGGGGCGGTGCCGAACCATTATGCGATCGGCTATGTGGCCAACGGCATGAGCGTGTGGGACGTGGATGACGCGTCCGTCGACGCGGCCGGAGAATGCATCGCTGCGCTGCCCTTCGTGACCCATTGCTATCGCCGTCCGCGCCATCTGCCGCTGTGGCCCTACAATCTGTTCGCGATGGTCCATGGTCGCGACCGTGACGCTGCCCGGGTGCATGTGGCCGAGATTCGTCACGTTCTGGTCACGCGCTTTGCCGGCGCGTTGCGTTCGCACGACGTGCTGTTCTCGTCAGCCATCCTCAAAAAGACCGGCCTGCGCCTGCGCAATTGACCGGGGTCATTTGCATCCGGCGGGTGGCGGGTTGTAATCGAGTCATTCTTCCAAGGCCACGCTCATGTTCCGAATCTCCCAGTTCATCCGAGAACTCGATCAGCCCACACCGGCCGGACCGCGCCGCAACCCGCCGGGTCCGGTCGTCATCTGGAACCTGATCCGGCGCTGCAACCTCACCTGCAAGCATTGCTATTCGATCTCGGCCGACACCGATTTTGCGGGCGAACTGTCGGGTGACGAGGTCTTCCGCGTCATGGACGACCTGAAAGCCTTTCGGGTCCCGGTGCTGATCCTGTCGGGCGGCGAACCCTTGCTGCGGCCGGACATCTTCGACATCTCGCGCCGCGCCAAGGCGATGGGCTTCTACGTGGGTCTGTCGACCAACGGCACCCTGATCGACGAGACCAATATCGACGCGATCGCGGACATCGGTTACGACTATGTCGGGGTCAGCCTGGACGGCATCGCCGACACGCATGATCGCTTCCGTCGCAAGGCCGGCGCGTTCGACGCGTCCATGGCGGGCATCCGCCTGTGTCACGCGCGCGGCATCAAGGTCGGCGTGCGCTACACCATGACCGAGGACAACGCGCACGACCTGCCGGCCCTGTTGCAGCTGGTCGAGGACGAGAACATCGACAAGTTCTATTTCTCGCACCTGAACTATGCCGGTCGTGGCAACAAGTACCGTGGCGACGACGCGCATCACCGGACCACGCGGCGCGCGATGGACCTGCTGTTCGACACCTGCCTGGACCTTCATCGGCGTGGCATCCACAAGGAGTTCGTCACCGGCAACAACGACGCCGACGGCGTCTACATGCTGCACTGGGTCGCGGCCCGCTTCCCGGACAGGGTGGAGCACATCCACGCCAAGCTGCGGCAGTGGGGCGGCAACGCCAGCGGCGTCAATGTGGCCAACATCGACAATCTCGGCATCGTGCATCCGGACACGATGTGGTGGCATGTGCCGATCGGCAACGTGCGCGAACGGCCGTTCTCGGAGATCTGGAGCGATCTGTCCAATCCGCTGATGGCCGGTCTCAAGCAGCATCCGCGCACATTGACCGGGCGCTGCGGCGATTGCCGTCATCTGGATATCTGCAACGGCAGCTCCAGGGTCAGGGCCGGGCAGATCACCGGCGACGTGTGGGCCGAGGACCCGGCCTGCTATCTCGATGACGACGAGATCGGACTGGCCGAGAGCGCGCGCGGTCGCCAGCGGGTCGAGACCACCCCCTTCATTCCGATCAGGCGCAGTGCGTGAGCGGCGCGCAACCCGGACGAGAGTCACGAAAATGCATATGGTCGCAAACGATTTTTTTACGAAACGGCAATCAAATACGCGATGGCGTGTTCGAGGCCGCAAGGTTGCTCCCTCCCCCTTGAAGGGGGAGGAAGAGTCTCCCGGAATCGATCGCATCGAGCTGAATACCGGATCAGGGCTGACAACGCTCGTCCGGTGTGCAAGCTTACGTTGGGCCGCGATCGCGTCGGTGCTGGGGCTGATCTTCGCGCCGGTCGCGCTCGCGGACGACGCGGCGCCGTCGGTGCAGACACATTACATCCAGCATTGCGCCACCTGCCACGGCATGGACCGGCTGGGCGGCATGGGGCCGGCGCTGCTGCCGGAGAACCTGTCGAGGCTGCGCAAGCCTGCGGCGATCGCGGCGATCACCGACGGCCTGGTCGCCACACAGATGCCCGGCTTCGCAAATGTGCTCGAGCCCGAACAGATCGCCGCGATCGCGGACTACATCTACACGCCGGTCGTGCCCGCACCGACCTGGTCCGAGGCCGACATACGCGCATCGCGCATCCAGCATGTCGACCCGGCGACGCTGTCGGACACACCGGTTTTCGATGCCGATCCTTGGAACCTGTTTCTCGTGGTCGAAACCGGCGATCACCATGTGTCGGTGCTGGACGGCGACAAGCTCGAACCCATCCATCGCTTTCAGAGCCGCTTCGCACTGCATGGCGGACCGAAGTTCGCGCAGGAGGGCCGTTATGTGTTCTTCGGTTCCCGCGACGGCTGGGTGACCAAGTTCGATCTTTGGAACCTCACCGTGGTCTCCGAGGTGCGCGCCGGCATCAATACCCGCAACGTGGCGGTGTCGCCCGACGGCAACTATGTGGCGGTAGCCAATTATCTGCCGCACACGCTGGTGCTGCTCGACGGCGACCTGAACCTGCTGAAGGTGCTGGACGTGACCGCCAGCGACGGCTCGCAGACGTCCCGCGTGTCGGCCGTGTATGAGGCGACGCCACGCAAGTCCTTCGTCGCGGCGCTGAAGGACGTGCCGGAAGTGTGGGAGATCAGCTTCGATCCGGATGCCGATCCGATTCCGGTCGGCGTCGTGCACGACTACCGCATGAAGGAGGGCGAGTTCATCCCCGGCTACCTGAATCCGCGCCGTACCCGTCTGACCGACGTGCTCGATGATTTCTTCTTCACCCAGGACTATTCGCTGCTGATGGGTGCCTCGCGTAACGGCACCGGCCAGGTGGTGAGTCTGGATGCGCGCAGGCGTATCGCCGACCTGCCGCTGGAAGGCATGCCGCATCTGGGTTCGGGCATCACATGGGAGTGGCAGGGGCGCAGGGTCATGGCGAGCACGAACCTGCAGGCGGCCGAAGTGACCGTCATCGACACCGAGACCTTCGAGGTGGTCGCACGCATTCCGACCCGGGGCCCCGGTTTCTTCCTGCGCAGCCACGAGAACAGCCGCTACGCCTTCGTCGATTCGATGATGAGCCCGGAGGCCAAGCACATCCTGCAGGTCATCGACAAGCAGAAGCTCGAGGTGGTGCATGAGATCGTGGGTACGCCGGGCGAGACGCTGGCGCACATCGAATACACCCGCGATGGCCACTACGCGCTCGCCAGCCACTGGGAATACGACGGCGCGATCGTCGTCTACGACGCCGAAACGCTGGAGGAGGTCAAGCGTCTGCCGATGCGCAAACCGGTCGGCAAGTACAACGTGTGGAACAAGGTCATGCGGGAAGAAGGTACCAGCCACTGAGGCTGCAAGACGATGGGTTGAAGCGCTGAGGTCTTGACCCATCCCCCTCCTGACCTCCCTCTTGAAGGGAAAGGAATCCGAAGCTTAAAAAAGTCCTGCTGTGCTCAGTGACTCAGCTCAGCGCCGCGCGCAGCCGCTCGATATCGACCACATGAACCGTCCGGCCCTCGACCTCGATCAGGCCGGCGTCGATCAGCTCGTGCAGCACCCGCGAGAAATGCTCCTGCGTCAGGTTCAGGCGTGACGCGATCGTGCCCTTGTTGGTCGGCAGGCGGATGCTGACCCGACCGCATGAGCTGGCGTCACCGTTCATCTCGTCCTCGCGCAGCAGATAGCCGATGATGCGGTCGCGCCCGTTGCGCAGCGAATAGGCCTCGACGTCGGCGATGAGTTGATGCAGCCGCTGCGCGAGGCCGGCGATGATCTTGCGGCAGAACGCAGGTTCGCGTCCCATCTCCTCGAACACCACGTTCTTCGCGACATGCAGCAGCGTGCATTCGGTCAGGGCCTGGGCCATCACCACATAGGGCCTGTCCATGAACATCACGGCTTCGCCGAAGCTCTGGCCGGGGCGCAGGATCTCGATCACCTTCTCGTGTCCGTCCGACGACGTGAAGGCGAGCTTGACCTGTCCGTCTATGATGAAATGAAAACCTTGGCACGGGTCGCCGCGATGAAACAGCACCTCGCCCTTGCCGACCCGAACCTCCCGCACCCCACGCGCGAAGCGCGCGATCTCGCTGGTGCTCAGTCCATGCAGCAGCGGGATCTGCATCAGCACCTTGAACAGCGGGTCCAGGCCGGTCGTGTCCGGATGGTCCGGATTCGGGGTGGCGTGGGTCGCGGCTTCTCCGTCAGCAAGCAGACAGTTGGTCGGGCACATGTCGCATCACCTCGTCAGTTGTGCATAGAACATCGGGAGCCGGGCAGGCAGTTCTTCCGGCTTGCGGATGACGGCGTAGCCGGCCGGTCCGAACAGGTGTGGCAGATAGCCCGCGCCTTCGCGGTCTATGGTCACACAGAAGGGCACCAGGCCCAGCTTGCGCGCTTCGCCGATCGCGACGCGGCTGTCCTCGATGCCGTAGCGGCCTTCGTACAGATCGAGATCGTTGGGCTTGCCGTCGGACAGGATCAGCAGAATGCGCCTGCTCGCATCTTCGCGCGAGAGCAGCTGGCTGGCGCGCCGGATGCCTGCGCCGAGCCGGGTGTAATAGCCGGGCTTGATTGCCATGATCCGTCCGCGCACCGCATCGTCGAAGCGGTCGTCGAAATGCTTGAGCCGGTGAAAGCGCACATTGGAACGCTTCAGCGACGAAAAGCCCGACAGCGCGAAACGGTCGCCGGTGGCACCCAGCGCCTCGCCGAACAGCAGCAATGCGTCGCGGATCACGTCGATGACCCGGGCCTCGGAGGACACCCAGGTGTCGGTCGACAGCGACAGGTCGGCAAGCACCATGCACGACAGGTCGCGTTCGCGCTTTTCGAGCGACAGGTACAACTGGTCCGATGGATTGCGGCCGATGCTGCGGTCGGTCTGCGCGCGCACCGCGGCATCCACATCCAGTTCGGTGCCGTCGGGGCGCTGCTTCAACCAGCGTCGTCCGGGCTGCAGTGCGGCAAACTGCTGATGCAGGCGCCGCGCGGTGCGGCGCAGGTCCGCCGGCAGTCGCTGTGGCGAGGCGTGGCGCGGCGTCATCTCGGTCAGCCGTACATGGTCCTCGAGCAGCCGGCTCTTGCGGTAGTCCCATTCGGGCAGCGGCAGACCCGGACCGAGCACGATGTCGTCCTCGGCCGCCGAAGGCAGGTCGAGGTCGAAGCGTACCTTGGAGGCGACCGGGTCCTTGTCCTGCGCGAGCGACAGATGATCGAGGTCGCGCGCCGCATCGGCTGCGTTCGGGTCCGGGTCGTCGTCGGTCGGTCGGTTGATGCGCAGGAATTCGGCCACGGCGAGCAGGCTCTCGGCGCGGAACATGATGGACACGCCGTTCTTCTCCTTCGGCATGTCCTCGCGTTGCGCGCGATAGGCGCGTCGTTCGGATTCCTCGGACTGCGGGGCGCCATGGGTGGTCTGCTCCGGATCGGCCTCGCCGGAGCGAACCGCGGCGCCGACCCCGCCGAGCGAGCCGCTCAGCCACAGCAGGATGGGCCTGGGTTCGGGCGTGCCGGCCGGCACTTCCGGCAGGGCCGGCACGCTGCCGGGATCCTCGAGCGCCTGCATGATCGCGGCTTCGCGCTGAGCCTCCTGCGCTGTGCCGCCCTTGGGCGTGTTGCGCGCGCCGCGGTAGGCCTCGACCAGCCTGCGGTAACGCGGCGCGATACCGGGCCAGCGCTCGAGCGCGGCGCAGGTGGCAGCCTGGTTGCGCAGGAAGTCGCCCGCAGTGTCCGGCATGTAGGCGGCCGAGGGCGGCAACCGGTCGTGCGCGGCGGCCAGCGCGGCCAGCCACAGGTAGAGGTCGCGGTTCAGTGTCCGCTCCGGGAATACATCGATCTCGGGCGGCAGCCTCAGCGTCGAGGGGTCCATGCGCGCACGTGCGGCATGCTGGCCGACGCCGGCGATGCGGGCGAGCAGGCTGCGACGCGCGCCGTGCTCGTCTATCGTCGCGGCCGCCACCCGCAGACCGGGGTCGCCGCCCATCGCACGAAAGAACACGCCGGCGGTGCGCTCGATCTCCTTGAGCCGCACCGCGGCCTCGGGATAGTGCCGCTCGGCGGCGCGGGTGATCAGTCGGTGCCAGAATTTGCCGATGGTCTCTTCCATTGCCCGACTACTCCTGTCGCCTGCGCATCAGCGCGCCGGAGCGGAATCCGGCTTCGTTCTGCCGTGCGGCCTCGTCGCTGACCCATTCGAGCAGCGGCCCGTCCGGGTTGTCGTGCTGGGTCTGGTTGCACGCATCGATGCACTGGCCGCATTGCGTGCAGGTGAACATGTGGCGCTTGATGTTGCGTGGCGCCAGCCGCATCGGGCAGGCCGCCTCGCAGGCAGAGCCGCGGTCGGGCAGGCAGGTGCCGCATGCGGACGCCCGGGCACGCGCGAAGCCGACCACCATCGCATCGCGGTTGCCCATCCAGGCAAGGCTCTGGAACAGTCCGACCGCGCACGCGAAGCGGCAGAACAGATGCCGCGCGAACAGGAACTCGGCCGACAGCACCAGCGTGGCGGCGGTGATGAAGATCGCCTGGTTGCGGGTCAGCGTGCCGTTGAACAGGTTGCCATACACTTCGGCGGGCGGCAGCAGGTAGGTCAACAGCACGACCGCCCAAACGAACGCGAAGCCGACCGCCGCCGGCAGCACCACGGCCCACCAGCGCGCATCCGGCCGCCACGGGCGTCCATCCGGCCGCCAGGGCGGCAACTTGTCGCGATCCCACACGCTGGGTTTGCCCGACGCACGGGTCATGACCCGGTTGATCGTCTCCACCACCGAGAAGTGCGGGCACAGCCAGCCGCAATAGAGTCGCCCCCATTTCCAGGCCGCGAACAGGAACAGCGCCGCACCGCCCACCAGCGGCAGGAACAGGCGCAACATCAGGTTCGCCCCCATCTCCAGCGCGCCGATCTGTCCGGCGAAGAACGCATTCAGGCCGAGACGCCATTCCATGCCGAGCAGCCAGGCATGACCGGCGTGGAGGTCGAAACGCAGCAGGTCGAACACCGGTGCGAGGATGAACAGCACGAAGAAGCCGATCTGCCACAGCGAACGCTTGCGCTGGGTGTGGCCGGTATCCGGTCGGCACGAGGCATCCGGGCTCGCCGACGCGATCGGGATCACGCGGCGAGCGTGCACCCCGCGCGCAGCGGCGGCGCTCCGCACAGGTGCGACCGGGGTGCCCATCGCGTGTAGCGTTTCGCCGTGTGTATTCATGCCGGTCTCGATCGCGGCCACTCAGTCTTCGACGACCGGGCCGAGGATCGGGTAGCGCCACTTCTGCGCCAGCATGGCCTTGTTCAGGCCCAGCACACCGAGCAGGATCAGGGTCGCATGCACGCACACGAAGTACAGCACGCCGACCACCCACGATATCGGATTGTCCAGGCCCCCGAGCAGGAATACGAACACGCTGACCCCGACCAGGATCGCACCGCCCCAGATGCTGGTAAACATCGTCTGCTCGACATGGTTGCGCACGATCGGCGACTCATGATGCCGGTGCCTGTGCCACAGCAACACGTTCAGCGCGAAGCCGAGCACCGGGATGATCATCAGGTTGGCGAGGAACAATGCTTCGGCCAGGATCGCGAGCGGCGGTCCGGGCATTTGTTCCTTGAGCAGATTGGGTTTGCGTTCGGCCATGTGCGGTACTCCGGGTGTGAGGTCGGCGGTCAGTGACCGAAGGTGGCGGAGATCACTTCCATCAGCGCCTCGGCCACCTCCGGGTCGTCGGTCAGGCTTTCGACGATCGCGGCCCGGCAGGCGGTCAGCGGCGGCATGCCGTCGCGGATCAGCAGCGCGGCGTAGACCAGCAGGCGGGTACTGACCGCTTCCTCCAGATCCTGATCCTTGAGGCTGCGCAGCGACTGCGCGATGCTGACCAGGCGGGTGGCGAGATCCGGCGTGCAACCGGACTCGCCCAGCACGATGCGGGTTTCGTGCTCGGCCAGCGGGAAGTCGAAGCGCAGGCTGACGAAACGCTGCCGGGTCGAGGGCTTCATGCCCTTGAGCAGGTTCTGGTAGCCCGGATTGTAGGACACCACCAGCATGAACGACGGCGGCGCCTCGAGCAGTTCGCCGGTGCGGTCGATCGGCAGGATGCGCCGGTCGTCCGCGAGCGGGTGCAGCACCACGGTGGTGTCCTTGCGCGCCTCGACCACTTCGTCCAGATAGCAGATCCCGCCCTCGCGCACCGCACGGGTCAGCGGGCCGTCGCACCAGGTGGTCTCGCCATCGCCGATCAGGTGACGCCCGACCAGATCGGCCGCGGTCAGGTCGTCATGGCAGGCGACCGTGTAGAGGGGCAGACCCAGCCGCGCCGCCATGTGTACCACGAAGCGCGTCTTGCCACAGCCGGTCGGACCCTTGATCAGCAGCGGCAGGCGGTTCTTCCAAGCGTGCTCGAACACCTCGATCTCGTCGTTGCTGGCCTGGTAGAAGGGGAGTTGCGTTCCCGGTGTTTCGAGTTTCATAGGTTCAGTCCTTTCCAGTAAGCCAATCCGATCAGCGCGCATACGGCGCCCAGCCATCCGAGCATCACATAGCGCCACAGACGCGGCGCGTGCCGTACCGCCATGAAGTCGAGAATCACCAGGCTGCCCTTCACGAACGCGAGCACGAACAGCAGCGCGACGATGGCGGGCCCGGCCATGCCGCGCTCGCCGATCGCCCACGCGAGAATCGTTGCGGCGATCAGAAACAGCCAGATCACCAGCGCCCGTTGCGGCGTGCCATGGACCCGGTGGTCGAGATCCGCGTCGGGCGCCATGCGACCGGTCGATGAACCGGGCGCATCAGGCGTGACGGGGGAGGTCGGATCGGGTGCAGTCATCGTGGATGGCCTCATCGCATCACATAGACGAGCGGAAACAGCACCAGCCACACGAGATCGACCATGTGCCAGTAGGCTGCGCCGCTCTCGATGCCGTTCATCGCGCCCGGCCCGTAGCGATTGCGGCGCGCGTTGTGCCACAGCGCGGCCAGGATCACCAGGCCGAGCAGCACGTGCATGAAATGGAAGAAGGTCAGCGACAGGTAGAACATGTAAAAGGTGCTGGAAGACAGGCTGATGCCCTGGCCGAACTTGACCCCGAATTCAAAAAGCTTGATCGCGACGAAGCCCAGACCGCACAGGGTCGCGCCGATGAGCCAGCGTGACGCGGCCGCGCCACGGCTGGCCGCGGCTGCCTGCACCGCGCGCACGACGAAAAAGCTCGAGGTCAGCAGCAGCACCGTGTTGATCGCGCCCGCATCGCGGTCCAGCGTGGCCTGCTCGGCATTGAACAGCTCGACGTTGTTCGCGCGGGCGAATGCGTAGGCGGCGAAGAAGACGCCGAACACCAGCAACTCGGCCAGGATGAACACCCAGATCGCAAGATCGCCATGCAGGCGCGGCGCCGGGACGGCGGTTCGAACCGGTTCGATGGGTAGCGGCAACGCGTTCGATTGCAGAGTCATGCGCCGCAGTCTAGGGCGGGGCACAGCGTCGCACCTTGACGCTGGTTAACTCGACCGCGCCGGGGTCGCGACCGCAAAACGAAAGAAGGCGACCTGGGGGTCGCCTTCCGGGAGAGCCGCCGCGCGTTCCGGTCAGGCCCGGGGCGCGGCGGGGATGAAGCGCAATGTCACGCGGTGATCAGCGGTCGGCTCTGACCCCTTACGAAGAAGCTCGAGACATACATCACCAGACCGATCATGAACGCGACCCCGGCCCAGATGCGCATCCAGTAGAACATCGCGACCTGGTCCTGAACCATCATGAACGGCATCGGCGTGTCGGCGACCCGCTGCAGCCACACCTGCAGGATGCCGGCGGCGGTCAGGAACAGCGTGATGAACACCATCGCGATGGTCATGACCCAGAAGCTCCACATCTCCAGCACCTGCGCCCGCTCGTCGTTGGCGGCACGGCCGCGCAGGATCGGCATCGCGTAGCTGATGATGGTGATGACCACCATCACATAGGCGCCGTAGAAGGCCATGTGACCGTGCGCCGCGGTGATCTGCGAACCGTGGGTGAAGTAGTTCACCGGTGCGAGCGTGTGCAGGAAGCCCCATACACCCGCGCCGAGGAAGGCCATCACGCCGGTGCCCAGTGCCCACAGCACGGCAGCCTTGTTCGGGTGCTCGCGCTTGCGGCGGTTGACCATGTTGAACGCAAAGACGGTCATCGCGAAGAACGGGATCGGCTCCAGTGCGGAGAAGATCGAACCCCACCACTGCCAGTAGCTCGGCGTGCCGATCCAGAAGTAGTGGTGACCAGTTCCGATGATGCCGGTGACCAGGGCCAGCGTGATGATCACGTACAACCACTTCTCGATGACCTCACGGTCGACCCCGGTGACCTTGATCAGCACGAAGGCCAGCAGCGCAGCCATGATCAGTTCCCAGACGCCTTCCACCCAGAGGTGAACCACCCACCACCAGTAGAACTTGTCGAGCACCAGGTTGGACGGGTTGTAGAACGCGAACAGGAAGAAGATCGCGAGGCCCCACAGGCCGAGCAGCAGCACGATGTTGATGACCGTCTTGCGGCCCTTCAGCATGGTCATGCTGATGTTGAACAGGAAGGCCAGCGCCACCACCACGATGCCGATCTTGGTCAGCAAGGGTTGCTCGAGAAACTCTCGACCCATCGTCGCGAGAATGTCATTACCTGTCATCGACGCGAGCGTGTTGTAGTCGACCAGCAGATAGCCCAGGATCGTCAGCACGCCGGCGACCAGGAAGATCCAGAACAGCGCCAGCGCGAGCTTCGGACTGTACAGCTCCGTCTCGGCCTCCTCGGGTACGAGATAGTAGGCGGCGCCCATGAAGCCGAACAGCAGCCATACGATCAGCAGGTTGGTATGGACCATACGTGCGACGTTGAACGGGATTTCCGGGAACAGGAAATCGCCGACCACGTACTGGAAGCCGAGTACCAGACCGAACAGGATCTGCCCGACGAACAGTGCAATCGCCGCGATGAAGTACGGCATCGCGACCGCTTGTGATTGATATTTCATTGTTTATCCCCTTTCAGTTTCCGATTCGCGAACCTGATCAACCCTCGATGTTTGGCGGCCAGTCCTGCGTGTTGATGCCGTTGGTGTAACGGAAGAACTCGACGAGATCGTTCAGCTCCTGGTCGGTCAGGTGAAACTGGGGCATTTGCCGCCGGCCCGGTGCATTGGTCGGCATCGCCTGCATCCAGGCCTTGATGAAGTCCGGGCCACGGCGCTCATAGACGTTGCCCAGTTCGGGTGCGAAGTAGGCGCCCTCGCCCAGCAACGTATGGCAACCGAGACAGTTGCGTGTCTCCCATATGTGCTTGCCCGCAATCGCGCCGGGTGTCAGCTCCCCGCGGTTGTCGGACTTGGGCAGTACCTTCATCGTGTCGAAGGTCAAGGCCAGGAAAAGCAGGAAGAAGAAGACGGTCCCGCCGTAGAAGATATTGCGGGCCATCGCCTTGGTGAAGGTGCCGCTCATGGTTTTCCCCTCATTGTTTTTTACGGAATGCGCGTTAACGCCATGCAACCCGAAGGTTGAACGCATTCTGTGGGCGCGTCGGAGGGGTCTCCATGATTTGAATCAATTCCTGAGCAGCGAAATCAGGTTTCTGTGCGCCGGTCCGGCCACGCAGCCATGCGAAGGCTCGCTCGCGGGACGGCGACGACCGACTTGCACGCCGCGAAGTGTCCGACTGCCGCCCGGTCACTTAAAAAATATGCAATAAAGGTATTCCAAAAGCATTCTCGCTGATGCAGAATCTCAGGCGTCGACTGACGCAGCATGAATCCGACGACAAGCCCGGCAGCGCGAATCACCCATTCAGGGCGCCGCTGGCCGTGCAAGCGGTCGTCGCAATCGTTCGAGGAGATCGCGGATGGTCTGGGTCAAGAGGATATTCAAGGGTTTGCTGGTGTTCGTGCTGCTGGTGGGGCTGTCGGTCGCCGGGCTGGAGCTCTACGCACGCGACCAGTTCGGGCGGGTGCTCGATCGCTGTGCCGGCCTGCATGAGCTCGACAATCGCTACAACCCGGTCGGTCTGGTCAGCGGCGCGGCGGAGTGTGCGCGGGCGGGCCGGATCGACGATGCGCTGGGGCTCTACATGCTCGGTGGGGCATATGGTCGCTTCGATATGTATCGCGTCAAGGACCGGACAGCGCATCAGGCAATGTCGATCGTGATCGCGAATGCCTTTGGGGCCCTCGACGAGAAAGACCGCAACGCCTTCAAGCTTGCAGTCACGGGAATCGACAGTGAGGCGCCCAGGCATGTCAGTGCCTGTCGAGCGCTCCGGCGCATCGGCCATCCAGCCTACGAGCCCGTCTATATGACCAGTCACGGAATCGGCAACTTCACCGGGTCCACCACCGGCGACGGTCTCGTCGAGGGCTTCGATGCCGATTCGGCCTGGGAGAAGGTGCTGACCGAATGGGCCAAATGCGCACCGAAGAACGGAGAGGTCCGGTGATGTCGCCGAGCAATCACATGCTGTGGGTCGCCCGGCTCGTGTCCATCGTCGTGGCGCTGCCGGCCTTTGCATCCGAACCCGCCCCGCTATTGCCGGAGGCCTCCGACCCGGTCCTCGGCCACCGCGCCGCCGTCGTCGAATGGGCCTGGAGCCCCCAGTACGCCGAGCGCTTCGGTCTGCCTGTGCAGGACGATGGTCTCGAAGACGGCTACCTGTGGCTGATCGGCATCAAGGTCGTCCGCATGGAGTTCCACGACCGCCCGACCTACCGCTGCCGCATCGTAGGCCTGCTCGACAACCAGGCCCCGATCGTATGGCCGCCCGGCGAGCGCTACGTGATGCACCCGTCGCAGCTGCCGATGGGGGGTGGGTTGCCGGGGCAGGGGATGTACAGGCGGGACGTCGGCGCCAAGACATTTACGCCGGGTCACTCGACTTGGCACAGATTCCCGAAAACGGATAACCAAAGAAGGTACGCCGAGGCCGGCTTTGCTGCGCCCTACCTCAGCTTTCATCGAGGCTATGACGATGGTCTCGCATACTTCGAACTTGAAGCTGCGTGTGCGTACTTTGGCACACCGCAGAAACTGATCAACCGTCTCAGTTTACCGACGGAAGTGGGTCAGGGCGAGCAGCCAGCGTCCCGAGCCTTCAAGCCGGAGGCTCTGTCCTTCGATATCCCCGATCGCATCATGCTGGAGATGTTTCGAGTGACCGAGCTGGCGGCGGACTGGACATTATGTCTTATGCATCGCAGCGGAATGAAGAATCTGGGGCGACGCACGCAGCAGCAGCGGGATCGGCTTCACGGAGTCTCGTGCGAACCGGTCAATGCGATTGAAGGTAAGGACAGTACCAATTAGACGGGCCTGACAGAAGGCCGACATCAACTCTCCCTCCCCTTCAAGGGGAGGGTTGGGGAGGGGATGGGTCTGAAGCGGCGCGCGCCCATGACCCATCCCCCTCCTGGCCTCCCCCTTGAAGGGGGAGGGAATGGGTGTTTCGACCGCAATCAGTTTCCTGATGGCGGGCTCAACAATCATCGGCAAAATCGTAGTGGAGGAGACGAGGATGGCAACGAATGAAGAGTTGGCGAAGCTTTCGGCGCTTGCATACGAAAATGAGGGAGCTATGCCCGGTTGGGAGAGGCTCGACATTCCACCTCTCGAGAATCCGACGGGATTCCAGGGGGTGGCGTTCGTCAAAACCGCAACTGGTGAAGTCGTGGTTGCAAGTCGTGGTACGGAGATTCTCGGTGCTGACGGTGACGTGCAGGCCGACATCCAGATGGCGAAGGGTGAATTGCCGTACCAGTACATCTACGCAAAGAGGTTCTTGAACACTGTCAGGGCGGCGAATCCCGGTGCCCAGATTACGCTGACGGGTCACTCGCTTGGGGGTTCCCTGACTCAACTCCTGGCCGCGGAGACCGGGTTCCAGGCTGTCACCTTCAATGCGTTTGGAACGAAGGAGTTGATTGCCGGCCTGAATGATCTGTACAGGCTAGACATCGACCCCAACGGCGACTTCGACCACATCACCAATCACCGCACCGGTTTCGACCCTTTTTCGATTGCTCCCGGAACGTCTCATCTCGGTGCGGTGGAAACGCATGTGGTGCCTTCCGAGGTCGCGGCCGCAGCAGCGGTGCTGCTCGCGTCGAGATTTCCGTTTCTGAGTGCAGCCGGCATCGGTACGCTCGGGTGGTGGTCGCATTCGATCGATCGCTTCACCAATGAGGCGATGCCGTTGCCCGGGCACAGTGTTTCTGATCTGTTCGCCGCCGAATTTCTTGAGTTCGCTTTCGGTGTGGGCGCAACCATCGACGGAATCCCCGATGCGATCGGCAATCTGTTCAATTCAGCCCAGGCCGCCATCCTCCGTCGCGACCCGCTCACACTCGATCTCGATGGCGACGGTCTGGAGACGATCGGCATCGACGCCGCGAACCCGGTGTTCTTCGACCACAACGGTGACGGCGTGCGTACCGCGTCGGGCTGGGTGCTTCCGGATGACGGGTTTCTGGTGCTCGATCGCAACGGCAACGGGACAATCGACGACGGCACGGAATTGTTCGGTGACTCGACGCCGCTGCACGACGAGACCGGTGCCGTGATCGGGCGGGCGGTGGACGGATTCGATGCGCTGGCACAGCAGGACACCAATGGCGATGGTGTCGTCGATGTCGAGGATGCCAACTGGAGCGCGCTCCGTGTGTGGCGGGACCTGAATCAGGACGGGGTCAGCCAGGCCGACGAGCTGTTCACGCTCGACGAACTCGGTATCGTGGCGCTGAGCGTCGACAAGCGCGCGAACCGCACCCCGCTGGCCAATGGCAACCTGATCGCGGATCTCGGCACCTTCACGCGGCTAGACGGATCGTCGGGCACGCTGGGCGAGGTGACCGCCGAAATGGGCGACATCGACCTGATCGAGGACACCTTCCGCAGCCGCTTCACCGACGCGATCCCGCTGACCGAGGTGACCGCCATCCTGCCGGACATGAACGGCTCGGGCGCGGTGCGCGGGCTGCGCGAGGCGGCGACGCTGTCGCCCGATCTGGCCGCACTGCTGCAGGCCTACTCCGTCGCCGACACCCGTGCCGAACAGATGGCGCTGCTCGACCAGCTGATTGTGGAGTGGGGCAGGACGTCCGAACTGGCGGTGACCGGCGACGGAGCCTACGGCGGGCGACCGACGACCGTTAACATCGCCGGCGTCGTCGCGGGAAGCGACGCGTTCGACGTGTGGATGGACCGGTTGCAGACGCTGGAGCGCTTCAGCGGACGCGCCTTCGGCGTGCCGGCAGCCGATGCCCCGCAGGTCGCCGTGGATCTCTTCGCCGAGCGACGCCATCTGCTCGACCAGGCGTGGAACGCGCTGCGCACGTCGGTCTACGATGCGCTGCTGCTGCAGACGCGGCTCCAACCCTATGTCGCGACGCTCAGCCTCTCCATCACCGACGCCGGCATCCAGTTCAGCTTCGACGGCATGCACGCGGCCTTCGAGGCCCGCTTCGCCGACGCACCGGGAGAGGCGGTTCGGGATCTGCTGGACCTGCAGCGCCTCGTCGGGACCCGGCTGGCCGGCCTGGGCTGGGATGGTCATGGACAACTGCGGGACTGGCTGGCACTCGCAGTCGACGATCCCCATCTGCTGCCCGGCATCGTCGCGGCATTGTCCGATTTCGGTTATTCGGGACTGCGGGTGGATGGCGCGGGCACTCCCCGCAGCGACGTCGTCATCGGTGCCGATGTGGGCGCGACCCTGTCCGGCGGGGCCGGGCACGACCTGGTGCTGGGCGGGCCGGGTGACGACGTGCTTCACGGCGGCGCGGGCGACGACATCCTGTATGGCGGGGAAGGCGACGACACCTATGTCTTCAGGCTTGGCGACGGTGCCGACATCATCGTCGAGACCCATGGCGATGCGGGCGAGGATGGACTGCGGTTCGGCCCCGGCATCAATCCATCGGACCTTGCGATCGTGGTCGAGGCCGACCGACTGGTTTTCGTGCATGCGAACGGCCGTGATCGCATCGCGATCGCAAACTGGTTCCACACCATGGCCGAGGATGCGTACCGGCTCGACACGGTCGGCTTCGACGATGGCCGGAGCTTTGCCCTGGATGCGATCCAGTGGGCCGGGGATGCGGGCGAGACGCTCGAGGGCCAGACGGCCAGCAACATCCTGGTCGGGGGTGCCGGCGACGATGTGCTGATCGGGGGCGACGGCAACGACTGGCTCGACGGGCGCGGTGGCGCCGACGTGATGAGCGGCGGCGACGGTGACGACACCTACATCGTCGACGATCCGGACGACGTGGTGGTCGAACATGCCGACGGCGGCATCGACACCGTCGAGAGCCGCATCTCATGGACGCTGGGCGAGCATGTCGAGAACCTGCGCCTGGTCGGCACCGCGTCGATCTCCGGCACTGGCAACGCGTTCGACAACGTCATCGTAGGCAACGCCGGCCACAACACGCTGCTCGGCCTCGCCGGTGACGACACGCTGATCGGAGGCGACGGCAACGACGTGCTGGACGGTGGCCCGGGCCGCGATCGGATGATCGGCGGCCGCGGCAACGACTTCTACCATGTCGACGATCGGGGCGACGTCGTGGTCGAGCGTGCCGGCGAAGGCATCGACACCGTGTTCAGCACGATCTCGTATGCGCTGCCCGATCATGTCGAGCATCTGCACCTGATCGGCGACGGTGCGCGCAACGGCACCGGCAACGATCTCGACAACACCATCATCGGCAACGGTGCGTCCAACCGCCTGTACGGCGGCGCCGGCAACGACACCCTCGATGGCGCTGCGGCCGCCGACTTCATGTACGGCGGGACGGGCGACGACATCTATATCGTCGACAACCCGGGCGACAAGGTCATCGAGTTCGAAGGCGAAGGGGTGGATACAGTCAGGTCCACGGTCAGCTTCAAGCTACCCGAACATGTCGAGAACCTGACCCTGCTCGGAGCGGAGCATCTGGAAGGTCGCGGTAACGAACTCGACAACATCATGGTCGGCAACGATGGCAACAATCGTCTGCATGGCGGGGACGGCAACGACGTGCTGCGCGGCGGGGCCGGTGACGATCAGCTGTATGGGGGCGACGGCGACGATGTGCTGGACGGCGGCATCGGCAACGACCATCTCGAAGGCGGACGCGGCAACGACACCTATCTGTTCGGGCGTGGCTCGGGTCAGGACACGATTCTCGATCACGATCTTACGCCCGGAAACGTCGATGTACTGAAGTTCGCAGCGGGCGTGACCGCCGATCAGCTCTGGTTCGCCCGAAACGGGTCGGATCTGGAAGTCAGCATCGTCGGCACGCCGGACAGTGTCACCGTCATGAACTGGTATGCGGACGACGCGTACCGCATCGAGCAGATCCGCACCCATGACGGTGGCCTGCTCGAGGACGGGCAGGTCGATGCGCTGGTCTCGGCGATGGCCGCATTCGCGCCGCCGGCGGCGGGCCAGAGCAGTCTGCCGGCTCATTATCGCGAGACGCTCGATCCGGTGATCGCCGCAAGCTGGCAGTAGATCCGGCTCGCGCACTCTCCTGTCCGGAGGGTGTAAGCGCGCGCCCGCGCAGGGGTAGAAGCGCGGGCGCGCCCCTTCTCACCCTCACCCTTACCCGATCAAACCCACATCGCGCCCGGATGACTTCAGACACACTCGCGTTCGCGCCGAACGCCCGCGAAGCACACGCGTCGCCCGGCTCCGCCCCGGACGCGGCGCCCGACACCGCGCTCGCCTGCCTGGTCATGCTCGCCCGCTATCACGGCGTGGCGGTCGATCCCGATCAGCTCGCGCACGAGTTCGCCCATGACGGTCAGCCCCTGAGCGTCAGTGACATCCTGCTCGCGGCAAAAAACCTGCAGCTTCAGGCCACCCGGGTGACGACGTCGCTGCAGCGCCTGGACCGTACCCCGTTGCCGGCGATAGCGGTAACCACAAGCGGCGACTTCATCGTGCTCGCACGTGCCGACGCGGACAAGGTGCTGGTCCATGATCCACGGGACCCTCGGCCGCGGGTGATCGGCCGGGACGCGTTTGCGCAGGCCTGGAACGGGCAACTGATCCTGTTCGCGTCGCGCGCGTCGATGACCGGCGAACTCGCGCGCTTCGATTTCTCGTGGTTCATCCCGGCGCTGGTCAGGCATCGGCGGCTGATCGGCGAGGTGCTGCTGGTGTCCTTCGTGCTGCAACTGTTCGCGCTGGTCACGCCCCTGTTCTTCCAGGTGGTGATGGACAAGGTGCTGGTTCATCGTGGCCTCACGACGCTGGACGTGATCGCGATCGGGCTGCTCGCGGTGTCGCTGTTCGAGGTGGTGCTGTCCGGCTTGCGCAGCTATGTGTTCGCGCACACCACCTGCCGCATCGACGTCGAACTGGGCGCACGCCTGTTCCGGCATCTGCTGGCCTTGCCGCTGGCGTACTTCCAGGCGCGGCGGGTGGGCGATTCGGTCGCGCGGGTGCGCGAGCTCGAGAGCATCCGTTCCTTCCTGACCGGCAACGCGATCACGGTCGTGCTGGACGTGTTCTTCTCGGTCGTGTTCATCGCGGTGATGCTGTTCTACAGCGGCTGGCTGACGCTGGTGGTGCTGGCGTCGCTGCCGCTGTACGCGCTGATCTCGGTGTCGATCACGCCACTGTTGCGCGCGCGGCTGCACGAGAAGTTCAACCGCGGCGCCGAAAATCAGGCTTTTCTGGTCGAGGCGGTGTCGGGGGTCGATACGATCAAGAGCATGGCGGTCGAGCCGCAGATGACGCGCCGCTGGGACAATCAGCTCGCCAGCTACGTGTCGGCCAGTTTCCGCGCCAACACGTTGTCTACGCTCGCGCACGAGAGCGTCAATCTGGTCGGCAAGCTGGTCACCGTCGGCACGCTGTGGCTGGGCGCCCGGCTGGTCATCGACGGCGAGCTGACGGTCGGGCAGTTGATCGCGTTCAACATGCTGGCCGCGCGGGTAGCCCAGCCGATCATGCGTCTGGCGCAACTGTGGACCGATTTCCAGCAGGTCGGCATCTCGGTCCAGCGCCTCGGCGACATCCTCAATACGCGAACCGAACTGGTGCGTGGCAACCGCTCGACGATGCCGCCGCTGACCGGCCGGATCGAGTTCGACCAGGTGCGCTTTCGCTATCGACCGGACGGACCGGAGGTGCTGCGCGGGGTGAGCCTCTCGGTCGAACCGGGCGAGGTCGTCGGCATCGTCGGCCGCTCCGGTTCGGGCAAGAGCACGCTCGCGCGGCTGGTGCAGCGCCTGTTCGTGCCCGAGCGGGGTCGGGTGCTGGTGGACGGCATCGATCTCGCCCAGGCCGATGCCGCGTCGCTGCGCCGCCAGATCGGCGTCGTGATGCAGGACAACCTGCTGTTCAACCGCTCGATCCGGGAGAACATCGCGCTGACCGAACCGGGCGCACCGATCGAACAGGCCATCGACGCCGCGAAGCTCGCCGGTGCGCACGACTTCATCCTGGAACTGCCCGACGGCTACGACACTGTCGTCGGCGAACACGGCTCCACTCTGTCCGGCGGGCAGCGACAGCGCATCGCGATCGCACGGGCTTTGATGGGGCGTCCGCGCATCCTGATCTTCGACGAGGCAACCAGCGCGCTCGACTACGAGTCCGAAAGCGTGATTCAGCGCAACATGCGCGCGATCTGCAGCGGGCGCACCGTCATCATCATCGCGCATCGGCTCACTGCGGTGCGCGACGCCAACCGGATCGTCGTGATGGAGCGTGGCGAGATCGTCGAGGTCGGCTCGCATGACGAACTCGCGCGCCGGCAAGGGGGCGCCTACGCGCAGCTGCTGCGTCTGCAGGGGCGCTGACATGGGCGTCCGCTTCGACGCATTTCGAGAACTGCTGCACCGCTACCGCAAGGTGTTCGGCCATGCCTGGCGACATCGCCGCGACCTGCAGCCGCCGCAGCGTCTGCCGCACGAGGCGCGTTTCCTGCCGGCGACCCTGGCCCTGCAGGAGACCCCGGTCCATCCGGCGCCGCGCATCGTTATCGGTCTGATCCTGCTGTTCGCACTGCTGGCCGTATGCTGGGCCGCATTCGGGCAGATCGACGTGGTCGCCACCGCCGGCGGCAAGATCGTGCCCGACAGCCGCAGCAAGCTGATCCAGTCGATCGAGGCCGGCACCGTCCAGGCCGTCCATGTGCGCGATGGCCAGTCGGTGCGCGCCGGCGAGCCGCTGCTGGTGCTCGACCCGACGCAGGCGCGCGCCGATGTCGAGCGCCTGCGAGGCGAGCGGGACAGCCTCGTGCTCGACGCGCACCGAAGCCGGGCACTGCTCGCCGCGCTCGAACGCGGTTCAATGTCGGATACGGATTTCGGTCCGGCCGGACTCGGAACCGTTCAGCGCGTGGTCGAAGGCACCTACGCGGCCTTTCTGTCCGCAATCGAGCAACTTGATGCCGAGATCGCCCGCCGTGAGGCCGAACGCCGCGCGACGCAGGCCCGGACCGAGAAGCTGCAACGCACGCTGCCCATCGTCGAACAGCGGGTGAGGGACCTTCGTGACCTGCTGGACAAACGCTTCGTGTCGCGCCACCACTTTCTGGAACTGGAGCAAACCCGCATCGAACAGGAACGCGAACTCGCGGCGCAACTGGAGACGCTGGCCCAGATCGATGCCGCGATCGAGGAGGCGCACCGCAACCGGGCGCGCATCATCGCGGAGACGCGACGGGAATGGCTGGACCGACTGCTGGCTGCCGAGGAACGCCGGGCGGTGCTGACGCAGGAACTGCGCAAGGCCGAGGCCCGCGAGCGCGCGTTTCGGCTGGACGCGCCGGTCGACGGCGTCGTGCAGCAGCTCGCCGTTCACACCGTCGGCGGTGTCGTGACGCCGGCGCAAGCGCTGATGGTCGTCGTGCCGCTCGACAGTCCGCTGGAGGTCGAGGCGATGGTGGCGAACAAGGACATCGGTTTCGTCGTGCCCGGCCAGCGCGTCGAGATCAAGGTCGAGACCTTTCCGTTCACCCGATACGGCACCATCGAGGGCGAGATCCTAAGCCTGTCGTCCGATGCGATCCAGCACGAGACCCTCGGCCTGGTATTCGCCGCGCGGGTGCGGCTTGCACGGGATCACCTGAATGTCGACGGCCGTCAGGTGCGGCTATCGCCCGGCATGTCGGTGCTTGTCGAGATCCGGCTCGGCAAGCGCCGCCTGTTCGAATACTTCCTCGGCCCCTTGCTCCAGGTCGCCAGCGAGAGTCTGCGCGAACGCTGATCCGGGCGAGTCTGCGGGCCCCGCAATATGCGCGCCGTCGACGTTGTCGCACGGCAGGCTTGTGCGTATAATTCGGCCTCCCGGCGATTGCCGCCGGATCCGGAGAGGTACCGAAGTGGCCATAACGGCGCCGACTCGAAATCGGATGGTCAGGGAAACCTGGCACGTGGGTTCGAATCCCACCCTCTCCGCCATATCAAAAGCAGAAAAGCCCGGGAGTTTTCCGGGCTTTTCTGCTTTTCGCGGGTGATCGGGCCGCATGGGCGCGGATCGGGCATACGTCCGCGCCGAAGCCATCCCTACGGCACGACCTTCACCTTGCCGCCGGTGCGTTCGGTCAGGTGTGTCGCCAGGGCTTCGCGCGCGGTGCGTTCGCCGTGGATCAGGCGCACTTCGCTCGGCAGGTGGCGCATGCGGGTGATGAAGCGGGTGAGGTCGTCGCGGTCGGCGTGGGCCGAGTAGCCGGACAACGTGTGGATGCCGGCGCGGATCGTGACGTGTTCGCCGTCCAGATCCACATAGCCGCCACGCGGCCCATACTGCTGAATCGTCCGGCCGGGCGTGCCGGCCGCCTGATAGCCCATGAACAGCACGTCGTTGCGCGGATCGCCGAGCATCGCCTTCAGGTAGTTTACGACACGGCCGCCCGCGCACATTCCGCTCGCCGCGATGACGACCGCGGGCTCGTCGTTGCCCGCGAGCCGGCGGACATTGGCCAGGTGCGCATCATGCGCGTCGATCGCGACGAGTTGGTCGAAGGCCAGCGGCTGGCGGCCGGCGCGGATCCTGGCGAGCGCCTCCGCATCCCAGAACGGCTTCAGGCGCCGGTATTCGTCGGTGAAGCGCTTCGCCAGCGGCGAGTCCAGATACACGCGAAGCCTGGACCACAGCGGCGCGGCCTTGCCGGACTGGCGATGGCGATGCAGCATGTCCTCCAGTTCGTAAAGCAGTTCCTGGGTCCGGCCGATGCTGAAGGCCGGGATGACCACCGTGCCGCCATCTGACAGCGCATGCACCAGTATCTGTTCGAAATACTGGCGACGGGTGCGCCGATTGGCATGGGCGCGGTCGCCGTAGGTACTCTCCAGCACGACCACGTCGGCGTGCCAGGGCGGCGTCGGCGCAGGCAGGATGGGTGCGTGCGGTGCGCCGAGATCGCCCGAGAACAGCACACGCTTGCGCTCGCCCGACTTCAGATCGTGCAGGTCGCACTCGACATACGCGGAACCGAGGATGTGGCCGGCCCGCTGCAGCCGGATGCGGCATCTCGAGTCCGGATTGTCGACCACGGTGTGCCACTGGCGGTACGGCAGTGCGACGATGCGGGATTCGACGATGCGCAGATAGCGTTCGATCAGACGTCGATCACGCGTGAAACCGAGCGCGAACGCGTCCGCGAGCACGATCGGCAGCAGCCGTGCGGAGGGTTCACTGCATAGGATCAGCCCAGTGTAACCTGCCGCCAGCAGGTACGGGATGCGTCCGACATGGTCGATATGCACATGGGTCGCGACCAGCGCCCGTACGGTGTCGATCGGGAACCCGATCTGCAGTTGCTCCGCGCTGCCGCGACCGTCCTGCGAGGTTTCCGCACCCTGAAACAGGCCGCAGTCGATCAGCAGGCTGTTGCGGCGGTCGACGACGAGTTGGTGGCAGGATCCGGTGACCCCGTCCCTGGCACCATGATGAATGATTTGAATGTCCATGACTTCATTTTATCCGTCATGATGACATGCGCAAGATCTGGCCGAAAACGATGACAAAGGGCAGTCGTCGTGAACGGCTGGGTGCTCGGTCCGGAGGGGCTGTCAAGCGGCCATCGGTACCCGTGTCACAAGGTTCTGCAACAGCGAATGCTGTTCGATCGGCGACAGGCACCGTCTGTACATGCTGCGGTCGCCCGGCTCTTTGCGGCCAGCCAGTCGACTGATCTGCTGCTCGGCATAATCCAGGCACAGATGCAGCAGCACCGCCGGCGCGTTCACCCGCGGGCAGGTCCGAACCGGGCCGGCGACCCGGTAGCCCATCATCCGCTGGTAGAAACCCGCATGCCGCGGATGAACCTCCACGAACAAATCGGTGACGCGATGGATCTGGCGGGCGAGCAGAAAGGTGATGTTGAAGATGTGGGCCATCACATCCGGCGAACTCAACTCGGGGTCGAGCGCGAGGCGGGTCACTTCACCCACCCGTCCACCGCCGGCGCGCACACGGTTGATCTCGTCGCGATACAGCGTGTCGGCCAGCAGGCCGGAGCCCGTATCGACGCCCAGCGTCAGCGTCCCGAACACCTTGTCGCCGGTGCATGCGGCCAGCGTGACCTGCTCCGGCCCCGCGGTGCTGCTGACGGTCGTGTAAGCTTGCAGGCCTCTCGAGCCATACATGTCGCCGATGAGACGACCGATCTGCGTCTGCAAGTGGGGCGCGCCGTTCGCGAGCCGGATATGATAGCCGTCGCGCACGAAGGCGAAGTCCGGGTTGATCATCGGGGCGCTTGCGGCGCGTTGTTCAGCGGTGGGGGCATGCCCGGTCGCTGGAAAAAACTGGTCGTTCCGCGCCTCTGCTCCCGTAAAAACGCTCACTCGGTGCATCAAGGTGACTCCTTGCACGATCGCCGTTCAATAATGGTCCGGACCAAGCCGGGTTCGCCTAAAATCCTGGCGCCACTATAATTTGAGCCAAACCCGCCGGATGTAAGCGGTTGTGTAATTTTTCCTTAAGTTCCGGGCTTCCATTTCTGTAGCATAGGGAACAGGCATAGAATCCGGGCTGCTCAACAATTTCGATAAGGGGTTATCCGAAGATGTCACAGAACGTTTCCAGGTCAGGAGCGGGTATGCGCTGGGTCCTCGCGATCGCCGCGGCATTGCTGCTTGCGGGGTGTAGTTCAAGTCCGTTTCCGCCCGCACCGACGCAGGCAGCCGACATCGACTATCACTATATAATCGGGCCAGGTGACAACGTCAATATCATCGTGTGGCGCAATCCTGAGTTGTCTATGTCGGTGCCGGTCCGGCCGGATGGCCGGATTACGACGCCACTGGTCGAAGACCTCCCCGCGATGGGTAAGAGCCCCACGAATCTTGCGAGAGATATCGAGGAGGAGTTGTCGCAGTTCATTCGCGAGCCGGTCGTCACGGTGATCGTAACCGGGTTCCGCGGCCCGTTCGGCGAGCAGATCCGGGTCGTCGGGGAGGCGGCTCAGCCACAGGCGCTGTCTTATGATCAGAACATGACCCTGCTGGACGTCATGATCCAGGTCGGCGGCATCACCGATTTCGCCGCCGGAAACAAGGCCTCGATTCTGCGCACAGCCGAAGGCAACAAGCAGTACAACGTCAGGATCGACGACCTGATCAAGCGCGGCGACGTGTCGGCCAACGTCGAGATGCGTCCCGGCGACGTGTTGATCATTCCGCAAAGCTGGTTCTGATCACCGCCTTTCAATCAAAAGCCGGCAATGTGCAGTCGTTGCCGGCGTCACGCTCAGCAGGCTCATGGAAGAACTACTCGCTCAGATCAATGCATACCTTCGTGGTATGTGGCGCTACCGCTGGTGGGGCCTGGCCGTCGCATGGATCGTGGCGGCAGGCGGCATCGCCTTCGTCTATCAGATGCCCGACCAGTACAGATCCTCTGCGCGCGTTTTTGTCGATACGCAATCGGTGCTCAGGCCGTTGATGAGGGGGCTCGCGGTGCAGCCCAATGTGGAGCAGCAGGTCGCGATCCTGAGTCGCACGCTGATCACCCGGCCCAATGTCGAAAAGCTGATCACCATGGCGGATCTCGACCTGACCGTAAAAACTGAAACCGAACGGGAGGAACTCATCTCGCGGCTGCAGGGTGGTTTGCGGATCGGCGGAGACGGCTCGCGCGGTACCCAGAACATCTTTACCCTGTCCTTCCAGGACGAAAGCCCGGAACGGGCCCAGCGCATCGTGCAATCGCTGGTGTCGCTGTTCGTGGAGTCCGGGCTTGTGTCGCAGCGGCAGGGCACCGACGATGCGCGGCGCTTCATCGAGGCTCAGATCTCGAACTACGAACAGCGGCTGGTCGATGCGGAGAACCGCCTCAAGGATTTCCGGCTGCGCAACATGGCGCTGCTGGGCGATGGCAGCCGAGATTTCGTATCCCAGATTGCGGCCCTTTCGGAGCAACTCGCGCAGGCCGAACTCGAGCTGAAGGAGGCGCAGAACACCCGCAGCTCACTGCAGCGTCAGATCGAGGGCGAGGAGCCGGTGTTGCTGCCGTCGCCTGGTCGTGCGATGAGCGCAACGATCCCCGAACTCGACCGTCGCATCGAGGCCCAGCAACAGAATCTCGACAACATGCTGCTGCGCTTTACCGACCAGCACCCCGATGTCGTCGGCGCACGCCGCGTGATCGAGTCGCTCGAGCAGGAGAAGCAGCGGGAGCTCGCGCTGCTCCGGGAGATCGCTCCGGAGCAGTTCGGCGCACTGGATTCGAATCCGGTGTTCCAGCAGATGCGCATCAGCCTGTCCAGTGCGGATGCGCGTGTCGCATCGCTGACCGCGCGAGCCACCGAACTGCAGTCGCGGATCGACGCATTGCGCAATTACGCCGAATTGTTGCCGCAGATCGAAGCGGAACAGGCGCAGCTCAACCGGGATTACGCGGTGCACAAGCGCAACTACGACGAACTGGTCTCGCGCCGTGAGTCCGCAGCGATGACCGCGCAGCTCGACGCGCAGTCGGGTGCCGAATTTCGGGTGATCGATCCGCCCAGCCTGCCGACGTCGCCATCCGCCCCCAACCGGCTCGTGCTGGTGCCGCTCGCCGGTGTGCTGGGGCTCGGTGCCGGCATCGCACTGGCCTTTCTGCTCGCTCAGATCCGGCCGACCATCATCGATGCCCGCATGCTGCGTAGCGTGACCGGGCTGCCGCTGCTCGGCACGGTGTCCCTGGTGCGCGACCCGGCGGTCGTTCGGTCGCGACGCGTCGGCCTGTTCATGTTCTCCAGCCTGATCCTGTTGCTTGGCGCAGCGGTCGGTGCAGCAACCGTTGCCTTGCAGATGCTGCAGGGCTGAGGAAAACCGATCATGAGTCTTATCGAGAAAGCGGTAGAGCGCCTGGACCTGCTCAAGAAGGCGGGAGCCGGTCACGATTCGTCCCAGGAAGCCAGCCCCGACCCGGTCGGCGCTACCGAGGTCGAACAGCGCATCGATGCGCCAGCGCAACGGGCAGGCGTTCCGGCGCCGCAGGCCGAGGCACGGCCCGTACCGAAGAAGAGTCCGGCCGAAGTGGTCACGATCGACATCGGCCGCCTGTCGGCCCTGCACATGGTGACCCCGGACAAACCCAAATCCGGCCTTGCCGAGCAGTTCCGGGTCATCAAGCGCCCGCTCATCCAGAACGCCAAGGGCCAGGGTGCCGCACCGATCAAGGATGGAAACCTGATCATGGTCACCAGCGCATTGCCTGGTGAAGGCAAGTCGTTCTCCGCGATCAACCTCGCCATCAGCATGGCGATGGAACTCGACTTCACCGTGTTGCTGGTCGATGCCGACTTTTCCAAACCGGCCATCCTGTCCAGGTTGGGCATCAAGGAGCGAAAGGGGCTGATGGACGTCCTCACCGGTGACGTTCCCGATCTTTCGGCTGTGTTGTTGCGCACCAATATCGAAAAGCTGACCATCCTGCCTGCGGGCATGCCGCATCCCAGGGCGACCGAACTGATTGCGTCCGACGCAATGACGCGCATGCTGGAAGAAATAGCCAGCCGTTATCCCGATCGAATCATCGTGTTCGATTCGCCCCCGCTGTTGCCGACGACCGAGGCAAGAGTGCTTGCGACCCACATGGGTCAGATCGTGCTTGTGGTCGAGGCGGATCGCACCTCTCAGGGCGCGCTCAGGCAGGCGTTGACCACGATCGAAAACTGCCCGGTCAAGCTGATGCTGCTCAACAAGGCTGCCGCACGTGAAAGGACCGGGTTGTACGGATACGGTTATGGCTATGGATATGGCTATGGGTCAGATTCCAAGACCGAAGCGGCTGCATAGTATGGGCATAGTGTTCCGGAGCCGTCGTCCATGCGTCTTCCTGGTCGTCCCGCTTTTCATGTCGATCGCGGGCCACACATACGGGCAGGTCTTCAATGTCCAGCCACGCCTGGATACCCGGCTGACCTACTCCGACAATATCGACGCGACATCGACGAACGAGCGCAGTGCCTGGATCGTCGAGGTTTCCCCGTCTATTCGGGGAGGGATCGGTCGTGAAGGCGGACGGGTCAGCACACGGTTCAATCTGGGGCTCAGCGGGTTCCAGTATTCGACCGATGAGGGCCTGGAGGACCCGAATCTCCTGCTGGATGGCGTGGCCGAGGTCGAAGCCGTCGAAGACCTGCTCTTCATCGAGATGGATGCCTCGATCAGGCGCGACAATCTGTCGACGTTTTCCGGCCGTTCGTCGAACAACCTATCGAGAAACACCTCGGACGATGAAACCCGCTCGTTTGGTCTGGCGCCCCGCCTGGAGTTTGCGCTGGGTTCCTATGCCAACGCCACGGTCCGCTATCGTCACGAGTGGTTCAGTGGCGGCGGCGACACGCTGAGTCGCGAGCGCCTGTCCGAGTGGCGTGCCGACGTAACGAGCGCCCGGGCATTCGGACCTTTCGGGTGGATGCTCAATTACGAGCGCGCCGATACCCGTTATGGCGACAGCCAGTTCGATGAGATCACCGAGGAGTCCCTGCGCGCAACGCTGACATACGCCCTCACCCCACAAGTCCAATTGCGCGGCATCGTCGGACGTGAAGACAACGATTTCGGACTGGGGCGAAGCGATCGTAACAACATAGTCGGGGCCGGCTTCGACTGGTTTCCAACGCCGCGGACGTCGATTTCGGCGACCGCCGAAGACCGCTTCTTCGGGACCGGCTACGACGTCAGCGTCAGTCATCGTCGTGCCCGGTCGAGCTTTCAACTTGCGGCGGGCCGCGATGTGCAGTCGTCGCGGGAACGTTTCGGTAGCGTCTTTCAGGACCCTTTTTTCAATGCCTTCTTCAATGATCCATCCCTGATCGCCTTGCTGCCCGATGATCTCGACCGCGAGGATTTCGTCAGGGACCTGCTCGGCCTGGCCAACGACAGCTTTCTGAGCAATGCCTTCTTCGAAACAGAGTACGTCCGCGCCACCTATACCCTTTCGGGCGTTCGCAATTCGGTTTCCTTCTCGGTGTTCAGCAACGATCGTTCCAGGGTCGCAAGTTCCTCAGGGCTTCGGGCCGATGATGTTTTCCTGGATTCGGATCGTGTCGAATCCAGTGGCGGAGCGGTGTCCTTCAATCGCCGCCTGGGCAGTCGAAGCACGCTCAATGCCAATGTCACCCGTACCGATACAGAGAGCACGGAAGGTCGAGCGCGGGAGACACGCAGGTACGTGTATTCGGTGGGCTACAGCACCAACCTGGGGGCCAGGTCGGTCGCGGGGTTGACTTATCGGCACGAGCGCTCGGACGGCACCGATCGCAATGACGACTTTACCGAAAACGTCATATCCGCAAACTTCGGCATACGTTTCTGACCAGGCTCCGAATGTACGAATCCTTCTTCAATCTCAGTGCCAAACCCTTCCAGCTCAACCCCGACCCGGCATTCTTCTTCGGCAGTCGCGGGCACCGGAGGGCGATGGCCTACCTCGAGTACGGCCTGCATCAGAACGAGGGCTTCATCGTCGTCACCGGCGAGATCGGCGCCGGCAAGACCACCTTGTTGCGCAGCCTGCTTGAGCATCTGGATGCGAAGAAGGTCGTCGCGGCCAACCTGGTCAGCACGCAGGTCAACGAAAACGAGATCCTGCGCATGGTCGCGGCCGCGTTCGGCGTGCCGTGTCGCGGGCTGGACAAGGCGGGGCTGCTGCTCGCGCTCGAAACCTTCTTCGTGTCGCTCGCGGCCAACGGCAAGCGCGCGCTGCTGATCGTCGACGAGGCGCAGAACCTGTCGCATCAGGCGGTCGAGGAGCTGCGCATGCTGTCGAACTTCCAGCTCGAGGACCATGCGCTGGTGCAGAGCTTTCTGGTCGGACAGCCCGAGTTTCGCGACATCATGCAGAGCCCGCAGATGCAGCAGTTGCGTCAGCGGGTCATCGCGTCCTACCACCTCGGGCCGATGGATTCGGCCGAGACCCGCGCCTACATCGAGCACCGGCTCGCCCATGTCGGCTGGAAGAACGATCCGTCCTTCCAGGACGAAGCCTTCAGCGTGATCTACGGCTACACCGGCGGCGTGCCACGGCGCATCAACAGCCTGTGCGACCGGCTGCTGCTCGCCGCCTATCTGTCCGACCGCCACAGCATCGGCGAGTCTGATGTGAAGGAAGTCGTGGCCGAACTGCGTCAGGAGTTCGATTCGGGGCCGCGCCGAAGCCTCGCCAGCAGGTCTCGTGGAACAGGCGCAAGTGCGGATGCGCTGGATCTCGCGGCCATCGACGCGAGTCGCCTGCAGGCCTCGGGCAGCCTCGCCGATCAGGCGGCGGGCATCGCATCGAGCTTCGATGCCCGCCGCATCGAGGCGAGGCTGGCGGCGCTGGAGCAGTCCATGGCCGCGACGCTGAACGTGCTCAACCAGTTGCTGCAGGCGGTGCGGCGCGATCAACCGTCCGACGGAGCCAAGAATGAACGCTGAAAATCCCGCGGACGCGCCGATCCTCTGTATCGTCGGCGCCCGGCCCAACTACATGAAGATGGCGCCCATCATTCGCGCCTTTTCCGCACACAATCCGCCGCTGCGCACGCTGCTGGTCCATACTGGCCAGCATTACGACGCCGCGATGAACGACCAGTTGTTCGCGGATCTGGATCTGCCGTTGCCGGACGTGAACCTCGAGGTCGGCTCCGCCAGCCATGCGGTGCAGACCGCCGAGATCATGAAGCGCTTCGAACCGGTCATCGACCAGTCTGGTGCGCGAGCGGTGCTGGTCGTCGGCGACGTCAATTCGACGATCGCGTGCGCGCTGGTCGCGGTCAAACGCAATGTGCCGGTCGTCCATGTCGAAGCCGGTCTGCGCAGCTACGACCGCAAAATGCCCGAGGAGATCAACCGCCTGCTCACGGATCAGATCTCGGATCTCCTCTACACCACCGAGCGCAGCGCGCTGGACAACCTCGGTCGCGAGGGCATTCCGGCCGAGCGTGTCGAGTTCGTCGGCAACGTGATGATCGACAGCCTGCGCGCCAGTCTGCCCAAGGCGGTCCCGGCGGGTGAATTGCTGCGCGGCGCGGGGCTGGATCCGGCCCGCATCGCCGACGGCTACGGCGTCGTCACGCTGCATCGCCCGTCCAACGTGGACAATCCGGAGGCGCTCGGCGGCATCATAGACGCGCTGGCCGATGTGGCCGCGCGCCTGCCGCTCGTCTTCGCGCTGCATCCGCGTACCCGCAACAATCTCGAGCGCTTCGGCATGTTCGACCGCCTCGATCACCCCGGTTTCATGATCCTTCCGCCGCAGGGCTATCTGCAGATGCTCGGCCTCATGTCCGGCGCCGTGATGGTTCTCACGGATTCCGGCGGCATGCAGGAGGAAACTACGGCTCTGGGCGTGCCGTGCCTCACCATCCGCGAGAACACCGAGCGGCCGATCACGGTGGAGCAGGGCACCAACACGCTGGTCGGCGTCGATCCCGACGCCATCCGGGCCGCGGCGAACGAGCTGCTGGCCGGTGGCGGCAAGCGGGGTCGGGTGCCGGAATACTGGGACGGCAGGGCGGCCGAACGCATCGCCGCCCATCTGCACGGGTGGCTCACGAGCCACGGAAAGAACTGAGAAACGCATGAGCGACCGCATCACCAACGCGCTGACCATAGACGTCGAGGACTACTTTCAGGTTTCGGCGCTTGCACCGCACTTTCCACGCAGTCAGTGGGACGGTGTGCCGTGCCGGGTCGAACGCAATGTCGACCTGATTCTCGAACTGCTCGATACGCACGACGCCAAGGCCACCTTCTTCACGCTCGGCTGGATCGCGGAGCGCTATCCGTCGCTGGTGCGTCGCATCACCGACTCCGGCCATGAAGTCGCCAGCCACGGCTACGGCCACGAGCGCGCGAGCGCGCAGACGCCGGAGTCCTTCCTGGCCGACATCCGCCTGGCGCGCGCAGTGCTGGAAGACATCATCGGCCAGCCGGTCGTCGGCTATCGCGCGCCCAGCTTCTCGATCGGCCTGGGCAACCTGTGGGCGCACGACTGCATCGCCGAGGCGGGCTACCGCTACAGCTCCAGCGTCTATCCGGTCAAACACGACCACTACGGCATTCCGGATGCGCCGCGCTTTCCGTATCGACTGGACAGCGGTCTGATCGAGGTGCCAGTCACCACGATGCGCTGGATGGGGCGCAACTGGCCGGCGGGCGGGGGCGGTTATTTCAGGTTTCTGCCCTACGCGCTGTCGCGCTGGCAGATTCGCCGGGTCAACGCCGACGACCGGCGGCCGGCGATCTTCTATTTCCACCCGTGGGAAGTCGACCCCGAGCAACCGCGGGTGCGCGAGGCCACCGCCAAGACCCGTTTCCGGCACTACGTCAATCTCGAGCGCACCGAGGGCCGGCTGCACCGCCTGCTCAAGGATTTCGCCTGGGGGCGCGCGGACGAAGTCTTCCGCGACGCGGCCTGAGCCGGAGCGCCGAAGTCATGGATCGCCCGGTGCTCACCGTCCGCCGTTTCGCTGCCTCCGATCGCGCGCGCTGGGACGCCTTCGTGCAGGCCTGTCCGCAGGCGACCTTCTTCCATCTGTCGGCCTGGGCCGACATCATCGAAGACGTCTTTCGTCACAAGACCTGTTTTCTGTATGCCGAGCGCGCCGGCGACATCGTCGCGGTGCTGCCGCTCGCCGAGGTCAAAAGCCGTCTGTTCGGCCACGCGCTGACCTCGCTGCCGTTCTGCGTGTATGGCGGCATCGCCGCCGCGGCCGACTGCGCGGATGCGGTGGCCGCGCTGGAAGCCGAAGCCGACCGGATCGCGCGCGAGCTCGGCGTCGCGCACCTCGAATACCGCAACCTGCAGCCACGCCACACCGACTGGCCGCAGCAGGACCTCTACTTCACCTTCCGCAAGGCGATCCTGCCCGACGTCGAAGCCAACATGCTCGCGATCCCGCGCAAGCAGCGCGCGATGGTGCGCAAGGGCATCAAGAACGGGCTGGTCGGCGAGATCGACGCCACGGTCGAGCGCTTCTTCGCGCTGTACGCGGACAACGTGCTGCGGCACGGCACCCCCGCGCTGCCCCGGCGCTTCTTCGAGAAGCTGCGCGAGGCCTTCGGTGATCAGTGCGAAGTTCTGACCGTCGTCGACGCCGCCGGCACGCCGCAGTCCTCGGTGCTGAGCTTCTACTTTCGCGACGAAGTCCTGCCCTATTACGCCGGCGACGCAATGTCGGCACGGGATCTCGCCGCCAACGACTTCAAGTACTGGGAGCTGATGCGCCGCGCCTGCGAGCGCGGCTGCAAGGTGTTCGACTACGGTCGCAGCAAGCTCGGTACCGGCCCGTTCAGCTTCAAGAAGAACTGGGGTTTCGAGCCGCAGCCGCTGTCCTACGAGTATCGCCTGTACAAGCGCGACACCGTCCCGCAGAACAACCCGATGAACCCCAAGTACCGCCTGTTCATCGCGCTGTGGAAACGCCTGCCGGTCGGCGTGGCGAATGCGCTCGGGCCGCACATCGTGCGGAACCTTGGTTGACAGGGCACTCATGAGCACAACGAATCAGACTCCTTCCAACGGCTTCGCGATCGTTTCCGCGTCGCTGCTCGCCGTTTTCGTGTGGCTGGTTGCGTGGTACTGGCCGACGGCGTCACAGATCGCGGGCATCTGGGAGCGCTCCGACACCTACGCGCACGGCATGGTCGTGATACCGGTGTTCATCTGGCTCGTATGGCGAAAGAGACATGCAATCGGGGGATTGACCCCGCAGCCAGTGGCATGGATGGCCATCCCGGTCGCGATGATGGGGTCCGCCTGGTTGCTCGGCAGCATGGTCAATGTCGACGGGCTCACACATTTCGCCTTGGTCAGTATGGTCGTCCTCGGGTTTGCCGGCATGCTGGGTTGGCGTCTTGCGCGTATCCTGCTGTTCCCGTTGCTGTTCCTGTTCTTCGGTTTGCCGATCGGCGACTTCCTCTTGCCGACATTGATGCATTACACCGCGGAGTTCACCGTCTTTGCACTGCGAGCCTCAGGCGTTCCCGTGTACCAGGAAGGTTTGTTCTTCATCGTGCCAAACGGTCGCTGGTCGGTCGTCGAGGCGTGCAGCGGGATTCGTTATCTGATCGCTTCCCTGATGGTCGGATCGCTGTACGCCTACCTGAATTACCGCAGCACCGGGCGTCGTCTGCTTTTCATGGTGGTCGCACTGGTCGTGCCCATCATCGCCAACTGGGTGCGCGCGTACTTTATCGTGATGCTCGGCTACTTGACCGACAACCGGCTCGCGGCGGGCGTCGACCATATCCTGTATGGCTGGGTCTTCTTCGGCATTGTGATCCTGCTGATGTTCTGGATCGGCTCGCGCTGGCGCGAGGACGAGGTGGTCCAAAGTGTCGCCACGCCTGGGCACCCCATGGCGGCCCTATCCAAGGTGCAGGCTTTGCCGGTCGTCGCCATTTTCGCGGCGAGTGCCATGTTCCCGCTTGCTTTGAGCCATCTCGACAGGCCAGTCGTACCCTTCTCGGTCGAGCTGGCTTCGCTGCAACCCGCAGGTGGTTGGGCACTGGAGGGCGACATCCTGGATTATCGTCCGGCCTTCTCGGGTCACAGGGGCGAACTGCTGCAGACCTTTCGCCATGCCGATGGGGGGATCGTCGGTCTTTACGTGGCGTACTATGCCGACCAGCGGGAAGGGTCCGAGCTGGTCGCATGGGGCAACAGGTTGGCCAATCGGGGTCAATTCGCCGACTGGCAACTGTATGCAGAGGGCCGGGATGCGCTGGATGCTGGCACCGTGAGACGAGGCTTGCTCAGAAGCGGCAATGCAAGAATCGGTGTCTGGCATTGGTACTGGTCGAATGGTCGCACCGTCTCCAGCGACATGCTTGCGAAGATCATTCTTGCGGCTGACCGACTGACCGGACGGCCCGACGACGCCGCAATGATTGCAGTCTTCTCGCCCGTCCATGATCAACCGGACGATGTGCGGCCGCTCATCCAGCGCTTCCTCGGCGATCATCGTGACCAGCTGGAGAGCATGCTCCAAGGCGTCGAGGTGGGAAGATGAGGGAGGACCACCGACCTCTTGTCGCTCACGTGGTCTTCAGCTTTCGTACCGGAGGGCTCGAGAACGGCGTCGTCAATCTGATCAACCGCATGCCACCGGATCGCTTTCGTCACGCGATCATTTCGCTGACCGATCACGACCCGGACTTCGCCGCACGCGTCGAACTCGACGATGTCGAATACTTCGACATGCACAAGGCGCCGGGGCACGGGATCGCCCTGTACCCGGCTTTGTACCGGTTGTTCCGGCGATTGCGGCCGGCCATCGTGCACACCCGCAATCTGGCAGCGCTCGAAGCAGTGGTGCCCGCATGGGTGGCCGGTGTTCCGGTGCGCATCCACGGCGAACACGGCTGGGACGTTTCCGACCCCGAAGGTGTCAGCGTCAAGTATCGCCTGATGCGGCGGCTGTATCGGCCCTTCGTGTCGCGTTACGTGGCCCTGTCCGGCCATATCGAGCGCTACCTGATCGACGGTGTCGGAATCCCCGATGCCCGAGTCGAGCGTATCTGCAATGGCGTCGATATCCTAAGGTTCCGTAACCGGGGCCCGACGCGCCGTCGGCTGGACGGGTCGCCGTTCAATGATCCGGGGCTCCTCACTATCGGCACGGTCGGTCGCTTGCAACCGATCAAGGACCAGGTCAACCTCGTCAGGGCGTTCGCACTGGCGCGCGATCGCGGTGGTGCAGACCGGTTGCGCCTGATCATCGTCGGCGATGGGCCCTTGCGTGCCGCGGTCGAGGTCGAGATCGAAACGCAGGGCATCAAAGAGTGCGTCTGGCTCGCCGGCGAGCGTCATGACATCCCGGACATCATGAGCGCGCTCGATGTCTTCGCGCTGCCGTCCCGTGCGGAAGGCATCTCCAACACCATACTCGAGGCCATGGCCAGCGGACTGCCGGTCGTCGCGACTGCGGTCGGCGGCAACGGCGAACTCGTGCAGCAGGGTGAGACCGGTCTGCTCGTTCCGCCATCCGACAGTCCGTCGCTGGCGAATGCACTGTTGACCTATGCGAACGATCCCGAGCGAGCAGCCCGGCATGGCGCGGCCGGACGCCATCGTGCCGAATCGATGTTCAGCCTCGACGGCATGGTCGATACTTATGCCAATATGTACGAGGATCTGTTGCATGACGGTCGGCACGCTAGAGGCCACCGGCAGGCAGTCGACCCGTCGATGCGCTAGATCCTTCCCCGATTCAACCGAGCACGATCTCGAATAAGCGAACTAAGACAATGTGTGGAATCGCCGGACTCTTCGACTTTCGCGCCAGGCGTGACTTCGACCGCGCGCTGGTCCAGCGCATGAACGACGTGCAGTTTCATCGCGGTCCGGACGAGGGTGGCTTCCATTTCGAACCCGGTGTCGCGCTCGCGCATCGGCGCCTGTCCATCATCGACCTGTCGACCGGGCAGCAGCCGCTGTTCAACGAGGACGGTTCGGTCGCGGTCGTGTTCAACGGCGAGATCTACAACTACCAGGCGCTCGTGCCGGAACTCGAGGCGCTCGGCCATGTGTTCCACACCCGCAGCGACACCGAGGTCATCGTGCACGCCTGGGAAGCCTGGGGCGAGGGCTGCGTCGCGCGCTTTCGCGGCATGTTCGCTTTCGCGCTGTACGATCGCAATCGCGAAACCCTGTTCATGGCGCGCGACCGGCTCGGGGTGAAGCCGCTCTTTTACGCGGCGCTCGACGACGGCTCGGTCGCGTTCGGATCCGAGCTCAAGGTGCTGATGCAGGTCCCGGGGCTGGATCGGCGCATCGATCCGCACGCGGTCGAGGAGTATTTCGCGCTGGGCTACGTGGCCGAGCCACGCACCATCTTCAGGGGCGCGTTGAAGCTCGGCCCGGGCGAAACCTTGACCATCCGCCGCGGCCAGGCCGTGCCGAAACCACAGGTCTACTGGGACGTGCGCTTCACGCTGGACAATCCGCTCAGCCTGGAGGACGCGACCGCCGAACTCACCGGGCGCCTGCGCGAATCCATCCGCCTGCGCATGATCTCGGAAGTACCGCTCGGGGCCTTCCTGTCGGGTGGCGTCGACTCCAGCGCCGTGGTCGCGATGATGGCCGGTCTGTCCGGCGAGCCGGTCAACACCTGTTCGATCGGCTTCGACGATCCCGCCTTCAACGAATCCGCCTTCGCCAAGCTCGTGGCCGACCGCTATAAGACCAATCATCACCTAGAAACCGTGCAGTCGGACGACTTCGACCTCATCGACACGCTGGCCGCGCTGTACGACGAGCCCTACGCCGACAGCTCGGCCATCCCGACCTATCGCGTGTGCCAGCTCGCGCGCAAGCATGTCACCGTGGCCCTGTCCGGCGACGGGGGGGACGAGAGCTTCGGCGGCTATCGCCGCTACCGGCTGCACTTGATGGAGGAGCGGCTGCGCAGTGCGATGCCTTTAGGCGTGCGGCGTCCGCTCTTCGGCGCGCTGGGACGACTGTATCCCAAGGCCGACTGGGCGCCGCGCATGTTTCGCGCCAAGACTACCTTCCAGACGCTCGCACGCGACTCGGTACCCGCCTACTTCCATTCGGTGTCTATCCTGCGCAACGAGATGCGCGACAGCCTCTATTCGGACGCCTTCAAGCGCGAACTGGCCGGCTACAGCGCAGAAGAGGTGTTCCAGCGCCACGGCGCGAATGCCGGCACGGACGATCCGCTCGCGCTGGTGCAGTATCTGGACCTGAAGACCTACCTGATCGGCGACATCAACACCAAGGTCGACCGGGCCAGCATGGCGCACTCGCTCGAGGTGCGCGAACCGCTCATGGACCACGAGCTGGTCGAGTGGCTCGCGACGCTGCCGTCCAGCCTGAAGGTCCAGGGGCAGGAGGGCAAATATGTATTCAAGAAGGCGATGGAGCCGCATCTGCCCAACGACGTGCTGTATCGACCCAAGATGGGCTTCGCGGTGCCGCTGGCGCGCTGGTTCCGCGGACCGCTGAAGCAGCGGGTACGCGACGCGGTCCTGGGCGAAACCCTGGCCTCGACGGGCATCTTCAACCCGCAGTACCTGCGTCATCTGGTCGATGCGCATCAGTCCGGCCGGCGTGACTACAGCTCACCGTTATGGACTCTGCTGATGTTCGAGGCCTTTGTCCGCAATCAGCAGGGCGCCGGTTCAACGGCGAACCAGCAACCCGAAGCAGCCGCGCTCACCTGCTGATCCTGCGCATCGTTCGAATGCATTATTGCGTTAGCCGGGCGTCTTGCGACGTCTGCCCGACGGCGTCGTTCAATGACTGGAAAACACCCCGACGGTGTTGCCATCCGCGTCGAAACTGATCACGTCGTACTTGTCCGCCGCGTAAGGCCCTTCCATGCCCGGCGAGCCCAGCGGCATGCCGGGTGCGGAGATGCCCGCGATTGCCGGCTTCTCTGCCAACATGCGCTTCACGTCGGAAGCCGGCACATGGCCCTCGACCACGTAGCCTCCGACCGTCGCGGTATGGCAGGAGCCGAGCGCCTCCGGCACGCCGGCCTCGCTCTTCACCAGCGCGATGTCCAGCGTGCTCACTTCCTTCACCTCGAAGCCGTTCTCGCGCATATGGTCGGCCCATTTGCCACAACAGCCGCACTGCGGGTGTTTGTACACGATCACTTCCGGGTCTGCCGCCTGCACGACACCCGCTAACAGCGTACCGGCAAACACAAGCCCGGTGACGAAGTGCGTCAGTTTCTTGATTGACCTCATATCGAACTCCAACAAGTCGAACAATGTGCTTCACATCGATGTGCTCAAGCGACATTCTGCCAGTCGGGGGCGTCATCGCACGAAGCTTACAAAGATGTAATGGATCTGCAAGCTTCGGGATGGTCGGGCAAGCGCATGAACGGTCGTGGGAGGCTTCAGTCCCGGTCACCAAGCGCCTTTCGCGCCTCGCGGCGCTCCCATACAGGCCATCGCAAGCTTCGGGGTAAGCGGCGCGAGCCGCGATCTAAGCTTATTCGTTGCAATTCACTGTGGCGTTCTCGGACGTCGCTCTCAACGCTAAGGTGTGATCAACTCCACCGTCGGAAAGTATTGCCGATAACTGCGCGCATCGCGGGTCAGAAGCGGAGCGCGGATCACGGCGGCGTGCGCACCGATCAGGAAGTCCGGCAGCACATTGGTCTTGTGACCGCCGGCGCGGCGGTACTGCACGAATGCCTTTCCGGCGAGAAACAGTGCCGGTTTCGGGATCTCCTCAAACGCGAGACCAAGCGTCCCGATCGTCTCATCCAGACTCTCGAAACTGGAAAAAGTCAGGGAGAGTTCGGCGAAGATGATCGGATTGATGGTCAGTCGATGGACCTTTGACTGCGCGCGCAACGCCGCGATCGACCAGTCCGACCAGTCGGGATCGTCCTCGAGCACGTCCACCAGCACATTGGTGTCGACCAGCAGGTCACTCATCGCCGCGCAACAAGGCCATCAACGCATCGGTGCGCCATTTGACATCCGCTTTGCCGCGCACCGCGTCGAAACGATCGGGGCGGGTTCGACCTTCGTCCTCATCCGCCTTACGCAACACCACATTGCCGTTCCGGTCCACCGAGAATTCGACCGAGCAGCCGGGTTCGAGGTGCATCGCGTCCCGGATGTGCTTCGGCACCGTGACCTGTCCCTTGCTGGTGATTGTCGTCGACATGACCTACCTCGTGTATTACTAACGTGAAAAGTGTAATACCCGAAAAGGGTGAGCGCAACGATGTGTGGTGCTGAAGCCCGAATCGGACGGCCGCATCAGGCGTCCCGCCCCGCCGCGACGAAGAACGGATTCGCGAAGTCCGGCTTCGCATAGAGCAGCGGACCACCGTCGAGTTCGGTCAGACGTCCGCCGGCCGCGGACAGCACTGCGTGCCCCGCGGCGATGTCCCATTCCATCGTGCGCCCCAGGCGTGGATAGAGGTCGGCTTCGCCGCTGGCCACCAGACAGATCTTCAGCGACGATCCGGCATTGCGCAATGCGGCCATCTTGCGTCCGGCCAGAAACGCGTCCAGCGCGGCCGGGTCGCCATGCGAGCGGCTCGCCACCACGGTCAGGCCTTCGGGTGGGGGCGTGCGCACCTCGATCGGACGACGCTTGCCGTGTTCCTCGACGAAGGCGCCATGGCCGACGAGCCCGGCAAACAGGCGATCGAGGGCCGGCGCGAACACGATGCCGAGCACCGGTTCGCCATCCTCGATCAGCGCGACATTCACCGTGAACTCGCCGTTGCGGCTGATGAACTCCTTGGTGCCGTCCAGCGGATCGACCAGCCAGAAGCGTTCTCCCACCTGCGGGATGCGCCCGGCGGCGACTTCTTCCTCGGCCACGATCGGGATGTCCGGGGTCAGCCTCGCCAGCGCAGGCAGGATCAGCGCTTCGGCCCGCTCGTCCGCTTCGGTCACGGGCGACGCGTCGCCTTTGCCCCGCACCGCGAAATCGGTCGCATAAACCTGCATGATCAGCGCGCCGGCGTCGCGTACGATCGGGAGCAGGGCTTCGAGGAGTTCCTGGCGAGGCGAAGAGTTAGTGGTTGTTGTCATCCGGTCGGGATTAACATTCATGTGATCGAACCATTATATGGTCAGCTAACCGGCCTGCTGGCATATGACGATTTTGTCACTGTGCCGCGAACCCGCACCGCCATATCGTCAGAGGAAATAAATGCCGCTCACCCACCTTCAGCGCCTCGAAGCCGAGAGCATCCACATCATGCGCGAGGTCGTCGCCGAGGCCGAGAATCCGGTCATGCTCTATTCGGTCGGCAAGGACAGCGCGGTGATGCTGCATATCGCGATGAAGGCCTTCCACCCGGCGGTGCCGCCGTTTCCGCTGCTGCATGTCGACACCCGCTGGAAATTCCGCGACATGTACATCTTTCGCGACCGCATGGTCAAGGAATCCGGCATGGACCTGCTGGTGCACATCAACCCGGACGGTGTCGCCAAGGACATCAACCCGTTCACGCACGGCTCGGCCATCCACACCGACATCATGAAGACCGAAGGGCTCAAACAGGCGCTCGACAAGTACGGCTTCGATGCGGCCTTCGGCGGGGCGCGGCGCGACGAGGAAAAGTCCCGTGCCAAGGAGCGCGTGTGCTCGTTCCGTTCGACCCAGCATCGGTGGGATCCGAAGGTCCAGCGTCCGGAACTGTGGAAGCTCTACAACGCGCGCAAGCACAAGGGCGAGTCGATACGCGTGTTTCCGTTGTCCAACTGGACCGAACTCGACATCTGGCAGTACATCCACCTGGAGAACATCCCGATCGTGCCGCTGTACCTGGCCGCCGAGCGCCCGGTGGTCGAGCGCGACGGCACGCTGATCATGGTCGACGACGACCGCATGCCGCTGCATCCGGGCGAAAAGCCGATGATGAAGAGCGTCCGCTTCCGTACGCTCGGCTGCTACCCGCTCACCGGCGCGATCGAGTCCAGCGCCGAGACGCTCACCGCCGTCATCCAGGAAATGCTGCTCACCCGTACCTCCGAGCGCCAGGGCCGCGTCATCGACCATGATTCGGCCGCATCGATGGAAAAGAAGAAGCAGGAGGGGTACTTCTGATGGCTCACGTATCCGACCTGATCGCCACCGACATCGACCAATACCTGAAGCAGCACGAGACCAAGAGTCTGCTGCGCTGCATCACCTGCGGCAGCGTGGATGATGGCAAGAGCACGCTGATCGGGCGGCTGTTGTACGAATCCAGGATGATCTTCGAGGACCAGCTCGCGGCGATCGAGGCCGACTCGAAGAAGTGGGGCACGCAGGGCGAGGCGATCGACTTTGCGCTGCTGGTCGACGGGCTGGCCGCCGAGCGGGAGCAGGGCATCACCATCGATGTGGCCTATCGCTTCTTCTCCACCGACAAGCGCAAATTCATCGTCGCGGACACCCCGGGCCATGCGCAATACACCCGCAACATGGTCACCGGCGCCTCCACCGCGGATGCGGCGGTGGTCATGATCGATGCGCGCAAGGGCGTGCTCACGCAGACCCGACGCCACAGCTACCTTGTGTCGCTGATCGGTATTCGCCACGTGATCGTCGCGGTCAACAAGATGGACCTGGTCGATTATTCCGAGGCCACCTTCCGCAGCATCGTCGAGGACTACCTCGCGTTCACGGAGAAAATCGGCCTGGAGAACATCACCTTCATCCCGATGTCGGCCTTCAAGGGCGACAACATCACCGCGCCGAGCGACCACATGCCGTGGTACCACGGCACCACGCTGATGGGCTTTCTCGAGACCGTCGAGATCGACGAGGAGCGCATGCAGCGCCAACCGTTCCGGCTGCCGGTGCAGTGGGTCAACCGCCCCAATCTCGATTTTCGTGGCTTCGCCGGCTGCATCGCCGGCGGCGTGGTCAGGGTCGGCGATCGCATCCGCGTCCAGCCCTCGGGCAAGGAAAGCACGGTGGCCCGCATCGTCACCGGCGACGGCGATCTCGATGAGGCCATCGTCGGCCAGTCGGTCACGCTCACGCTCGCCGACGAGATCGACATCTCGCGCGGAGACGTCATCTCCGCCGCCAGCACCCCGGCCGGCACCGCCGACCAGTTCGAGACCACCATCATCTGGATGAGCGACGAGCCGCTGCTGGCCGGTCGCCCGTATCTGCTCAAGATCGGCACCCGCACGGTCAGCGCGACCATCACCGACATCAAGTACCAGGTCAACGTCAACACGCTCGAACACATGGCCGCCAAGACGCTCGAACTCAACGCGATCGGCGTGTGCAACATCAACCTCGACCGCCAGGTCGCGTTCGACGCCTATGCGGACAACCGCGACACCGGCGGCTTCATCCTGATCGACCGCATGAGCAACGGCACGGTCGGCGCCGGCCTGATCCACTTCGCGCTGCGCCGGGCGCACAACATCCATATGCAGCACGTCGATGTCGACAAGGCCGCGCGCGCCGCCGCCAAGCGGCAGAAACCCTGCGTGCTGTGGTTCACCGGCCTGTCCGGTGCGGGCAAGTCGACGATCGCCAACCTGGTCGAGAAGCGCCTGCATGCGATGGGCCGCCACACCTACCTGCTCGACGGCGACAACGTGCGCCACGGTCTCAACAAGGATCTCGGCTTCACCGATGCCGACCGCGTCGAGAACATCCGCCGCATCGCAGAAGTCGCCAAGCTCATGGTCGATGCTGGCCTGATCGTGCTGACCGCCTTCATCAGCCCCTTCCGCGCCGAACGGCAGATGGCTCGCGGTCTGGTCGAGGAGGGCGAGTTCATCGAGGTCTTCGTCGACACGCCACTGGCCGTCGCCGAAGAGCGCGACGTCAAAGGCCTCTACAAGAAGGCCCGTCGCGGCGATCTCAAGAATTTCACCGGCATCGACTCCCCCTACGAACAGCCCGAAGCCCCGGAACTGCGCCTGGACACCGTCACCTTCGACCCGGAAAAGGCCGCCGACGCCGTCATCGAGACACTGCGGCAGCGGGGAATCATCGAAGCGTGAAAAGGGGCCATGTCACTTGAGGCCGACATCAGGTCACTCGGGTGGCCATGCGATTGCGGTAGATGCACATCTACGATGTTGTAAAGTATGCGCACTTCCACTAGCATCGAGCCATCGCATAGATTAAGGCTGCTGCTATGGCATACGCACACGTACAAGCACCCAAGAAGGCGACCAACGTCTCGCTGGACGAGTCCCTCCTGGCGGAAGCCAAGGAACTGCGTATCAATGTCTCGCAAGCTGCTGAAGCGGGTGTGGCAAGGGCGGTCGCCGAGAAACGTGCCGAGCTTTGGGTCGCCGAGAATCAGAAAGCATTCGAGTGCTGGAATGCCTACGTGGAGAAAAATGGGTTGCCGCTTGGCAAGTACAGGAGCTTCTGATGGCACGGTTCGCCGTCTACAAGAATCCTGACGGACCGGGCTATCTGTTGGACTTGCAAGCCGACATCAACAGTCATTTCGCGACACGCGTGGTGGTGCCGTTGCTTCCGGTTCAAGAGGTGCCTTTCCCCGCAGCCACGCTCAACCCGGTTTTCGAAGTCGAAGGGGCGCGGTTTGTGATGGCAACCCAAGGTCTGGCAGCGGTTCCGCTGGCCATCCTGAAACATCCGGTGACTTCGCTCGAGCAGCGGCGAACCGAGATCGCTGCGGCGGTGGACTTCCTGTTTCAAGGTTTCTGATTACGCCGCAGTCCCATCGGAGCGCGGTTGTAGCCCGTGGCGCGGGAAAGCCCGTAGTAGGGTGGAAAAGCGAAGCGCCTCCCACCAAGCCAGACGTAGGGCACCATTCTCCGCCAGCCACGATCGACACGTCGGCCGCGGTGAACAGCGCCTTCGGCTGATCCCCCTACCGGCCTTGACCGCCGATTGCGTCCGGCCTATGCTTTTGCATAGGTCAAATCAGGAAATCAAATGGAGTCTGCACGACACGTTCGTCTGTTTCGCAATGGCCGCAACCAGGCTGTTCGCATCCCGCGCGAGTTCGAACTGGATACCGATGAGGCCATCATGCATCGCGACGGGGATAATCTGGTGATCCAGCCGGTGCGCAAGCGCCGCCTGCTCGCACTGCTGGCGACGCTGGAGCCGGAAGGGGATGCGTTTCCGGACGTCGATTCCGATCTGCTTGAAAACGACGACGTCGAGCTGTAACGGAATCGAATCGTGCCGAGTGTGCGTTACCTTCTCGATACCAACATCATTTCCGACCTTATCCGGAATCCGCGCGGTGAAGTTGCCGAACATATCGCGCGGGTCGGGGAGCAAAACATCTGCACCAGTATCGTGGTCGCGTCCGAATTGCGCTTTGGTGCGCGAAAAAGCGGCTCATCCAAGCTTCAGCAAAAGTTGATGCAAATCCTGAACGAACTCGAGATCCTGTCGCTTGAACCCCCTGCAGATCACCATTACGCCTCGATCCGGGCGCACCTGGAGGCGCGTGGAACGCCGATCGGGCCAAACGACATGCTCATTGCCGCTCACGCGCGGGCGAACGGCATGGTGATGGTGACGCGCAACGTGGTCGAGTTTGCTCGCGTGCCGGATCTGCCGGTCGAGAACTGGCTCGACGGCGGGGATGCATGACGGGCGTGGTTCATGGCGATCTTGTATCGCCTATGCCCCGGCTCGGGAACTTTAACTCTTTCTCGACTAGGTCTGAGCGGGCACGCGGGCTTGGCCTATTGGCGAAGCGGTCCGGACGGTGATCCGTGCGCTATTACCGCCCCAGCGAACCCGATGCGACCTACAATGCGACCCCATGCGCATTCTTCACATCCTCGACCATTCCTTGCCGCTGCATAGCGGCTACACCTTCCGCACCGCCGCGATCCTGCGCGAGCAGCGTGCACGCGGCTGGGAGACCCATCACCTGACCTCGCCGAAGCAGGGCCGGGTCGACGTTTCGAGCGAAGTGGTCGATGGCCTGGAGTTTCACCGCACGCCCTTCGTCGCGGACGAACCCCCGGTGCTCGGCCTGCTGCGCCAGATGAAGGCGACCGAGCGGCGCCTGGAGGAACTTGCCACACACCTGCGGCCGGACGTGCTCCATGCGCACTCACCGGTGCTCGATGCGATTCCGGCGGTCCGGGTCGGGCGCCGGCTCGGTATCCCGGTGACCTACGAGATCCGCGCCTTTTGGGAAGACGCGGCGGTCGATCATGGCAGCACCCGCGAGGGCAGCGCGCGCTATCGCCTGACGCGTGCGCTGGAAACCTGGGCGCTGCGCCGGGTCGATCACGTGTTCACCATCTGCGAGGGCCTGCGGGCCGACATCGTCGGGCGCGGCATTGCCGCAGACAAGGTCACCGTCATTCCGAACGCAGTCGATATCGACAACTTCCAGCTCTCGGGCGATCCCGACCCGGTGCTACGCGCCGAGCTCGGCCTGGATGGCGCCACCGTGCTCGGTTTCGTCGGCTCCTTTTATGCCTACGAAGGCCTCGACCTGTTGCTCGACGCCTTTCCGTCCATGCTCGCGCGGCGTCCGGACCTGCGCATCCTGTTGGTCGGCGGCGGTCCGCAGGATGCCAACCTCAAGGCTCAGGCGCAGCGGCTCGGCGTGTCCGACAAGGTGGTCTTCACCGGCCGCGTGCCGCACAGCGAAGTCAGCCGCTACTACGACCAGATCGATCTGCTCGCCTACCCGCGCCATTCGATGCGCCTGACCGAACTGGTCACGCCGCTCAAACCGCTCGAGGCCATGGCGCAGGGGCGGCTGTTCGTCGCGTCCGACGTCGGCGGACACAAGGAACTCATCCGCGACCGCGAAACCGGCCGCCTGTTCGCCGCCGGAAGCGCGTCCGCCCTGGCCGACACGGCCGAGGACATGCTCGCAAACCGTGACCAGTGGCCCGCCATGCGCGCGGCCGGACGTCACTTCGTCGAGGACGTGCGCAACTGGAAGAACAGCGTCGCCAACTACGCGGCCGTCTATCAGCGGCTGAGCACACGTGTCGCACATGCGCGCGCCTGAGCACGGACCGTCCCACAGCGTGGTGACGCAGCCGTCGGAATCCTTGCCGCCACTGCTCTATCTCGTCCACCGCATACCGTATCCCCCCAACAAGGGCGACAAACTGCGCTCGTTCAACATCCTGCGCCAACTCGCGAAGCGGCATAGGGTGTATCTGGGGACCTTCGTCGATGATCCGGACGATCTTGCGCATGTGGCGCGACTGCGCGAGTGGTGTGCGGACGTGTTCGCAGTGACCATCGATCCGCACCGCGCCCGCATCGCCAGCCTGCGCGGCCTGCTGACCGGCGAGGCGCTCAGCCTGCCGTACTACCGCGATGCCGGCATGCGTCGCTGGGTCACCGAAACCGTCGCCGCACATGGCATTCGTGACGCGCTGGCCTTCTCGGGCCCGATGGCGCAGTACCTGGATGCACCCGGCCTGACCTGCCGCGTGATCGACTTCTGCGATCTCGACTCGTCCAAATGGACCCAGTACGCGCCAGACCGCAGTTGGCCGATGTCGTGGCTGTACCGGCGCGAGGGCGAGCGTCTGCTCGCGTTCGAGCGCCAGTGGGCGGAGCGGGTCGACGCGAGCACCTTCGTCACCGAGGCCGAAGCCGACCTGCTGCGACATCAATTGCCTGCGGTGGCAAACCGCATCCACGCGGTGCAGAACGGCGTGGACGCCGAGTTCTTCTCGCCCGCGCACGCATTCGAATCACCGTATCCCGCGGGCGGTCCGGTCATCGTATTCACGGGCGCCATGGACTACTGGCCCAACATCGACGCGGTCACCTGGTTTGTTAACGACATCCTGCCCGGTATTCGTGCCGAACTGCCCGCGGTACGCTTCACCATCGTCGGCATGAACCCGGCCCCCGCGGTGCAGGCGCTGGCCGGCTCGGGCGTCGTCGTCACCGGCAAGGTGCCCGACGTGCGTCCCTGGATCGCCCATGCCGACCTCATCGTCGCGCCACTGCGCATCGCCCGTGGCATCCAGAACAAGGTGCTTGAAGCCATGGCGATGGGCAAGCCGGTCGTCGTGTCGGCCGCGTCCGCGACTGGTCTCGATGGGGAAGTGGGGCACGACTTCGTCACCGCCGTCAGCGCTGCCCAGTTCATCGACACCTGTCTCTCACTGCTCGGCGACCCGGAACGCCGCAAGCGGGTCGCAGCCAGCGCGCGCGAATGTGTCGAGCAAAAATACAGCTGGCAGGCGCACCTCACGCGGTTCGACCAATTGCTCGACGCCAGCTGACCGAATGCCAGTGGCGTCACCATGCGCCGGGCAATCAATCAGCCCTCGGCGAGCGGGCTAGGGTGCTCCTCCCCCTTCAAGGGGGAGGCTGGGAGGGGGATGGGTTGTGGGCCCCGGATTCAACACCCGCACTGTCTCAGGCGTCATCCGCAATGCACGCTCGAAGCGCATCCCACCCAGGTCGACACGCCAGAGCAACTCGCCGCGCACCTGCTTCAACACCTCGCGTCTGCTCGCCTGCCGTCGCCCCAGTCGACCGCCAAGAAAGCGCCAGTCCAGCGCCGCGATGGCGCGGGCGACGAGGCCTCCCGGCGGGCGACGAGTCAAGGCTACCGGATGCCCGTGCAGCGTAATCACGATCGTATCGCGCTCTTCTCGTACCTCGACTTCGTCGAAATCGGTCAGGCCGTAGAAGAGCCCATCATGCTCGATCACCGGCGTCCAACCGGCGAGGGTGGGATTTTTGCGCAAGCGTGCCAGCGCCAACCGGCGTGGAACCAGCTCGCAAAGCGCATCACCGCGTCCGCTTGCATGTAAGGGCACCCCACCGGCATAGCGCAACTCCGCCTCGGTCAGGCTGAAGGCCTGCGGCAGCTGCCCACGCGTGCCCAGCACCAGGCACCCGCCTGCGGCATTACGCATGCACAATACCCCCGCCTGCTGGTCGTGGAAGACTCCCGGCTCGTCACCACGCCATGCAACCCGGTGCGTTGCAAGCCCGTCGGCGTCGATTGGTCCCAGCCAGCGACAGATGCCAGTCATCGCTGCGGCCCAGGCGTTGTACACCGACAGGTGCATATAGTTGTCCCAAGCCGCATCGGCCTGCTGGTGCCCGAAGGGGTCGAGCCACAACAGGCCGTCTGCCCGCCGCTGGGCTGAAACGCGGCTTGCCAGCGCGGTCACCGGCGAGGCCTGGTGGTCTACGTCCTGTCCCAGCAACGCCATCGTCCCCAGCAGGCAAGCGTCGCCGAACAGCGCGTGGTTGCTGCGTCCCAGGCCGCCTGCATAGCCGGCAGCATCCCAGCAATGGACCAACCAGCCGAAAAGCCGGCGCAGCTGCGAGAACAGGGCCGGGCAGGGTCGAAGTCTTGCCGCCAGCGCGGTCAGCAGCAAGGCCTTATGGTGATAGGCGAAGGGCGTGGCCACCCGTCCGTCGGCTGCCGGTTGGGCAGGGTAGTCGATGAAGGCGCCGTCGCGCGTCGTCCAGTGCGCGAGCAGGTCGCAAAACGCTTGTTGCTCGACGGCAAGCTCCGCTTCCGGGGCCTCGATCAGGCGCGACAGTTGCGCCAGCAGTACCCAGTTGTTGGAGGGGTAATCCCGGGCCAGCGTACAACGCGCATGGGCGGCCGTCAGGCGTGCGAGCTGAGGGGCACTGGCGCCACGTTTCTCGAACACCTGCCTGCACAAGCCCAGCAGCAACCGGTTGAAGGGCAGGTGCCCGATCTGCTTCGGATCCAGCCGGGTCCATGCGTCGATTGGCGCCAGTGCGTCCTCAAGCACAATCCCCTCGTCGCAGGCCATCGCCAGCGCGAGGCTTGTCTGCGCGTAGTGGTCGCTTGGCGTGGGCGCATCGTCATGCGGGTCGTGCAGGGTGCCCGCATCGTCGAGCAAAGCCACCAGCGACGGCAGCAAACCCTTTTGCAGGTCGCTCAGCGCGGAATTCATCGCCACCCGGCTCACGCCATCAGGGTGCGCAGCAGGCGCAGTCCGAAGCGGGCGGGCGTGCGGTCCCACGGCGTGAAGCGCGGCAGCTGGAAAGGGTCGGCGCCGACACGTGCCGCAGCCGGCGCGGTGGACACCGCCAGCTCGAAACCGCACTCGCGCGCCATTGCGGCATGCCCCTCCGCGTAGTCCTTGCCCGGCCGCCCGTTCGGGTAGGCGAAAAGGCGGATCGGCCGACCCAGGCATTCCTCGAGGTCGCGCTTGCCGCACTCGATCTCTTCCCGTGCCTGCTCATGCTCGAGCCGGGTCAGAATCGGGTGGTTGCGCGTGTGCCCGCCGATCTCCACCCCGGCCGAACCGGCCAGCGCACGCAGTTCGTCGCTGGTCATCATCAGGTCGTCCGGCAGGCTCACCCCAAAGCGTTCGGCCAGCGCCTCGACCGCATCCTGCCGCTGGGCCATCGGTTGATACTTGAACTGCCCGATCAGCTTGTGGATGAGCCCGATGCGGCTCGCCGCCCCGTCGAGCATCACCGTGCCCACGCCGATGTCCGCCAGGTCGCAATAGCCTTCGGGCAAACGGCGCACCAGCTCGATCAGGGTGTCGTTGAACATCCTGCCGCCATCGAGAAATCCGGTCGCCACGAAAAACGTCGCCGGCAGCCCATGTCGCTTCAGGATCGGCCAGGCTTCGGTCAGGTTGTCCGCGTAGCCGTCGTCGAAAGTGATGCATGCCGCACGGCCCGGCAGGCGCCCTTCGCCCAGCAGGCGGCCGGCCTCGGCCAGCGGCAACACCTTGAAGTGGCGCACGACCAGGGCCATCTGCCAGTCGAAAGCGACCCTGTCCGGCGTATCCGGCAGCAGTGGGTCAGGGGTCGGCAGCACTCGGTGATAGATCAGTATCGTCAGCCGGCTCCTCGGCCCGGCGGGCGAGGCCAGCGACAGCGCAGCGGTCAGCGGGTGGAAAAGCGTGCTCATTGCTCGGTTCGTGCAGGTTGCGCGTGGCTCTGCGGCCCTTGTTCGCGGTGGACGTTGCAGATGATATGCCGGAATTTGCCGTTGGGCAGGGGGGGAATGGTGTCAACCTGCCGAATCCCGACCTCGAGCCGGCCTCCGAGCAGGGTTTCGAGGTGGCGGCCGAGCCTGTCGGCGCACGCGTCGGTCAGGGCATCGTCGAGGCACAGCAGCACCTCGACCCGCTCCAGCGTCTGCTGCTCGATGCGGTAGGCGCGCAAGCCGGCGATATCGCGCATCAAGTGATTGACCGCGCTGCCGTGTATCCAGGCGCCGTCCGCCCCCACCAGTCCGTCATTTGCCCGACCGGCCACCTTCTCCAGCACGGGCAGCCCCCGGCCGCAGGGGCAGGGCTCATCTCCGAGCACGCCCCTGTCGCCAGTGCGATAGCGAATGAAGGGAAACTCCGGTCCGGCCAGATTGGTAACCACGATGTCGCCTTCCTCGCCATGGGCGAGAGGCTGACCGTGTTCGTCCACCACCTCCACCACCACCTCCTCGGCGGTGATGTGCAGCCCACCGTGCGGGCACTCGCGGGCGATGAAACCCGCATCCCGGGCGCCATACTCATTGGCCACGCCACAACCGAAAGCGCCCGAGATCGCTTCGCGCCATTCCGGCCGCAACACCTCGGAGGTGCAAAACGCCACCCGAATCCCCAGGTCGTCCATGCGCATGCCGGTTTCGCGGGCGCGAAAGGCAAGCTGCGCGAGGGCCGAAGGGTAGCCGAACAGCATTCGCGGCCGGTAGTCGCGCATGCCGGCAAGAATCGCGTCCATACGTGCCGCGTTAAGGCCATGGGTTGGAATCAGCCGCGATCGGAAAAGCGCGTCGCGAAGCGCGCGCACCCGGTCCTGATGCCCGGTCTCGATCGCCGAACCCCACAGCACCGCCTCCCGGTCGCCCAGATCCACGTCCCACCAGCGGGTCGCACGCCACTTTGCCGCAATGTCAAACGCGACCCGATGCCGCCCCAGCAGAAAGGCCAGCGGCTCGCCGGACGACCCGCTGGTGCGCTGCTGCGCCAGGCCGCTCGCGCCATCGGCCCGCAAGCCGGCGAAGTTCGCGCGGATCATCGCCTTGTCGCTCGTCGGCAGCATCGCCAGCGCGCTCGCGTCGGTGAAATCCCCGGCGCGCAGACCTCGCTCGCGAAACAGGTCCCGGTAAAACGGCACCTGCTCGGCCACGCTGGCCATGAACACCGCCAGCCTTTGCCCCTGTTCGGCCCGCAAAGCCTCCGCCGGGAGCCACTGGGTGCGCTCGATCTCGCGCAGTATCGAAACCGTGTCGTGGCCCTTCAGGCGCTCGTGCAGGGGGAACAACAGCCCGGCCACCACACGACTGTATAACGCGCTCACGCCTTTGCCGTCGCGGTCCGGGTGTCGGTGCCGGCATCGTGTATGGCGCCGAAAGCCTCAACGAGTTGCGGAATGCGTGTCTGCCATGCGTTTGCTCGCGCGTGCGCAAGAATCCTGCTCTGGTCCCACTGCTTGTCCAGCGCGCGGATCAGGGCATCGCGCAGCGCATCGGCGTCGCCATAGTCCACAAGCAGTCCGATTTCTTCGTTGGCCACAACCTCGGCATTGCCACCCACGCGAGTGGTTACGATCGGCACCCCGCAGGCCGATGCTTCCAGAAACACGTTGGCCCAGCCTTCGAAGCGGGTCGCCAGCACGAACACATCCCCGGCCGAATACACGTGACGCAGGGCATCCGGTGCCACCGCGCCGATGAGATGCACACAATCCTTCAGCCCCAGCCGCTCGATCTGTGCGACAAGTTCGTCCCGGTTGTTGCCCTCTGGGCTGGCGCCGCCCGCCACCACGAATTGCAGCGTCGGATAACGCTCGCGCAGGGCAGGTATCAGTTCGATTACCCGGTGGAAACCCTTGCGCTCGGTGAGCCCGCCCACCGAAACCAGGACTCTGGCATCAGCCGCTAATCCCAGCTTTTCACGGCACTTCACCGGGTCTTCCGGGCCGAAGCGGTCCAGATCAACACCATTGCCGACCACCTGAACATGATCTGGCGACTGGCCCCAGCTTATCGCGTCCTGCCGCAGCGAGTCGGCCACCGAGAAAACCCGCGCCGCATCGGTCAAGGCCTGATCGATTTGCGTCTTCTGCAGGCGGCTCGCGCCAAAGCGCAACAGGCTACCGCGCAGCGTGATCGTGTAGGGCACCTTAAGCCAGCGCGAAAGCAGGCGTGCAGCCACTCCGTCCGGATACACAAAGTGCGAATCGATGACGTCGTAGCCGAAATCCTGCTTCAGCCGGCGCATGGTGCCCAGAGACCCTAGCGCCTGCAACCAGGCATCGGTCCACTTGAGAAAGCCGGGAAAGCACAAGAACCGCGGGTGATAAACCCGAACCCCGTGCTGATCCTCGACTGGCGCAACCTCCGGCCGGAAGTGCGGTCGGAACCGACGGATCAGCCCCTGAAACGGGAACCACGGTACCGGCGATACCACCACCAGATCAAGTTCGCCGGCCACCCGGCGCATGCGCTCGCGCACGAACAGGCCGTAGTTGGGTTGGGCGTGATTAGGGTAGACGCGGCTGTAGACAACCAGTCGTGGTCGGGTCATGCAAGGAGTCTCAGCATTGTCAATTGGGAGTGTGCCAGATTGCGCTCGGCGACTTGTTCGCTCATGGCTGTATTATGCAACACGCCGGTCGCGGGCCAGACGTCGACTGGATCACGGTAAGAAACCCGCATGCTGATAGAATTCGGCACTGGATACTGCGAACGCACGTATGAACGAGACTGAACCATTGTCGTTCAGCGATGATACTTCGAGTCACTGAAAGGCCGTTTCCGTGATTCCGATGAGGTTGTAATGAAAGCGACTCCCCTTGCTTGCGACTTGATAACCAATAGGTGGAAGCCTGCTTGGCTCGGCGGTAGTGTGGTGACTGCGTTCGTTGTTGCGCTCATGGTTTTGCTGCCCACGCAGTCGGTACTGGCGCAGCAGGGAGAAATTGTCTGTCCTCCGCTGGAGCGAAAGTTCGGGCCGCACGACTACCTTGATACATCGGCTCGGAGGCGGTTCTTGAACGCAGTGGAAACCCACCACTTCACCGATCGAGTGCGGAGCCTGAACCCGCGTGGGCAAACAGGGTCGCTGATCGGAGACGTCCAGTACACGCTGAACTGGTTTCCGAATCATCATGAGGCACTCGATCTCCTGGGCCGACTCGCCGTGCGCGAACGCAATCCACAGCCATTGGGTGCTTCTGCGCACATCGAGTGCAGGTTTCAGTGGGCTCGCCAAGTTAGTCCACGCGACGAAATGGTCCCGATGATCCAGGGTCTCTACTATCACAGACTGGGCCGTCATGCCGATGCGATTCCTCTGTTCGAGCGGGCGGTCGAATTGGCTCCGCACAACGCCACCGTGCGTTACAACTTCGGCCTCGTCCTTGTTCAGGCACGACGTTTCGAGGATGCACGCGAGCAAGCACGAGCCGCGTATGGCATGGGCTTTCCGCTCCCCGGCTTGCGAGATCAGTTACGTCGTTCGGGCTACCCCCTGGGGGATTGAGCATAGATGCGCGATCTGCTGCTCTTCTGCATTGTAGCCGGACTGGTCCCGTGTATTTTCTGGCGACCCTGGCTCGGCGTGCTGACCTGGTACTGGGTGGGGCTGATGGCGCCGCACGGCTTGACCTGGGGGTTCATGCAAAGCTTTCCGATTGCGACGTTGATAGGTGGTGTGACGCTCGTGGCGTTGCTCTTGGCCAAGGATCGCAAGCCGCTACCCGGTAGTCGGGAAATGATCATGATGTTTGTCCTTGCAGGCTATACCGCAGTGACCTCGTTCTTTGCGATTCTGCCTTCATCCGCGTGGTTGCAGTGGCAGCACTTCATGAAGATTCTGCTCATGACGTTCGTGACGCCGATGCTTGTTTTCGGCCCGAAGAGAATCATCTGGTTGTTGCTTGTAGCGACGTTCTCGGTGGCGTTTTTTGGGTTCAAGGGTGGCATTTTCGCGATTACGACAGGTGGTGCGCATATGGTGCTCGGGCCGCCTGGCTCTTTCATTCAAGGCAATACCTACGTGGGACTTGCCATGGTCATGGTGCTGCCCGCGGTGTTGGTGACCGCAAGGTTCTTCTCTCAGGGGTGGGGCGAGACTGGCGTGGCGGTCGTGGACCGGCATGCGCGAACGATCGGATTCTTCTGTTACGGAGTCTTCTGGTTGACGGCCATCGCGATTCTCGCAACCTACTCCCGGGGTGCGCTTGTTGGTTTGCTGGCAATCGGTCCGTTCGTCTTCATGCGAATGAAACGCAAGGGCGTGCTTGTTCTGCTCGCGGTGCTTGCGGTGACTGTAGCAGGTGTTTCGGCGCCGGAGCGCCTCACGGAGCGCTGGGGTACCATCAAGACATTCGAGGAAGATCAGTCGGCGATGCAGCGGATTCAGGCCTGGGGCGTCAATTGGAATATGGCAACGGAAAGCCCGCTTGTCGGCAAGGGTTTTCGAAATGTCGAGATGGGATACGCATGGTGGGTCAGTTATGCGAACTTCGAGGGTTCATGGGCGCATGCGCTCTCACCTCACAGCATCTACTTTCAGTGGCTCGGCCAGCATGGATTCGCGGGTCTCGCCGTGTTTCTTGTGCTAATCGCGTTCGCCTTGCTGACATTACGACGGATTCAGAAAACAGCGGTTCAGCAATCAGGCCAGATCTGGTTGGCAGAGTATGCATGGGCGCTCCGTGTCGGCCTGATAGGCTATCTTGTCGCAGGCGCATTTCTTGATGTCGCGTACTTCAACCTTCTCTATGCCTTCATCGCCCTTGCGATCATCATGAGGCGTGAACTCGATCGGCCTGCTACCGCACCGGATTTCAACGGCGCTTCGGTGCCCGTCGACCGTCCTGTTGCGACCGCGGCGCCTCGCGGCTGAATTTCTCAATACGAACGCGCGCGCGTCAATGCGCAACACGGATTTCACTCTCCCGCATGGTCATCGTTCAAGGCGTTTCTGACACTAACCTATCGCTTGAGGCCCTTTTTGGGGCCTCCGGCAGCGCTCAGTGCTTCTCGATCAACGGTTGGCAGCTTCGGATAAAGATGGACCGAAGCCATGTGTTTGACCAGCAGTCCGACGGCGCTGTCGTGATTCGGGACCGCCCCAGGCTTTTCGAGAGCCTGTCGGACGAAAGCCTGAATGGTGCATTTCTCGTACTTCGCCCACATAAGGGGCGTTGTCTGGAGATTGTGCAAGATCGCCTCGCCTCGATACCCGTGTATTTTGCCGTCCGGAACGGTGTTTCGTATTTCTCGTCGAGACTGGTTGATCTCGTCCGGGCCGGATGGCGAAGCCCCGACCCCTTGGGCGTCATGCAGTGGGTTTGCCTGGGGCAGCCGCTTGGGTTGAGCACCCCAGTACTTGGGGTGCAGGCGCTGCCCGGAGCGCACACTATCAGGTGCGAGCCGGGTCGTGAGCCGATAAGCTGCAGGTACTGGCAGATTGGTCGCGAGGTCGAAAGCGCTGGCCGGGTCGAGGATTTCGTCGACGAAACCGTCGCCAAACTCGAGTCTGCACACCGCCGCGCGAAACCGGATGCAGATGCTCGACTCGCGCTACCGGTTACAGGCGGGCTCGACTCACGCTGCAACCTGGCGATCTGGGCTGGCAGTCTTCATAAGAGCGTCTTGTTCCACACGCAAGATCTCGGGAACTTCGAACTACCGATCGCTCGGGAGATTTCAGACCACTACGGCAAGGATCTCGTTGTTTACGATTCTTCCGACTGGCTGCAGAAAGGACCGGTCTTGAACCTTGACGAAGAGTCTGGCGAGTTCAATGCGGGACATTGGCGTCTTGTGGATACCGCGCGTCGTCTGGCCGAAGAGCACGGCGCGGAGGCGACGATCGACGGCTTTTTCCAGGACTTTCTCTTCAAGGCGAGCTTCGTTAGGGATGATTCGGTCGAAGCGCTTCTCGCGCAACAGACGGGAATCGCACGCTATCGTGCACGCATGCTCGGGTTTCAACCGGATAGCCAAATGCTGAAGGATCTCGAGGCGTCCATCGATGCAGCGACGGACCGCGGTCGTCAGGATGGCGCGTGGGCCGTTTCACAAGACTACTACCTTGAGAACCGCAGTCGGCGCCTCGTGTACAACATCGTTCGGCTCAATCAGAATTACCTCGATGTGCGAACCCCCGGTCTGGATCACGAGCTTTCCGATTTTGCCTTCCGCCTTCCGAAATCGCTTAGAACGAATGCGCTGCTTTATCGCCATGTGATTGCCAAACTCAGCCCGGCACTTGCGACCATAAGGTACGACAAATCCGGGTTGCCTCTACTGGATATGCGCCGTCGTTCCCTAAGAAAGAAAGTCCTCGGAACCATCAAGCGAAATCTCAACCACGTTTTTCCGAACCGTAGCTGGATGCGCGAGTCGGGGACGAATTTTTCGCGACTCTTTGCACACGATGTCGAGTTTCGCCACCGGCTTGCAAAGCAGGTGGACCGTTCCGAGTGGGTACGCGAGTTGTTCGGGCAGCAGGTTGTGGAACGACTCGATGCTGAGAGGCGCAAGGGTAGGCCGTCCGAAGATCTGGTTGGTGCCCTCGTGACGTTGGCCGCGCTAGAGCATCAGGGGACGAGTGGGCACGGCGCAGGTAGCTGAGGATGATGTGCATATATGGTTCCGGCGACCGAAGGGGGATCGCAATCGGGCGGAGCCCTTTGTGGATGAAGATTCTATGGCATTCGCTTGATCGCCATAACGTGCCTATGTGAATCAAGATGAATTCGACAATATCGTTCTGCTTTGTGGGAGACCTTGCCCTAGGTCGGAGTGTCAAGGCGTCAATGGCGGCCCTCGAGCCCAGTTATCCCTTCGAGAGCGTTTCCCGTTTGCTTTCTTCAGCCGATCTCACGATAGCCAATTTTGAAGGGTTTGTTGTAAATGACGAATGGATGATTGCGAACACCCGTGGTACTCGAATGGGGGTAGATAGTCGAGCTGTCGAACGGGCCAAGGAGGCCGGCGTTGACGTGGTTTGCCTCGCCAACAATCATGTCATGGATGTTGGCGAGCGTGGTCTCCAAAATACGATTTCAGTTCTGAACGACGTTGGGATCGATCATTTCGGGGCTGGTGCGCAGCTGAGCCATGCGGGTTCGACTAGACTCATCAGCGTTAATGGTGCACGTGTTGCACTCATCGGAGCGTGTGATTTTTCCCCGCATCATGCGTCAAGGAATGCTGCCGGTGTGTTTCCAGTGGAACGTAGGGGCTTGTTGAGCGCGGTGTCGGCTGCACGAACGCGCTCCGATATCGTGGTGGTTTCCCTGCACGCCGATATCGAGTTCGTGGAGTATCCGGCGCCTTGGCGAGTCCGTCTTTCGAGAGAGCTTATTGATTGCGGAGCAAGCATGGTGATTCAGCATCACCCCCACGTCATTCAGGGGATAGAGGAGTACAACGGGGGGTTGATCGCTTACTCTTTGGGTAACTTCGTGTTCTCCGTCAAGGACAATCACTACCAGAATCGCCATCGTGGAACCGATCTTGGGATGCTTCTGTGCGTAGAGATCGCGCCTGCAGAGGCGAAGCCAATCAGATGGAATGCCGTGCCCTTACAGATCGACGAGCATGGTGCGCCTCGGCCGTTGACGGGTGCGGCTGCGGCGCCTCATCTGGCCAGACTAGCGGAGCTTAGCGAGGGTCTTGCCGATCCCAGACTTCTGCGGACGGTATGGCGCGCAAGAGCGCGGGATGAGGTGTTGAGCGGACTTGCCGACGCATACTGGTCTTTGCGTCGCCTCCAGTTTCGCGGGGCTTGGGCAGAGGTGAGGCGGGTCATTGGTCAGCCGGAAATGCGCCTTTTGGTCAGAGGGGCGCTTGGTCTTGGAGCCTAGGAGGCTGTCGGACTTGAGGCTGATCTACTGCGCCGGTGGGAGAAGCGGTCCATATCTGCCCGATTTTTCGTTGCATAGAACCGCTATGCGCCTCAAAATCGACCAGATCTGTCCTCGCTTTCCCACCCGGCTCGTGACGATCGCTCAAGTCCGACAGCCTCCTAGGGCGAATTGCTTCGAGGCTGAACGGGTGGCTTGCCTCGCTGAAAGCTTCGGGCCGCCAAGAGACCAACGGTTCGGCGCGGGCACACTCCGAGTGGCCGTTTCGCAGAGTGCTTTGGTTCGCGACAAGACGGGGCTTGCGACGTGAGTGTACGACGAGCCCTGGGCATAAGGGGCATCTCTCAGCTGGTCTCATTCGTGCTCGGGTTTGCGAGCGTGGTCGTTGTTTCACGCCTCCTCACCCCCGAGGAGATCGGGATCTTTTCGGTCGCCGTCGCTGTTCTTGGGCTCGCTCACATATTCCGTGAGTTCGGGGTAGGTCAGTACCTGATTCAAGCCAAACAGATTGGATTGCAGGAGCGCAGGGCGGCCTTTACGGTCAGCCTCGTCACCGCGTGGGCACTCGCTGGCTTGCTCTTCCTGGTCAGAGATCCGCTCGCGGTCCTCTATGGGCATCGCGGCGTGGCCGAGGTGCTCACCCTGTTGGCGATCAACTTCATGATCATGCCGTTTGGCACGCCGCTGCTCTCGATGATGAACCGGGATCTGCAGTTTGGCCGGATTTCAATTGGCCAGATATGCGGGTCCGTAGCGCATGCCTCTGTCACAATCGGGGCAGCGATGATGGGTGAGAGCTATCTGAGCATGGCCTGGGGCGCGCTTGCGTCGCATATCGTGAAAACTTCAGTGCTCAACCTGATGCGACCCGGCGAAATCTTCATGATGCCGACGTTTCGTGGTATCGGGAACGTTGTCCGCTTTGGGTCAGTGGCCAGCATGGCTTCGCTCGTCAAGGAACTGGGCAGCAGCGCTCCTGACCTGATCTTCGGGCGAACACTCGGCTTCGCGGAGGTTGCGCTCTACAGCCGTGCAGTTGGCCTGAAGCGGATGCTGCTGCAACAGTTGGTTGGTCTGGTCAGGAGTGTGTATTTCCCCACTTACGCCAAGAAATTGCGCGAAGGTCATGATCCAGCCAAGCTTTACGCGCAGGTGATGAACTATCTGGTCGCCGTCGTTGCCCCGGCGCTGGGGTTCATGGCGATCATGGCGGAGCCGCTCATCGTGTTTCTTTTCGGTGATCAATGGACGCGTTCCGTTCCCATTGCGACGATGATTTGCGCATTCACAATGCTCACGACACCGTACATGCTATTCTCATCGTCACTGACGGCAGCGGGGAGGGTCGGGCTGCTCCTTAAGGTTGAGTTGGCGGTGCAGTGGTTGCTGATTGCAGTGCTGCTATCCTCGATCTGGTTGCCGCTCGAGCAGGTCGCGGCGCTTCTGTTTGTGGCTTTCGTGGGTGAGGCCGTATTTTCCCAGTTGGCGCTGAAGAAGGCATTCGGGTTGTCATTTCCTGCGTTGATGACAGCGGTTGCACCTGCGTTTCGCTTGCTGCCGTTTTCACTGATTGGACCTTTGGCGATTGCGCTGGTTGCTGGGCATCAAGATGAGGGCGCGATCACACGGCTGGCGCAACTGCTTATCGGGGGGGGCTTGTTTGCGGTCGGTTGGGTGGGGGGGGCGTTCTACACCAAGCACCCCATCGCCGATGAAGTCCGGCTGGCTCTTCGCAAAATCCGGGGGCGCTAGACTGCATGAGATTCAGCAACGCACCTTAGGGTGGTTTGTTTCAGTGATGGTCTCAGCTTCGCTTCTGCGGACGGTCTTTTGCAGGCAAGCTACTCAGCAAAGTCTTACACATACTGGCGAACAAGTAGGGCCAGGCTTTGACCTTGAGCGGATGACGCCGAATCGTGTCTGCGAAGGATCCCAATGCGATCCGCGGGTCTCCCTCCCAATAGTGGTGATATCCGAAGTCAAAACAGATGTCGGCGATTCGGCGTCTGATTACGCTCCTCGGTGTGATTTCGCCGTCGTGTCCTGTATTACCCCATGTATTCAGAGCCTTTTCGAGCACTATCTTTTCGTAGTTGTCCTTCGGCCACTTCTTTATGCACCCCTCTCCGTGTAGTCTGTAAAGCGCGTGCACCGCGTCGAGCTTGTGAATAGGGGCAATGCGTGAGGCACGCAACCAGTAGTCGTAGTCCTGACCGCGCTTGAACTGGGTATCGAATGGCCCGATCTGGTCGATGACGCTTCTGCGCATCATCACGGTGATAGTGTGAAGGATGGAGCCAAGAAGCAGTCTGTTGTATAGCCATCCTGATTGGGAAGCTATGAAGCCAGGCGCGTTCGGCTGCTCGGGCAAAGTCGGCATACGGAAGTGGCCATCTTGCTCGGGTCTCCAGGGCCGCCAGCGGCTATACACCACGCCGATGTCGGGATTGATCGTGAGATAGGCGACCTGTGCGCTCAATTTGCCTGGCAACCAGATGTCGTCGGAATCAAGGAAGGCAATGAAGTCGCCACGAGCCTCCCGCAATCCAAGATTGCGCGCGGCACCCGCACCTTGGTTCTGTTGAGAGAAAAACCTCACCCGCTCTCCGTAGCTTCTGACGATATCGGGCGTGTCGTCAGTCGATCCATCGTCGATAACCAGCAACTCGAGACTCGGGTAGTTCTGTCCGAGCACACTTTCTATGGCTTCTCGAATGTACGGAGCCGTGTTGTAGGATGGCATTATCACAGATATGAGGGGCTGCAAGGCAGCAGGGCCGTCTTGAATGTTAGGCACGTGATCTTTCAACGGTAGGGGTCAGTTACGGTGGGATCAGGAACTCGCAAGCCTCGATGAAAGGCCATCTTCAGGCGGGCCAAGGCAAAGCTGCAGGACGTTTCATTTCTGACATGATGGTTTTTCAGCATTCTTAAAGTCGGCGTTTGCCGCCTAAAGAGCTTCGAATTAACGGATCAAGTCTCGTTGAGACATCGATGCGTTGTCTGGATCAAACCAGTAGTTCCCCTCGATCACGACAAGGCCGCGGTCGGTCAACGCCACGTCCCAGCCAACGAGTCTGATCGGATAATTCGGCCAACAGCCTCCTTCAAATCTCGTGCCAGACGGTTAGCACAAAGTCGTGCTTCGCGCATCTGGTTGTGGGATGCGCTAGCGATAAGCCCAAAAGTCTCCTGAACGGCCGAGGCTCGGACCCCCGCACCATCTAGCCACCATTTGGGCGATTCAAGCTTGCGGGCCTTTTGAACTGGTGCTGCCGATCGTGCGAGTATTGATCCCATATGTCCGGCCTGCTGGCTGCGTCGAAGGGTAGACTTCCCATAAAGTGTATCAGTGATCGGAGAATGACGACTTGTGGGGCTGTGACCTGCTGGCACGAATTGCCCGAATCATTGAGGCACTGAGTGCCCTGGCGTTGGGTGCCGGTGCGGTCACAGACGCGTTACTGCTATTGGAGGTTCGCATCGGCGGGCTTGCTGCTTCCGGAGTGGGTGGGGCGTAAAAGGGGGGCGGGACAGGCTTCGGTTGGGGCGATGTGGCGGTGGGCTGTTCTGTCATGCGCGCGTTCGAGAGTGCGACCTCGTCAGAGTGCTTGTAGAGCCTGGCAACGTCAGCCGATTGGATGAAGATTACACCCAACTCTGGAATGGGCGCGAGGCGAAGCCCCCCATATCGTGGTTGCCAGGGATCTCTATCGAAGCGACGGGACACCCGCCATAGATCGAGATGATCGTCTAGCTCCCAAAGCTCATGAGTTTCGGATCGATAGATCAGATATCGTCCCGAGGCCGGATCATGCGTCAGGCTGTCTGCGGAGATCTTGTGCGGGAAGGGCAGATCGGGCAGGCGTGTGATTTCGCCGTTCCGGCCGATAAGCGTGACTGTAGTTCTGCTGTAGTTTCCGCCGAGGCAGATCATGTCGCCTCGAACTGTGTTGTATTCACTGGTGGAATGGTAGCCATGCACTCCAACTCTCCCGAGATCGGTGTAGCCGTACATTGAGGCTGCACGCTCGGGGTCGATTGCCCAGGCGTGGCGGTTGCGTACGATCACGAGGCGTTGCAGGCCGGGATGCCAAAGCATGGGAATGAAGCTGTGCTCGCTTGAAGCCTCAATAGGGCGGATCGGGATCGGATCGGCGAGCATCTCCCACTTGCCCAAGCTTATGTCGTAACGAAGAAGTGCGTTCCTGCGCCCGGTGCGACGCCAGAGGCGGTAGTAATGCCCGCGCTCCGCATCCAACGCGAGCTTGTTATAGACGTGATAGCTGGAAGTCTCCTTTACTGGCCCGCCTTCCAGCGGTAGATCGGACCAGGCGTCATCCATCGCGTCGTAGCGAATGAAGGTGTTTCCGTCGCGCTCCAGACCCTGAAAATAGATGCTTGCGGTAGATGGGTGCCAATGGATCACGTCGCCCCACTTGTCGTGCTCCCTGTCTTTCAGGAACCAGCGTGTGAAGTCTGCGTATCCCGGCGGGATTTTCGAGTCCTCGATCTTGCTAACCTCTCCCGCCTTCAGCGATGTGGCGATCTGGCCGATCCTCGTTCCGGAAAGGTCAAGCGAAGCAGTTCCCGAAGTGGCGGTGTGGTTGGCGTGATTATCGGGAGTGACGGCAGGTCGCGAACCAAGCGCAGGTGCATCACGAGTGGCATTCAGAGCAGGCAAACGCCACAAGATCAGGCCATTGATGTGGTGGATGAAAGCAATCACGTCGGTTCCCGGGAGCCGGATGTGCGGTGCCCAGTAGTTGTAACGACCGAAGGGCTGCGTACCACCCATGTCGTCGAACTCGACGAATGGTGAGTTCAAGTCATTCGCCTTGAACCAGATCGTGTCGGTGCCGGGCCGGAAGATGTAACCGCCGTCGCGCGGGTCGATGAGCATACTTGATGTATTGCTTGACCAGTTCAGAAGGCCACCGTCGCTATTGCGCCGGTCTGCCATGCGTTCCGGGGCTCCAAGCGGCTCGGTCAAGCGATACTGCATGTAGCTCACGGATGGCTGGCGTCGGTCGAAGTGTTGTCCGCCGATGATGGCGAGCTCTTGCTTGATCTCGTTCCAGAGCAGGTAGCCCGCATAGCCGGTCGGTCGACGCCCTTCGGCATTCGTCGGGAGTCGGCCATGCAGTGTCCAGTCCGACTCGTCGATTGCCCAAGACCAGACCTTGCCACCCGGTGTGTAGGCGTAGAAACGCCCCCAGTCCGGGACATAGGTGACAGCGAAGTTTCCGACGTCGTCCATCTGACCATCATTGAACGATGGGCCGATGCGTTCGAAGACTCCAGGAGTCTTCAATGGTGTTCGGATGAGATAGCCCATCTCGTACCGCGCGTCCGCCGGTGCGAAATACAGGTGCTCTCCGTCGCTGCTCAGCCGATTGAATGGCCGTCGGCCACCAGGGTCGCTTGCCTTGCCTTCTGTGAAACCCTGAGGGTGGTTCAGTCGCCAGAAGGTACCGTCCGCTTCCATTACCATGAGGCCATGCTCAAAGCTTGATCGAGAAAAGACCATCATCAGTTTGCCTTGATACTCAACGAGCACATTTGTCCACCCCATGCCGTCGGCGCCTCCATCGCCGCCATCGGTACGGCGTACATACTGGAAACTCTTGAAGGAGGTGCCATCATTTTTGCCTGGCCAGTTTGTAAGGTGGCCGATGTTCCTCCACTCTCCAGGGGCCATCAGAGCGGCCTGCTCGTAAATGAGTCCGGCGGCCCGGGCGGGCAGCAAGGGACCCGTCAACAAGAGGCAGATCGAGAGGATTGCTGCTACGCGGAGCAACCCTGAAGGTATTGCTCCGAACGAAGCTCGAGACTGCGCAGGGAGTTGATAGGTGTGAGCTTTGGCGGCTGAGAGCATTGTTCGAAGGCTGATCCTCTGAGGTGTTGAATCGTGCTTTTCAGCATAGCCCAGTCTGGGAGCCGCGTCTTGCGAGCCGCCGAAGCGCAGTCTGCACCGTATTTTTCATATAATCGGCGCTTTGCTCGGCTGAGGCACACTTGTGACTGCCCGCCGACATCGGAGGTTCGCGTTGAACACGACGGCAGAAATCCTGCGTATTCTGGATGAGGCGTTGTCTCTCGATGGCCGTGCGACGGCTTTTGATGAGAGCACGGCACTGCTCGGAGCATTGCCCGAGCTGGACTCGATGGCGGTGTTGACGGTGATTCAGATGCTCGAGGAGCAGTTCGGTTTCGTCGATGACGAGCACCGGATAGATGGCTCGACATTCGCAACGGTGGGCACGCTGGTCGACTTCGTGCGTTCGCGTGGCGCCTGAACTCGACATCGCCGTGTTGAGGCTGCCGTGACACCTTACCGGGTGCCTTCGTCAGCGGGATGGCATAATCGAGCGTCAATGCTGTCAGGAGATGTCTGATGACCGAGGGGATTGGTGACGTTTACGGTCTGCATTCCTTTTTCCTGCGATCGGTTCGCGCCCATGCCGAGCGGCCCGCGCTGGAAGTGGAGGGGCGGCAGCTGAGCTATGCGGCGCTCTATGCCGAAGCATCGCGCATTGCGGCGGGGTTGCAAGGGGCGCTCGGCGCCGAGCCGGCAGTGGTCGGGGTGCTCGCTCATCGGTCTCTGCCCGTTTATAGCGGGATCCTGGGGACCTTGATGTCCGGCTGCGCGCTGGTGCCGCTCAATCCCGGGTTTCCGGTGCAGCGCACGATGCAGATGGTCGACCAGGCAGGGTTGTCGGCGATCGTTATCGATACGGCAAGCGAATCTCTCCTCGAGACTCTGATTCCCGAGCTTTCCCGCAAGATGGTCTTCGTCATGCCCGACCGGGAGGACGTGGCCGGGCTGACTGATCAGTGGCCGGAACATGTTTTTCTCGGGCGCGGCCAGCTCGTGCTCCCGGAGCGCTGGACGCCGGTGTCCGTCAACCCGGATTCGCTCGCATGCGTGTTCTTCACCTCCGGCAGCACCGGCATTCCAAAGGGTGTCGGGGTTTTGCATCGAAACGTCATCCGCTTCGTGGAAATGTCGCTCGAGCGCTACCGGGAGATCAACCTTGGGCCTGGGGACCGGTTCTCGCAGTTCTACGACATCACCTTTGATTCGTCGATGTTCGACCTCTACGTGAGCTGGGCTTTCGGGGCTTGCCTGTGCTGCCCCACGACATTCGACTGGGTCAATCCGAACAAGTACATCGTTTCCAAGGGGCTCACGGTGATCGACATCGTGCCCTCCACCGGCCACAACATGGATCGCGGCACCGGGTGGCGCCCCGGTCGTTTCGAGAACCTCCGCCTGTGCCGTTTCGGTGGCGAGGCATTGTCCGCCGGCCTGGCGGCAAAGCTTGCTGCAGCGGCGCCCAACGCGATCGTCGAAAACGTCTACGGCCCCACCGAGTGCACGGTGGACGCCGCCTACTATCGCTGGGATTCGGACAAGAGCGCGGGCGAATGCGAACACGGCATCGTACCAATTGGCTACGCTGGCAATCAGGTGGATCTGCTGGTGGTGCACGACGACCTCACCGAGGTCGAAGTGGGCGGTGCCGGTGAGCTGCTGATTGCCGGCCCTCAGGTCACCCCGGGCTACTGGCGCAACCCGGAGCGCACCGCAGCCGCATTCATTCGCCTGCCGCGACGAGACGCCATCTATTACCGCACCGGCGATCTGGTGCGCAGGCCTGAGCCGGGCCAGCCTATCGTCTATCTCGGGCGGATGGACCAACAGATCAAGATATCCGGTGTGCGTATCGAACTGGGCGAGATCGAGCAGGCGATGCGTGATGCGGCAAACGCCGAGTTGTCCGTGGCCGTGGGTTGGCCGGTCACCGACAGCGGGGCGGCGGGTGTGGTCGGCTTTCTCGTGGCGCCCGCCGACACGGATGTCGCGGCTTTGCGCGAGTCGCTCAAGCAGCGTCTGCCTGGCGTCATGGTGCCCCGGGAGATCCACTGCCTCGATGCCTTCCCGATCAATGTGAATGGCAAAATCGACCGCAAAGCCTTGCTCGCGAGCCTCGAGGACGCGGGCGAATGAGCAAGACCGTGCTGATGTGCGCCCCGGAGCACTTCGACATCGAGTACGAGATCAATCCCTGGATGCATGTCGACGACCCGGTGCTGCCTGAACGGGCGCGGGAGCAGTGGCAGGCACTCCATCATATCTACACCCGGGTGCTCGATTGGTGTGTGGAACTGATCGAGCCGCGCCCGCTGCTGCCCGACATGGTGTTTACGGCCAACGGCGGGCTGACCGTAGCTGGCCAGGTCGTGCTGCCAAAGTTTCGCCAGCCTGAGCGACAGGGCGAAACCGATTGTTTCGCCGAGTGGTTTCTGTCCAACGATTTCGGCCCTGTTCTGCAGCCGGTTCATGACTTCGAGGGCGAGGGCGACGCCTTGCTCTGGAACGATGTGTTGTTCGCCGGCTATCCGTGGCGCAGCGACAAGCCTGCACACCTGGAGCTTGGGCGAATGCTTGGGCTGAAGGTGGTCAGCCTGCAGCTGACCGACGCCCGCTTCTATCACCTCGATACCGCCCTCACCATTGTCGATGAGCGCACGGTTGCGCTGTATCCCGGAGCGTTTACGGCGGCAAGTCTGGAAGCGGTCAGGGCCATTGTGCCCGAGGTGATCGAGGCCAGCGCCGATGACGCCATGGCTTACGGCCTGAACGCGATGAGCGACGGCCGCAGCATCGTGCTGAGCGACCGTGCAACCGGGCTGATCGAGACCTATCGTGGGCGCGGCATGACGGTGTGTCCGACGTCGATCAGCGAGTTCCAGAAGTCCGGCGGCGGGGTCAAGTGCCTCAGCCTGGAGTTGCGTCGTGCCTAGGAGGCTGTCGGACTTGAGGCTGATCTACTGCGCCGGTGGGAGAAGCGGTCCATATCTGCCCGATTTTTCGTTGCATAGCACCACTATGCGCCTCAAAATCGACCAGATCTGTCCTCGCTTTCCCACTCGGCTCGTGACGATCGCTCAAGTCCGACAGCCTCCTAGTTTTCGATGGATACGCACATGACGCGTATCGTCACCGACGCTTTCTTTCTCGAATCCGCGAGCGGCGCGCGCTGCTTTGGCGTGCTGTATCGGCCCGCCGGGGGGATTCGCGGGGTTCTGGTGCATGTGCCCGCGTTCGCCGAGGAGATGAACAAGTCGCGGCGCATGGTGGCCCTTGCCGGACGCGCGTTTGCCGCGGATGGCTGGGCCACGCTGGTGCTGGACCTTGGCGGTTGCGGCGACAGCAGTGGCGACATGCAAGACTTTGCTTGGGACGACTGGCTGAAGGATATCGACGCGGCAGTACGGTGGGCGGAAACACAGACCGGAGGCCCACTGGTCCTGTGGGGCTTGCGGGCGGGCTGCCTGCTGATATGCGACTGGCTGCGCACGCGCGCGCGGAGTCTGCCGGTATTGTTCTGGCAGCCGGTGGTCAACGGCAAGCAGCACCTGACGCAGTTCCTGCGCATCAAGGCCGCCGCCGAGATGCTGACCGAAGCGGATGCGCGAGGATCGGTCGCTGCGCTGCGTTCGCGTCTGGATGCGGGCGAGTGTGTCGAGGTGGCGGGGTACACTTTGTGCGCGCCGCTGGCAGCGGGCCTGACAGCTTCGACCCTCAAGCTCGACGACGCGCATCGCCACCCGATTTCCATTGTCGAGCTTGGCGGTTCTGGTGGAGACCTCTCTCCTGCGCTGTCCCGAAGTGTTGAACACTGGAGCGGATCGGGTCTGGTTTGCAAGTCGCAAGCCGTGGAGGGGCCGGCCTTCTGGAGCACGACCGATATCATGACCGCGCCGGAAATGCTCGATGCCTCGCGTGAAGCAATGGCCGGCTTGCTGCCATGCTGACCCAGGAACAGCCGATAGTCTTCGGTTGCGAAGGCGAGACCCTTGTAGGCGTGATTACGCGACCGGAGTCCCCTGGCCGGTTGGGTGTCATCATCCTCGTCGGTGGCCCGCAATACAGGGTGGGCTCGCACAGGCAGTTCGTGCACCTTGCTCGAAGCCTCGGGCAGGCGGGCATCGCCAGTCTGCGATACGACTTCCGGGGTATGGGGGATTCGTCGGGCGAGTCACGTACTTTCCGCTTCGTCGCCGAAGATGTCGCCGCAGCAGTTGACGCCTTGCTATCCCAAGTGCCTCAGCTGGAAGGCGTGGTGCTGTGGGGCTTGTGTGGTGGCGCCAGCGCGGCCTGCCTCTATGCGCAGGAGGATGCACGCGTAGCCGGCCTGATTCTCGTCAATCCCTGGCTGACGGCCGAGAACACGGCCGCCAGGGTTGCGCTCAAGCACTACTATCTGCGCAGATTCGTCGATCCCGCCTTCTGGAAAAAGCTGGTGCGTGGCGGGCTCGATGTGTTCGGGTCGGTGCGCGGCCTGTTCGACACGGCTCGCAAGGCGCGCGGCGCCGTTGGCCCTGCAGCCGCGACGCAGGATCCGTTGCCAGGGCGCATCATTGAAGCGATCCGACTGTTGGAGGGGCGCTCTGCGGTGTTTCTGAGCGGTCGGGACTACGTGGCACGAACCTTCGAGCAGGGGCTGATGGCGACCCCCGGGTTCAAGGCGCTGGAGCAGTCCGGCACGGTCACCATCCAGCGTTTCGAGGAGGACGATCACACCTTCTCCAGCCACGCTGCACGGCAGCGCGTTGAAGGGACCACCGTGGAGTGGGTTAATGGACTGAGGGTGGATCAGGGGGTGGAATGAAGCACTACTTCGATAGTTTTAATAGATTGAATCACGATGCGAGGCGAGCAAGCCGTCTGACTAGTAGATCCATTCTGGCCATCGGCTACGAGATGCTCAGACTTCGGCTGGACATAGGTCGGCTTGGTACGTCGGAGTATATGGACTTTAGATTGTTTGATGATGCTCTCTCGTACGATGAGAAACGATGTTTTCTTGGCAGACGTGGACAGGAAGTCTTTAACGAGTTGATGTGCGATGAGTACTCCACGTTCATCGCATATGACAAGCTTGTCCAGCACTTGATTCTCACCGGCTTAGGGTGTCCAGTGCCGGAACTCCAAGCGCTGTACGTGCCCGAGTCGTACCGGGTGGCCCCCAGGGCTAAGGTCATTAAGAGTGTGGAGCACTGGGAGGATTTTCTCGTTAAGAGTGCCAGGTTCCCGCTCTATCTGAAGAGATGTCATGGTAATTTCGGGCGAGGAAATGTCGAGATCGACCGCTATGAGAACGAAAGGCTTGTGACAAGCGATGGGGTGCGCTATTCGCTTCCGGCGTTCGTGGAGAGTCTCTCGGACAACTCTACGCTCGGATGGCTTGTTCAGAGCGTACTGAAACCGCACCACGAGATCGTTACTGCTGCTGGTTGTGGTATTTCAGGTCTCCGTATCTATACGGTTCAGACCAAGAGTGGACCCGTGATTCATCGTGCTGTGTGGAAGATTAATGTTGGCGGCCGTATTACGGACCACTTTAGCCAAGGCGCAACTGGCAATATGGTCGGACAGCTTAACCTCGATACAGGGGTGATTGAGCGGGTCGTGTCCGGCGTCGGCTTTGAACAGTCTTTGGATGGGAGGCATCCTATTACAGCATGTGAGCTGGTTGGCTTCGAGCTACCCGACTGGGAAGAGACCAAGGAACTTGTTCTCACTGCATCCTGCGCGTTTCCCGGCTTCTTGGCGCAGGGATGGGACGTCGCGCTAACCGATAAGGGTCCTGTTTTGCTCGAGGTGAACATTGGCAACGTCAGCATTACCCAGCATTGCCATGGCAGGGGCTTTCTGGACCAACACTACCTGCGATATCTGGATGAGCTGGGCATTGCCGGCCTACTAAAAGGGCCCAGTCTGCGATGGCTCTCACATCATGGTGGCGCTAGAAGGGGGCGACGATCGCAGCATTGGAAATGGTGGTGACCTTCTACGTAAAGGTGCCACCAGTTTTCGTCCTCTGAGCGCGTCGCATGCCCAAAAAAGTGTGTCGAAGGGAGGCGACTTGGAAGCCCAGACGTGTGAGATTGCGGTGTGACTGATCAGGCGTATCTGTCGTGCCAACCGCGGTTTCCGATGTCAGCCAGCTGCAACCGTGCTCGCGTGCATTCTTGAGCCTGGCAGCAAGCAGGGCGCCATGAATGCCCATGCCCCGGTGGGTCGGTTGGGTTGCGCCCCAACCGGACCACGCGACTTCGTCACCGAGATACAGAAGACTGGTTGCGACGACCTGGCCGTTGTCCAGCGCCAACCACTGGCGCCAGCGAGAATCGTGAGGAAGCAGGGCAAGTATCTCGCGAACCGGGTCGGGCACTTGAAAAACGTCGGCCGCTAGTTGTGCGCCGGTGTCGCCGTCTTCGGGGCGCCACGGTCTGATTTCGAGGCTTGTGCGGGGCTCCGGCGGGTCGTCACAGGCTCGGTAGAGCATGGCGGTGGCCTGTGTGCGTCTGATGCGACGGGCTTTGAGCCAGTCGAGTAGCTCTGGCGGTGAGGCGGCAGGCGAGAGTTCGAGTGCCCAAGGCAAGCCGTGTTGCTCGTAAAGAGCGGCGATCGCATCCAGTTGGGCTTCGTCTGCCGGCGCGGCCAGGCCAAGGCCGATGACCCTGTTGAGAATCGGCGGCGTGCGGACCGTGGGCGACACGATCGCAGTGGCGCCGCCTATCGTTGCGTAGTGACAGTGCTCCAGACCGGCTTCGCGAGCGATATCCACCAAGCTTCGGTAGGCCGACGCTTCGCTCGATTCGACCAGCAAGGCCAGGTCATCAGGGTAGGTGGTGTTCAAGGGCAGATCGGGCTGTCCGGGGCGGTGAGTGGCGATCGCTTGCGCGACATTGGTAAGTGGGTTTTTAGCACAGGCGTGGCGGGATTGCGATGAAGGTTTTGTCGTCAGTGGTGCTTGGGGTCTTTTGGATGCCGGTTGGGTGCGGCGTCTTTGGAAATTTGTCTTGCCAGGGTGTGTGGCATCGCTTGATCTCTGCGGTGGTGGTTCTGTTGGCTCTGGGGGTCGCGGCTTACGCCGCTCCGACAGGGGGTGGAGGCGCTTGTGGAAGGATCGGGAGCCGTGTGTGTCGCAAATCTTGGCGTTAGTCGGGCTCGGACGTTGAGCGGGGAAAGCTGCTCAACGGATGAACTGCGTTGCTCGTTTCGGGCAGCCCGATTGGAGCTGATTCGCTGAAGATACGGTTCTGCTCGCCACCCTGCCGGTACGCGGGGTCGGCGCCGGTGATCCGCACCGCGGGGCCGCGCCCTGCGACTGTGTTGTGGCTGAAGTCGATCGCGCGTGGCAGGTGGTTGTGGGGCTGAAAGCTGACTGCCTCGCCGTATAGGTTGATGAACTCGTTGTAGCGGGCGGTGACGTGGCCTTCGGCCTGGAAGAGGCGTTCGGTGGGGTTTTGGTAGAAGAGGTTGTGCTCGACCAGGTAGAGGTCTTCGGTGCCCGGGCCTTGCAGTGGCCAGTGGCCGAGCAGCAGGTTGGGGCGGGCGCGTTCGGCGGTGGCGCCACCGGCGGATTTGTCGAAGACATTGTGGCGGATGATGGTCTGGCTGGGGTCGGTGGGCATGCCGGGCAGGTCCGGCCGCGGCAGTTGGTGCTTGATCTGCATGTTGTAGCCGGTGGTGTGCTCGATGTGGTTGTGCTCGATGCGCCCGGCGACGAAGGGCGCGCGGCCGTCGGAGTTGCCGAGGTAGAGGCCGGTGCCGTTATGGCTGATGTGGTTGTCGCGAATGACCCAGCCCCAGGCGGTGGTTTTGGTGGAGATGCCGTTGAAGGCCTGGGCGGCGTCGAAGCCGGTGATGACGAGGTTTTGCAGGGTCACATGGTGGGCGTAGCTGCCACGCCCTTCGGCAACGATGCCGTGCGAGCGGGTGCCGCGCCCTTCCAGCCGAAGGTGTTGCAGGATGATGTGGCTGACGTTGATGAGGCTCACCGTGATCTGGCCATCGCGGCCGAAGAGCACCGCGGGCGGACCCGAATCCGGGCCGGTGATGGTGATCGGCGCTTCGGCGGTGCCGGCCAGGTTGCGCAGCGGCAGCCCACGGGTGTATTCACCCGGGGCAAGAATCAGCATGTCGCCGGCCTGGAGCGAGGGCAGGGCCTGGCGGTAGGTGTCGGGGGTGACGACGAGGGTGCGTTGGGCGTGGGTGGCGACGCTCGCAAGCGCGAGTGTAAGTAGCAACGTGAGGCGGAGAGCCCTCCGAATCGCGGCAGTCCGCATGGCGCGATTGCCCGGGATGAATGCTTGCGAAACCCAGGTTGCTCCCTTCATGCTTGCACCATGACACGGCGACAGCACTTGCCAGTTGGTGGTGAGGGTCGTTTGTGGGTATCGTGGCGCATTGGATACTCTTTGTTCATATCGTTGCGTGGGCAATTCAACCCGATTCGTGGTTTTCAGCAGACATTCGTGCCGGTTCACATGACTTCGAACGTCTCGGACGGGTTTCGCCCGGACAATGGAATCCATTCTCCCCTGATTTCCGGTTGGACGGCGCTTGCATTCGCCCTGGTGCTCGCCTATCTCAACCTGATTCCGCTGCGGGTGACCTGGTTGCCGCTCGAGCAGTGGTGGCAGGCGGCGCTTTCGATGCCGTGGCTGTCGCTTTCGGTGGCGCGGCGGGCGGACTGGATTGCCAACCTGTTCATGTTCGTGCCGTTTGGTTTTCTGCTGGGTACGGCGCTGGGCGGTCGGTCGGCGCGACTGGCGGTGCGGCTTGTCGCGCTGGCGGTTGGCGTCGTCGTCGTGGTGCTGCTGGCGGTTGCCATCGAGAGCCTGCAGATACTGGTGCCGCAGCGCACGGTGTCGCTCAACGATGTTTTGGCGGCGTCGCTGGGGGGGGTGATTGGCCTGGCGGTGTGGTTGCTGATGGGGCGCCGGTTGTGGGAGATGGCGCGGCTCGCGGCAGCGCCCGGGCGGCAGGCGCTGCTGGCCGGCTTGGCCTTGTACTGTGTCTTCTACCTGGCGTTGAGCCCGTTCCCCTACGATTTCGTTCTGAGTGCGGATGAGCTTTCGCATCGGCTCGATTCCGGCAGGCATGCGCTGTTGCTCGCGGGTTCGTGCGCGTCGTGGGCGCGGTGCGGTGGCCAGGTGGTCCAGGAGGTGGTGGTGGCCGTGCCGTTCGGCATGCTGCTGGCGGTGTGGCTGCGCTGGCCTGTTTCGTTGCGTACATTCTTGCTGGCCGGCGGGCTGGGAGCCGCACTTGGTGTCGTGATCGAGTTGGTGCAGTTGCTGACCTTCAGCGGGGTGAGTCAGGGCGTGTCGGTGATCACGCGTGCGGTCGGTGTCGCGGCCGGCGCCCTGGTGGTGGGGGTGCTCCAGTCCAGGGGCTTGCGGACCCTGCAACTGGCGGTTCGTCCGCTGGCGACGGTTGTCTTGCTGCCGTATCTGGTTGCGGTTTTCGTATTGACCGGTTTTCTGAGCGTGGCCTGGGGTGACTGGGCGAGTGCCATGGTGCAGCTGGGCCGGTTGAATTTTCTGCCTTTCTACTATCACTACTTTGTCACCGAGCAGGCGGCTATGGCCAGCCTGTTGCAGACGACGCTTTTGTATCTGCCGGTGGGGGTGCTGCTCTGGCCCTGGGAGAAGCCGGGGCGGCGACTGGCGTGGCTGGCGGCGGCGCTGGCGGTGATGCTGGCTTTTGTGGTCGAGACCCTGAAGCTGTTCGCTCTGGACTTGCGGCCGGACCCGTCCAACCTGCTGGTGGCGGCGTTTGCTGGGTGGCTCGGGGTGAGCGTGCTCGAGTGGTTGAGCCGCGCGCTGGACAACTCCCTGGTGGACAGGCCGATTGCGGAGCTTGAAGGCGCGAGCGCCCGGGCCGCGCCCGTCGAGGGCCGGAGAACAACCTTGCCCCGGGACGACGGCAGCTGGCGTTCGTCGTCGCAGGGGGCGGGCGGCGTGGGGTATGCAAGCCTCTGGGTGGGATGGCGCCTGGCTGGCGGTGTGCTGCTGATTCTGGCCCTGGGGTTTGCTCTACGCTGGCCGAGCGGGGCGATCGCGCTGACGCTGGGGGTTGCGCTCTACGCGGCCTTGCTGTGGCGATTTCCCGCTGCCTGGCTGCTGGTGGTGCCGGTGATGGTGCCAGTGCTCGATCTCAGCCTGTTTACCGGCTTCATGCTGTTCGACGAGCTCGATCTTTTTCTGCTGACTACGCTCGGGATGCTGTTGCTGCGCGGGCAGTGGTGGCCGCGTTCAGTCGGGCTGGGCTGGGCAATCGGCTTGTCGCTGGCGGGCTATCTGCTGGTGGTTTTCCTTGGCCTGGCGATGCTTTTGCCGGCGCTGCTGCAGGAATGGGGGCAGGGCTTTCACTACGCGGGGGCGTGGAACGGTGTGAGGGCGGTGAAGGGGCTGCTTTGGGCGGTCTTGTTGGTCGCCTTGCTCCGACTTTGCGGCCCGCGCGTGGAGGTCTTGTTGCGGCGGTGGTTGCTGCCTGGGCTTCTGCTGGCGCTGGCGGCTACCGTTGTGCTGGTGCTGTGGGAGCGCGCCACCTATCCGGGGTTGCTGAATCTGGGCAGCCGCTATCGGATCAGTGGCCTGTTCACCGACATGCACGTCGGTGGCCCCTCGATCGAAACCTGGCTGACGATGAGCCTGCCGTTCTCGATGCTGGGCTTCTGGTATGCGAGAAAGCGCTGGTTCGCGCCGCTGCTGCTGGTCTTCCTGGGCGGGTTGTACGCGCTGGTCGTGACCTACTCGCGTGCCGGTTACGTGGGGCTGGGGCTGGCGCTGGCGCTTATCGTGCTCGGTGCGGTGGTGGGCCTTGCGCGACACGCGGGTAAGCGGCGCTGGCGGCTGGTCTTTGCCGTGGTCGCTCCGCTGGTGCTAGCCGCGGCGGCGCTACCCGTGATGACCGGCAGCTTCTTCGAGCAGAGGATGTCGCAAGTTTCGGGCGATTTCGACCTGCGCACTCAGCACTGGGAGCAGGCGCTCGCGATTCGCGGGCCGGGTGTGGCGGCGCGCTTGCTTGGGGAGGGGCCGGGCGCGTTCCCCGGGGCGTATCGCCTGCACTTGTCGGAGGGGCGGGTGCCGGGCAACTACGCAGTGCTTGCCGATCGCGGGCTGCTGGTGATCGGGAGCGGGGATTCGGTTTATGTGGATCAGCGTCTGGGCATGCTGGCCAAGGGCGAACACCGCTTCGAGGCAAGGGTCAGGGCCGACCGGGCATCCCGTCTGCGGGTACATGTGTGCGAGAAGTTCGTCTATTACTCGTTCAAATGCCGGACCGCTGGATTGCCTGTGGGCGTTGATCAGTTCGGGGATGTGAGCTGGACGTTTGAAACCGGCGACTTGGGCACGGGTCCGTGGTTTGCCCGGCGGGGGCTGGTGTTGTCGCTCAGCAATGCCACCTCGGGGAGTCTGATCGAAATCGACAGCGTGAGCCTCACCGGGCCGGATGGTGGCGCGCTGTTGCGCAACGGCGACTTCAGCGCGGGCGCGACGCACTGGTTCTTCACCACCGATCATTTTTTGCCGTGGCGGGTGGAGAACCAGTTTATCGAGATCCTGTTCGACCACGGTTGGCTGGGGCTGGCGGCGTTCGCGCTGCTCGTGGGCGTGGCGATGGCGCGCTTGACGGCCGGCGCGATCAGGGGGCGTTTCGACGATGCCGTGATGCTGGCCAGTCTTGCCGGTGTGCTGGGGGTGGGTTTTTTCAGTTCGGTTTTCTGGTCGCCGAGGCTGATGTTCATGTTCTACCTGATCCTGTTGCTCGGCCTGCTGGCTTCGGCCGAAGCGCGAAAGGATCAGGGCTTGCGGGCCACGACCAGCACCGAGTGACTCAGCAGCGCTCCCAGAGGCGGGATGAGTTTGAGTACCGCGCGCACCGGGCCGGACTCCAGCAGCGGCTGTAGGGCGTGCAGGCGGCCCGGGGCGATCGGGACCCAGTGGGTTTCGACGGTGAAGCCGGCTTGCCGAAGCTGGCGGCGCAGCGAGCCGGCGGTCTCGTAGCGGAGGTTGGCCGGGCGGCGCAGCAGTTTTTTGAGCAGGTGTGGGGCGCAATGTGCGTTGAGGGCATCCACCCATAGCGTGCCGCCGGGCTTGATGGCTGCGCTCATCTCGGCCAACGCCCGGTCCGAACTCGATAGCGCCTGCAGCACGCCGAAGCACAGGATGCCGTCGGCGCTTTGCGGCGCCAGCGGCAGGTGGGTGACGTCGCCCACCACCCAGCCGGCCACCGAGGGGCTGCGCTGGGCGGCCTTGGCGACGCTGGGCTGGGAGTAGTCCACGCCGATGACCTCGAGCCCTTCGTCCGCAAGCATGCGGCTGTAGCTGCCTGCGCCACAGCCGATGTCTACCCAGCGCGAGCCGGCCCGCGCGCCAGACCAGTGCCGCCGGAAGGCGCGGATGCGGGTTTGTAGCCCGCTCTCGCTCCAGCCGGCGATGCCGGCATCGTGATCGAGCGCCTGGCCACGCTCGGTGAAGCGTCGGCGCCAGTGTTCTTCGAACTGGGAACGGGGCATGTCAGCGGTGGGTACGGGATTTGAACTGCATGGGCGTTTGACAATTATGCCTTCGGTTTTGCGCGTGGGGGATGCCTCTGCGGTTGATTGTTCGTTATCGCCCTTACGCGGAACGGTCGATTTTTGCGAGCTTAGACCGCTTTGAGTGTCCGCAGCCTGATTCGCAGATCGACCTTGCTGTCTTCGCTGGGGTGTCCCCGAGCATGCTAACCGAACACGACGAACCGGTCCTGATGAACACGTCGCGACCAGGTCAAGCGTCCCTTCGCGTCAGGGCAATCGCATGAGCGATGCTTGAGGGCTGATCTGCATCCCCTCGAGTGGGTCTGATGTTGGGGGACAACGCAGGCCGCCGGCCGGATATAATCCCGTCCCTGAAAGCCTGCGGGGGCCAACTGCAAGGTGTTGAGTCGCTTGCCCGTGCGGCGAGAGAAGCGACGACAAGGGAGAGAAGATTTTGGATATCCGTAAGGAAGTTCTGTCGATCATCGATGATGTGCTCAGCCTAAATGGCCGTGCCGCAAACTTTGGTAATGACACCCCGCTGTTGGGTGCGATCCCGGAGCTGGATTCGATGGCGGTGGTTGGGCTGATCAACATGCTGGAAGAGCGCTTCGGTTTCTTCGTGGATGATGACGAAATCGACGGCGCGACCTTCGAGACGGTCGGCACGCTGGTGGAATTTGTCGAGAGCAAGCTGGGGTGAGGGTACTCCGCCGGGTCGATGGCCCGGTTTGGCAGGCACCGCTGCCCCTGGTTGCGATGGACGGAGTCTCAGGACTGGCCGGCGATTGGTGAAGCTGAGATGGATGTATGGCCATCGGTCCACAAGGCTGAGCTGCATGGCACCCCATTTGACGAAGCTCGCGCAGGCGATCGTCTGGATGCCTAGGAGGCTGTCGGACTTGAGGCTGATCTACTGCGCCGGTGGGAGAAGCGGTCCATATCTGCCCGATTTTTCGTTGCATAGAACCACTATGCGCCTCAAAATCGACCAGATCTGTCCTCGCTTTCCCACCCGGCTCGTGACGATCGCTCAAGTCCGACAGCCTCCTAGCCTTCGGTGTGCAGCGAGGGATGACGGGTTGAAGGCCGAGATGCGTGGCCGGCGACAATTAGCCTGACCTGCGTGTTGCCTCACGATTATCGATACCCGAGCGATGCTTTTGCCTTACTTACGCTGCTAAGCGTCGAGAACGGTCACTGGTGCGCTTGATATGGAGGATCCTCGAACGCCAGTTGACCAAACGCTTCGGCCCGGTCGACGAGGCATGTCGCGCCCGCCTGCGCTCCGCGACCGTCGAGCAACTCGAATGTTGGGCCGATCGGATTCTCGACGCGCAAACAGTGGATGCGGTTTTTACTGAGCAGTGAAGCGCTGTTCGGCACGATCGTGCTTGACGGCCCGTCCATCGCCTTGGCAATGCGGCCACCATGTCCACGTGTTCTTAAAGTACGGGATTCTCGGTGTGTCTGCCCGGGCCAACGACGATGGTGTCGGCAAGCGGGGTGGTGCAGACGAATAAGAGCAGAATCGGTGCGACTGCTCTGCAACATGATGATCGGACGAAGTGATGCCTTGCGGGCTGCATGCGCTCAGTCTAGATCGTGGCGCCTGTTCTGTCTTCGATTCGCGTTGCGAACGGATTCCTCATACCCTTGGTTTCCTGGTCACCCAATGCGCCGGTTGGATCTGGAACTGGGAAGTGTCCGCAAGCGAAGGATACAGTGCCTTCTCACGAGAGACGTTGGGCGGCGCTGCAGTGCCCGGCAAGAAGATTACGGATCAACAAGTGCGCAAATACAAGGAAGCAAGATGGCGCTACTGGTTCTGTCGCATTGGGAGATGATGTGTAGATAAGTGCTAAAATTACCCGATTGGCATTAAATGATAGTGCTTCAATGACTCTCCTTGATCCCAAGAACGACTTCGTCTTCAAACGTTTGTTTGTCGACGCGCCCGTGTTGCTTGCGGCGCTCATCAACGCGGTGCGCAGCACCGAGCCGGCGGTGGAGATCGTCGAGGTGCTCAATCCCCGTATCGAACCTGAGGAGCTTGCGGGCAAGTTCATCGTGCTCGATGTGCTCGCGCAGGACGCGGACGGGCGGCGCTACAACATCGAAATGCAGGTACGCCGCTACGGCGCGTGGAGCGCGCGCAGCGCTTACTATCTTGCGCGCACGCTCACCCAGCAGTTGAACGGTGGCGAGGATTACCAGAGCCTGAAGTCGGCCATCGGCATTCACCTGCTCGATTTTGAACTCTTCACCGCCCTCGAGCACCAACAGCAAGCCGTGTGGTGCTTCGAGTTGCGCGACCGGTTGCAGCCCGCGCTCAAGCTCGGTGATGAACTACAATTGAATCTGATTGAACTGCCCAAGGCCGACCGCCTGGGTGCGGGCAACCCGGCACTGGCGGCCTGGATTGCCTTTCTGGAGCACTGGCACGAGGAGCACACGATGGCGCAAATTGATTACCCGCCGGTTCAGCAGGCACTCGAGCAGATAAAACACCTGAGCGCGGACGAGGAGACTCGACGGTTGGCTTTCGTGCGCGAGCGCGCGCTGCGTGACGAGCGCAGCGAACTTCGTGCGGCACGCGAGAAGGGCAAACTCGAGGGCAAACTCGAGGGCGAGGCCGCGATCCTCGAACGCCAGTTGACCAAACGCTTCGGCCCGGTCGACGAGGCATGTCGCGCCCGCCTGCGCTCCGCGACGGTCGAGCAACTCGAATGTTGGGCCGACCGGATTCTTGATGCGCAAACGGTGGATGCGGTTTTTACTGAGCAGTGAAGCGCTGTTCGGCACGATCGTGCTTGACGGCCCGTTCATCGCCTTGGCAATGCCGCCACCATGTCCACGTGTTCCCAAAGTACGGGATTCTCGGTGTGTCTGCCTTGGCCGATGATGTTGCCCACGAGCAGTGCGTTGCCGCCGTTGGGCAGGTCGACCGCATATGAGGCGCTGCCGCCCGGAAGCTTGCTCCCGTTGTGGGAGCGCCGCGAGGCGCGAAACGGGCTTGGTCACCGGCACTGAAATCTCCCACGACAGTTCATGCGAACGTGTTAAAAAAGATCGCTGCTGAGACTCCGGACCGTTCGCTCAGCGCTCGTATTTGCCGAATATTGAGCTCGCGCTTGCCCGTGAGGATTTCGGAAACGACGCCCTGGCTGCCGATTTCGGCGAGGTCGCTTTGCTTCAGACCGTGCTGCTCCATCAGGAACTTCAAGGCCTGCACGCCGGTGGTTTCGGGTAGGGGAGGGTGTTCGGCTTCGTAGTCCTCGATGAGGTCGCCCACGATATCGACCAAACCCATGGCGGGATGGGTTTCGTCACCTCGGGTTTCCTCGAGCAGGGCTTCAAGCATCTCGGTCATCCGCGCGTAGTGGGTGCGGCAGGTGCGTCTTGCTGGTCTGCTGTGGGGCGCGTCGATTGCGACCATGATTGCATTTTGATAGAGTGCATGCATTGATATCAAAAATAGGATTTGCAATATGCCGTCAGTAACCGTTCGAAACCTACCAGATGAAGTGCATCGCGCCATTCGCGTGCGGGCCGCTCAACACGGCCGCAGCATCGAGGCCGAGCTGCGTGACATCCTGGAGTCCGCCGTGAAGCCGCAGGGAAGGGTCAAGCTGGGTTCGCTACTGGCCGAGATCGGCCGCAAGGCCAAGCTGACCGATGAGGAGTTCGCCGTGTTCGAGAGTGCGCGCGACAGAACCCCGGCCCGTACTGCGAGCTTTGAATGATTCTGCTCGATACCAACGTGGTCTCGGAGCCGCTGCGTAGTGCCCCTGAGGCCCGCGTCATAGACTGGATAGACGCGCAACCTCTGGAAACGCTTTACCTTTCCGCAATGACCGTTGCCGAACTGCGCGCCGGGGTGGCGTTGTTGCCGGCCGGGAAGCGCCGGGCGGTGCTGCATGAGAGCCTTGAAAAGCGCGTGTTGCCGATGTTCGTCGGTCGCGTGTCGCCGTTCGATATGGCTTGCACAAACGCTTATGCCGAACTGCTGGCGAAAATTCGCAAGGCTGGCAGCGGAATCGAGACTGCAGATGCCTGCATTGCGGCGGTCGCCGTAGCCAACGGGTTTGCCGTTGCTACACGCGACACCAGCCCCTTCCAGGCTGCTGGCCTGACCGTTATCAATCCTTGGGACGGCGAATGAGGCAAGGAGGTTTCGGACCGGCAGCCCGGGCGCTGCGTTCTTGAGGGGTCTAAACGATTGCCCTGGCTGATCTACGCAGTGGATCAATCCTGCAAATCCAGTGTCGTCCGGAGGTTCTGCTAGCCGGGTCTGGTGTTTGTAGGCACGTTTTCAGGCGTCATGCGATGCTATTAATGATGCACGCATTCACGAGGAGACCGCCATGCGCACCACCCTCGCACTCGACGACGAGTTGCTTGCCAAGGCCCGGGCGCTGACCGGGCTGACTGAAAAATCCACTCTGGTGAAGGAAGCCCTGCGCGCGCTGATTCAACGCGAAAGCGCACGGCGCCTGGCACTGTTGGGCGGCTCCGAGCTGCAGTTGAAAGACATTCCCCGGCGGCAGTCTGAGCCCGCTGCATGATCCTCGTCGATACGTCGATCTGGATCGATCACCTGCGGCGATCGGATGAACACCTCTCCGGCCTGCTCGTCGGGGGAAGCGTGTTGATGCACTCGTATGTGCTGGGCGAACTGGCACTGGGCAATTTGAAGAACCGTGCGGTCGTGCTGGGTTCGATGAGCGACCTTCCTCAGTCGGTCGTGGCGACAGACGACGAGGTGCTCCGGTTCATCGACACGCATGCGCTCTTCGGGCCGGGCATTGGCTACATCGACGCGCATCTGCTTGCCGCCGTGAGACTGTCGCCCGGCGCAAGATTGTGGACGCGGGACCGGCGCCTGAGCGCCGCGAGTGCTCGCCTCGGTCTCGCGTATTCACAAGCGCATTGATCAGTAAGTATCTACGGTGTAAAAACGCTCCGGCCGAAATCCAGGGAACGGGTCGTGCAACGATGGTCAATTGCCGGCGAAGATGTCGTCAAGGCTGGGGGCGTCGAGCACGCGCTCGGCCCATAGTTCGAGCTGCTCGGGGGTGGCTTGGGACAGGCGTTCGCGGTTCCAGTTACGTGCGTAGAGCAAGCGTACGAGGCGGCGCTTGGCTTCGAAACGACTTTCGGGGTTGCGGCGAGTGTGGCGGGTCAGGTGGTGCGCTGCGGTAACGAGGGCGAAAGGGTTTGGATTTTCGAGCAGCGCGTGGAGATCGTCGGTCAGATCGGTGAGTTTGGCGACGGGGTAGTGCAGGTGGTGTCGGCAGCCGAATAGCTCGAAGCCGAAGTTCGACACACGCCACGCGGGATCGCCGTCGGCCAGCACGGCCAGGCTGGCCACGGGGTTGCGCGACCGGTTGCAGCCCGCGCTCAAGCTCGGTGATGAACTACAATTGAATCTGCTCGAACTGCCCAAGGCCGACCGCCTGGGTGCGGGCAACCCGGCACTGGCGGCCTGGATTGCCTTTCTGGAGCACTGGCACGAGGAGCACACGATGGCGCAAATTGATTACCCGCCGGTTCAGCAGGCACTCGAGCACATCAAACACCTGAGCGCCGACGAGGAAACGCGTCGACTGGCCTTTGTGCGCGAGCGCGCGCTACGTGACGAGCGTAGCGAACTTCGTGCGGCACGCGAGAAGGGAAAACTCGAGGGAAAACTCGAGGGCAAACTCGAGGGCAAACTCGAGGGCGAGGCCGCAATCCTCGAACGTCAGTTAACCAAACGCTTCGGCCCGCTCGACGATGCATGCCGCGCTCGCCTGCACACCGCGACGGTCGAGCAACTCGAATGTTGGGCCGACCGGATTCTTGATGCGCAAACGGTGGATGCGGTTTTTACTGAGCAGTGAAGCGCTGTTCGGCACGATCGTGCTTGACGGCCCGTCCATCGCCTTGGCAATGCCGCCACCATGTCCACGTGTTCCCAAAGTACGGGATTCTCGGTGTGTCTGCCCTGGCCGATGACGATGGTGTCGGCAAGCGGGGTGGTGCAGGCGAATACGAGCAGAATCGGTGCGACTGCTCTGCAACAGGATGGTCGGACGAAGTGATGCCTTGCGGGCTGCATGCGCTCAGTCTAGATCGTGGCGCCTGTTCTGTGGTTGCCGGGGCGCAATCCGGCGATGGGGGATGCAGCGATCAACGCGGTGGGGTTGGGCGCTGGCTGCCGGCTTGCGGCGCTGGACACTCTCAACGAGATTCGCCATCTGACGTGGAACCAGGTCTACCGCGCGACCCAGGTTTGAGGTGGGAGAAGATCACCAGCATCAAGCCGCCGCCCGGCATTGATGCGATCTACGCTTTGCGCATTACCCAGGCACCACATTTATTTCTCCGGCCCTTCGGCTCATTCCTACGCGTTCGAATGTTGCCGAAGCCACAGCTCCATCATCATCAGAATCCATACCATCTCGCCGTAGTAGCCCGGATGGGTGGGCAGATGGGTGTCCAGCAGTTCGTCGATGAAGGCCGTGCGGACGATGCCGCGTTGCTTGAGGGTGCCGAGGGTGTCGCGGGCGAGGGCCTTGAGGCCGGAGTGCTGGCAGGCCCAGACGCCGAAGGGCAGGCCGAAGCCGTGCTTCTTCTTCGCGATGATCTCGTCCGGCAGAAAACCGCGCAGCGCTTCCTTGAAGAACCAGCGCAGGGTCAGGCCCTTGAGCTTCCAGTCGGGCGGGATCGACAGGGAAAACTCGAGCAGTTCGTCGGACAGCAGCGGGAAGCCGACATCGAGGCCGGCAAGCTGGGTGGTGCCGATGACCTTGGGCAGGTCGTTGTCGGATAGCGTGTATTTCCAGTCCCACGCGAGCATGTGGTTGATCAGTGCGCCGGCATGGATCCCTTGCCAGGTGTCGCGCTGCTGCTGCAGCGGCAGGCCGGTGTCCACGCCTGCGAGGAATTCTGGCGTGAAGACGCTTGCAGGGCCCAGTCGGTGCAGCATGTTGTACATCTGCTGGCGGTCCGGCATCGGCACGCGCGCCTGCTCGACGTAGCTGACGCCCTTTTTGATCAGCGGGATGCGGTTCATGCCGGGCAGTGCGAGCACCGGTTCCAGCGCGGCCTTGCGCATCAGGCCCGGAATGGTGTCGTACCAGCCGAAGACGCGCTGCTTGGCGTAGCGGGTGTTGCCGCCGAAGAGTTCGTCGCCGCCGTCGCCGGCCAGCAGTTTGTCGACGCCGTCCGCACGGGCGCGGCTGGCGCAGATCCAGGCGGGTACCGCGGACGAGTTGCCGAAGGGCTGGTCGTAGTGCACCGCGACTTTGGGGATGCCACCGAGCAGGTCGTCCGGGGTGACGTAGTACTCGTGGTGATCGACGCCGAAGCGATTGGCGGCGATGCGGGCGTATTCCATCTCGTCGTAGCCGCTGGCGTCGAAGCCGATCGAGTAGCTCTTTGCGGGCTGGCCGAGCGCCTTGGTGAGCATGCCGGCGACGGTGGAGCTGTCGGTGCCGCCGGACAGGAAGCAGCCGATGTGGTCTTCATGGCCGCGGGCTTCGAGCGCGACCGAGCGTTCGACGATGTCCAGGAACTGGCGTTTGCTGTCTTCGAGGTCGGGAAAGTGGTGTTCGTCGAAACGCGGCGTCCACCACGGCGTGATCGTGGTCTGGCCGTCGGACCAGTTGAGCGCGTGCGCGGCGGGCAGGCGCCGGATGCCGTCGAAGATGGTCTGCGGCGCCGGGATCATGTGGAAATACAGGTAGTCGAACACCGCCTGGTGCGACAGCCGGCGCGCGACGTCCGGGATGCTGTCGGCGCGGTCGGAAAAGCACAGTGCACCGTCGTGCTCGGCGTGGCACAGCGGCCAGGTGCCGAAGCGGTCGGTCATGAGCCGGGTCTGGCGGGTGTCGGCATCGATCAGCACGACCGCGAAGCGGCCTTTGGCGAGCGCTGTCGCGCGGTCGCCGTGGCGGCGGAAGGCTTCGATCCAGGCGGCGGCCGGGCCGCGCGTGGTGACCAGCGCGGCGAGCTCGGCGTCGTCGAAGCGCGGTTCACCCGGCGCGACGCAGATCAGCGTGCCATCGCGCAGTGCCGGCGTGTCCGCCGTGTGCGCGACATAGCCGCCATCGAAGGCGATGACCGAGTGTCCCGGGTGGTCGGCGGCTAGATGCGAAGCTGGTACGTTCGTAGAGGACGACGGGTGAGCGACTCGACCGAAAAACCGTGCGTGCAAGACGTTCTCCATGAGTGGATCGTGCGGTGATCTTCGTTGCGCGAAGGCTCCGGCGCAGCATGACAACGCAGAATGGTCGGCCAAAGCGCATGACATGGCAAGCCGACTTTTCCACGGTTGGACAGGGATTGGCTTTGTCCTGCAGAATAGGTCTTATAGCCCGAGGAGTGCGACATGGCATTACCTGTCCACGAGCTGTCGCTGGCCGAGTTTCTCGAGTGGGAAAACGCGCAGCCGGAACGGAACGAGTTCTATCGCGGCGAAGTATTTGCGATGGTGGGGGCCAGGCGCGTTCACGGTCTGGTGACGCTCAATGTAGCCACATCGCTCAAGCACCAATTGAAGGGCTCGCCGTGTAGCGCATTTGTCGAGGCGATGAAGCTGCAGGTCGGCGATGACAGCCTTTTCTACCCGGATGTGTTCGTGACCTGCGATCCGGCCGACCTCGCGACCGACATCATCTTCCGCGCGCCGACGGTGATCGTCGAGGTTCTGTCGGAGAGCACCCAGGCTTTCGACCGGGGCGTCAAGTTTTCATGCTACCGACGGATTCCGTCGCTGCGCGAATACCTGCTGATCGACCCGGATATGCGTAGCGTGGAGTTGTTCCGGCGCGGCAACGATGGGTTGTTCACGCTGCACGATTACACCGGCGTGGACCGGTTTCCGCTGACGTCGATCGAGTGCGAGCTGACGCAGGACGAGATCTTCGAAGGGGTTTGAGAAGACCTCAAACGAGCACCTCCATCACCGCCGGATGCCCCAGAAAGCCTTGTGGACTCGCGCTGGCGCCGTAGGCGCCGGACTGGAACACGACGACGAGGTCGCCGACTTGTGCATGGCCGAGCGGCATCTTGTCGGCGACGATGTCGAGCGGGGTGCATAGCGGGCCGACCACCGAGGCGGGTTCGACGCCCTCGGGCGGGGTCATGCGGTTGCCGATCGCGACCGGGTAGTTCTTGCGGATGACCTGGCCGAAGTTGCCGGAGTTGGCGAGGTGGTGGTGCAGGCCGCCGTCGGCCACGAGGTAGGTGTGGCCGCGCGAGATCTTGCGGTCGAGGATGCGGCAGACGTAGACGCCGGCCTCGCCGACGAGGTAGCGGCCGAGTTCGAGGACGATCTCGGCTTGCGGAAGCTTGCTGGCCGCTTCCATCTGTATCGTGGCCAGGTTGTCGCCGATCGGGGCGAGGTCGAGCGGCTGCTCGCCGGGGAAGTAGGGGATGCCGAAGCCGCCGCCGAGGTTGAGGAACTTGACCGGGGCCGGGGCGTGTTCGGCCAGGCGCAGCGCGAGGTCGAAGCACTTGCGCTGGGCTTCGACGATGGCCTCGGCCTTGAGGTTCTGCGAACCGGCGAAAAGGTGGAAGCCCTCGAAGGCGAGGTCGGCCTGGCCGATCTCGGCGAGAAGTTGCGGCACCTGCTCGGCATCGACGCCGAACTGCTTGGGGCCACCGCCCATCTTCATGCCGGAGGACTTGAGCTCGAAGTCCGGATTGACGCGCACCGATACCCGCGCCGGCACCCCGAGTTCGCGGGCGGCCGCGGCGAGTACGCCGACTTCGCGGAAGGACTCGATATTGACCATGATGCCGGCCGCGACCGCCTGCCGCAGCTCGGCATCGGTCTTGCCGGGGCCGGCGAAGCTGATTTCGTCCGGATCGGCTCCGACGTCGAGCGCGATCTTGAGTTCGCCGGCCGACGCGACGTCGATGCCTTCGACCCGCCGCGCCATGTGGGCGACCACCGCCGGCATCGGATTGGCCTTCATCGCATAGTGCAGCTTGATGCCGCGCGGCAGCGCTGCGCGCAACTGGGCGACCCGCGCGTCGAGCAGGCTGCGGTCGTAGGCGTAGAAGGGTGTGCGTCCCACGCGCGCGGCCAGACGGCCCAGGGTCATGCCGCCGATCGTCAGTTCGTCGTTCCAGGCCTGGAACTGGGTCATCGGCGTGTGGGTGGGGGGGCGGGTGTCTCGGAGGGGCTGGGTGCTCATGGACTAAAGATACCTGCGTTTGCGTTGTGTGAGGTGCTATCGTCGCGCGGCGGTTCGATAAACGTCGCTACGCTCGCGCTTTCCGACGGCGATGACGACGACTACGATTTCGGCGTCGCGTACCTCATACACCAGCCGGAAACCTGCGCTGCGCAGCTTGATCTTGAAGCGATCGGGGTGTCCGGCGAGGCGCGCTGCCGATACGCGCGGATGCTCGAGTCGCTCGCCCAGTTTTTTCTTGAACTGAGCGCGGACAGTGGCGTCGAGTTTGTGCCATTCCTTGAGCGCTTCGTCCTTGAACTTGAGCTTATAGCTCACTCAGCGTCACCTCGATCTCTGTTTGGCCGGATCGATCGTCGGCGATCCGGTTCAGTTCGAGGTCTTCAATACGGTCCAGTAGCGCCTCGTAGGCCTCGGCCGGGATGCAGTAGAACGCCGGTTCGTTGCGGTTGAGGATCGCCACCGGAAAACCTTCTCCGGCCGCGACCGTACCCATCGGGTTGCGCTTCAATTCCGAGATGCTGGCAGTGGTCTGGGAGAGGATGATGTGGGTCATGGTTCTTTAAAGGTGTCTTTAAAGGTGCTCATGATAGCACTGAGAGAAAGTTGAAGAATTCGTGCACTCGTTCGAGACGGTCACAGTGCTTCGCGCTCCTGCAACGGCAACGGCGCTGCGCAGCTGGCCTCCAGCTGCTGGATGAAATCCGGATCGAACGCAGTCGCTGCGTCGACCAAGGCCTGGCCCCGCGATGATGGACCCGGATGGATGCTGAGATCGCCGTCAGGCGAGTCCTGACGGGCGTTCAAGTTGGCTTCCCGCTGGACGATGACTCGGCCATCCGCTCGATCTCCTCGCTGCTCAGCAACTTGCGATCGATCTTGCCGTTGGGGTTGCGCGGCAGCGGGCCGGCGCGGACCTGTAGGCGGCTCGGCACCATGTAGGCGGGCATGCGGGCGCGGCATTCGGTGAGGATCGCGACCATGTCGAAAGTGCCGCTGGCGGGCGGTGTCGCGATGACGGCGATGGCCTGGCCGAGGGTGTCGTGCGGGACGCCGAAGGCGACGCATTCGCCGACCAGCTGGGTGGCGTAGAGGATCTCTTCGACTTCGGTCGGGCTGACCCGGTAGCCGGAGGTCTTGATCATCTCGTCGCGGCGGCCGATGAAGTACAGGTAGCCTTCTTCGTCCATGCGCACCGTGTCGCCGGAGAAGACGGCGATCTCGGGCAGCACGAGGCCGGCTTCGCGACCGGGGGCGTGGGCCGGCAGCGGCTTGAAGCGCTCGGCGGTCTTGTCCGGGTCGTTCCAGTAACCCATCGCGACCAGGGCGCCGCGCTGGACCAGCTCGCCCGGTTCATGCGGGGCGCAGGGTGTGCCGTCCTCGCGCAGGACGAAGACGTCGGCGTTGGGGATGGCCTTGCCGATGGAGTCGGGCCGGAGGTCGACCTGATCGGGCGGCAGATAGGTGGCGCGAAAGGCTTCGGTGAGGCCGTACATCAGGTAGGGGCGGGTCTGGGGTAGCTTGCGACGCAGCGTGGTGAGCGTTTCGAGCGGCATGCGTCCGCCGGTGTTGGCGATGTAGCGAAGATGCTCGGTGATGGTGTCCGGCCAGTCCAGTGCGGCCAGCTGTATCCACAACGGTGGCACCGCGGTCAGCCCGGTGACGCGTTCCTTGGCGAGCGCCTTGATCACGTCGCGCGGCATCAGGTAGTTGAGCAGCACGACGCGCGCGCCGACATGGAAGGCGGTGGTGAGCTGGGAGAAGCCGGCATCGAAGGACAGCGGCAGCGCCGACAGCAGCGTGTCGTCGGCGCGATTCTCGAGATACTCGGCCACGCTCTTTGCGCCGGTGACCATGTTGCGATGGGACAGCACGACGCCCTTGGGCCGGCCGGTGCTGCCCGAAGTGTACAGAATCGCGACCATATCGGTGTCGATGACGCGGTGGCCGCCTGCCGGGGGCGTATCGCACAGCGCGGACCAGCCGTGCACCGAGGCGCCCGACAGCGTCGGGAGCGGTTCGGCGCTGCCCGTGAGGACCACGTGGCGCAGGTCGTGGCAGTGTGCGAGCGTGTCGGCGAGCGTTGCGAAGCGCTCCGGCGAGGTGACCAGCACGCGCACATTGCAGTCCTGCAGGATGTAGCCGACCTGTTCTGCCTTCAGGATCGGATTGACCGGCACGAATACGCCGCCCGCAGCCGACGCACCGAAGAAGGCGGCGACGGTTTCGATTCGCTTGTCCAGATAGACTGCGACCCGCTCGCCACGCGCCAGTCCGAGCGCGATCAGGCCGCTGGCGAAAGAAGCAGTCTGACGCTGAAGCTCGGCGTAATTCAGCGTATCCGGCCCGAAAGTGAGCGCCGAGGCCTCCGGCGTGCGTTCGGCCGAGGCGAGAATCAGGTGGTGGAGCAGGTAACTGACGGTCATGGATTGTCCTGAATGCGCAAGATCTTGTCGCTCATTCTCGCATCGACTGCCATGAAATCCATGTGTGTTATTGCATGGCCCGCTATGCGTGGCACGGGTAGATGCCTACTTGCTCTTGATCATCGTCCCGACCCCGTGGTCGGTCAGGATTTCCAGCAGCAGGCAGTGTTCGACCCGGCCGTCGATGATGTGCACCGACTTCACGCCGCTGCGGGCGGCGTCCAGCGCGGAGCCGATCTTGGGCAGCATGCCGCCGGACAATGTGCCGTCGGCGACCATCTGGTCGATCTCGCGAGGGGTCAGGCCGGTGAGCAGCTTGCCGTTTTCGTCGAGCACGCCGGAGGTGTTCGTGAGCAGGACGAGTTTTTCGGCCTTCAGGATCTCGGCCAGCTTGCCGGCGACCACGTCGGCATTGATGTTGTAGGTTTCGCCCTCGTCGCCGACGCCGATCGGCGCGATGACCGGGATGAAGTCGCCCTGATCGAGGAAGGAGATCAGGCTTGGGTCGATGCTGGTGATCTCGCCGACCTGGCCGACGTCGATCAGATCGCCCAGCGGCGCGTCCTTCTTCTGCATCAGCAGCTTGCGCGCACGGATGAAGTTGGCGTCCTTGCCGGTCAGCCCGACCGCCTTGCCGCCGGCCTGGTTGATCAGATTGACGATTTCCTTGTTGACCTGGCCGCCGAGGACCATCTCGACCACTTCCATGGTTTCGGCGTCGGTGACCCGCATGCCCTGGATGAATTCGCCCTTCTTGCCGACCCGCGCGAGCAGGCTCTCGATCTGCGGGCCGCCGCCGTGCACGACCACCGGGTTGAGGCCGACCAGCTTGAGCAGCACCACGTCGCGCGCGAAGCAGTCCTTCAGATGCGCGTCGGTCATCGCGTTGCCGCCGTACTTGATGACGATGGTCTTGTCGAAGAAGCGCTTGATGTAGGGCAGCGCCTCGGCCAGGATCTCGGCCTTGAGCGCCGGGGCGACGGATTTGGTGCTGGGCTTGGGCGTGTCGTTCATGTCGGCGTCCTTGTACGGCGAATACGGCAGTCGCGCCATTCTACAAGGACAGCCGGATGGATGTATGCACCGCAGCGCCCGTGCCGCGCCGTGAGGCAAGCATGCTACGGCCGCGGGCGTGGTGCCAGCCGCGAAAGCAGCGTCTGCATGACGATAGACCGCATCATGTGCTCACACGGCATGTTCGCCGCTTGCGCGGTTCCTGCAGGGGGATGGCACCGGGGAGATGGTGCACTTGCCGGCCTTCAGCGCTCCGCGTCGTAGGACTGGAATGCTCCGGGTACCCATTCGGAGGGAACCTGCTGCGGTACCGTGCCGATCGGCAATACGAACTCCGCGGTCGGTCGCAGCGGGTCATCGGTGGCGAGAGGTTCGACCCAGCCGCGCAGCACGGATCTGGGGCCGAGCCTGAAATCCAGCGAATCCGGGTTGAGCACGCCGGGCGGGAGCGGGTAGTTGCCGCTGAAGGTGCCGCCGAGGCCCAGCGTGAAGGCGCCCAGTCCCACGGTGAGATTGTTATGGGCCTCGACCGTGATCGGGTCGGTGAAGTCGTGATCCCACAGGTTCAGAAAGCGGGCGGCGCGCAGGCCGGCGCTGACCAGCGTGTTGTGCGCCAGCTGCAGCGTGTTCTCCGACCAGATCTGCCCCTCGGCGCCATAGGAGATCACGATCGGGTTCTGGGTGGTTCCGCTCTGGCCGATCACGTTGCCGACCACGCGGGCGATGCCGCCGTTGGGAAACTCGAGTTCGTACGAGGCGCCGCCGTTCGGGCCGTCGTAGATCAGGTTGTAGCGGATCTCGTTCTCGCGCGCCCGCGACTTGATCAGATGGCCCTCGTAGCCGTTGTGGAAGCGGCTGCCGGTCAGCTCCAGCCGCGCGATCTTGCCGACGTAGAGCAGGTGCGGCAGCGTCAGATTGGGGCGCGGAGCGTCGGCGAAGAGGCTGTCGCGAATGACGAGTTCGGCATCAGGCTGGTTTGCGGTCAGGATGGCGTTCTGGTTGTCGATGAAATGGCTGTTGAGCACCTCCAGCCGGCCGCGCTCGAATCGGATCCCGGCGCCGTTGCCGTCGGCGACCCGTGCATTGCGAAACTCGATGTTGTCGACGATGAACTCGCCGTCACGGATCACCCAGATGCTCTTGCCTTCCGCGTCGGCGCCGTCGGCGATCAGCACCGGGCGCTCGGCGGCGCCACGGATCGTGAGCCGCTTCTGAAGCCATACCGCGACGTCTCCGCGATACTCCCCAGGCATGATCAGCACCGTGTCGTCGTCTTGGGCGATGCGCGCGGCATCTGCGATGCGGGTGATCGCCTCGTTGGGCCCGACGACGATGGTTTCCGCGAACGCGGCCGGGGACGCCAGCGACAGTGACAGACAGGGAAGCAGCAGTTTGGACGATAGCCTTGAGAGTGGATGCACGACGATTTGCCTGTCGGGGTGGCGATCGAACACACCAGGCCAGTTCGGGCACTCTTTCCTCCCCTTGAAGGGGAGGGCGCTACCGTGCTGCGCTGCGATCGACATCACCGGATTGAGAGCCAGGATATGAGAAACCGTACAGTGGTCGAAGTCTGTCTTCATTCTGGTTCGCCATCGCAGCCACCGCAAGCGCTGTCAAACCTGCCCGTGCGATCCTTGGCGCACTTTCGGCCGATCGAGTGCTAGGATCGCGGCTGTCGTATTTTTCATGCATTTCGATAGAGGGTCGCAATGAACGTTACGGTTTTTGGAACGGGGTATGTGGGGCTGGTCACCGGGACCTGTCTGGCCGATGTCGGTCACCACGTGATGTGCGTGGATGTGGACGAGGCGAAGATCGAGGGGTTGAAGAACGGGGTCATCCCGATCTACGAGCCCGGTCTGGAGCCGATGGTGACGCGTAATTTCGACGAGGGGCGCCTGCGTTTCACGACCGATGCGGCCGAGGGCGTGGCCTTCGGCGAGCTGCAGTTCATCGCGGTCGGCACGCCGCCGGACGAGGACGGATCGGCGGATCTGCAGTATGTGCTGGCGGTGGCGCGGTCGATCGGCACGCACATGGACGGCTACAAGGTGGTCGTCGATAAATCGACCGTGCCGGTGGGCACGGCCGACCGTGTGAAGGCGACGATCGCCGAGGTGCTCGCCGGGCGGGGCGTCACACTGCCCTTCGACGTGTGTTCCAACCCGGAATTCCTGAAGGAAGGCGCGGCGATAGAGGATTTCACGAAGAGCGCGCGCATCGTGGTCGGGACCGATTCCGAGGCGGTGCGCGAGCGCATGCGCGAGTGCTATGCACCGTACAGCCGCAATCACGACAAGCTGATGTTCATGGACGTGCGCGCGGCCGAACTGACCAAGTACGCAGCCAACGCGATGCTGGCGACCAAGATCAGCTTCATGAACGAGATCGCGAATCTGGCTGAACGCCTGGGCGCGGACGTCGAGCAGGTGCGCCAGGGAATCGGCTCGGATCCGCGCATCGGCTACCAGTTCATCTATCCGGGTTGCGGCTACGGCGGATCCTGCTTTCCGAAGGACGTGCAGGCGCTGGCGCACACCGCCAGCCAGGTCGGCTACGAGGCCGAACTGCTGAATGCGGTCGAGGCGGTCAACAACCGCCAGAAGCACGTGCTGTTCGACAAGCTGAACCAGGCCTTCGACGGCGCGCTCGCGGGCCGCACGATCGCGATCTGGGGCCTGTCATTCAAGCCCAACACCGACGACATGCGCGCCGCGCCCAGCCGCGTGCTGATGGAATCCCTGTGGGCCGCGGGTGCGAAGGTGCGGGCCTACGATCCGGAGGCGATGAAGGAAACGGCTCGCATCTACGGCGAGCGGGACGATCTGCAACTGGTCGCGTATCAGAACGATGCGCTGTCCGGGGCGGATGCGCTGGTGATCTGCACCGAGTGGAAGCAGTTCCGCACCGTGGACTTCAAATGGTTGAGGAACCAGCTGGCGACACCGGTGCTGGTGGATGGGCGCAACCTGTTCGATCCGGCGCAGGTGAAGGCGGCCGGGCTGATGTACTACGCGGTGGGTCGAGCCGATTCGCTGCGTCCGGTGATCTGAGCGCCGGGCAGCTGCAAGAACGCCGTTTTCGCAGCTCCCGCGGCGCCTAGGAGGCTGTCGGACTTGAGGCTGATCTACTGCGCCGGTGGGAGAAGCGGTCCATATCTGCCCGATTTTTCGTTGCATAGAACCACTATGCGCCTCAAAATCGACCAGATCTGTCCTCGCTCCCCCACCCGGCTCGTGACGATCGCTCAAGACCGACAGCCTCCTAGTGTAGTGCTGCGCTCTTGATGAGATATTCACGTCGACCGGCATAACAGCCGCCTGGTGAGCGGAGTTCGCCAAGAGCCGATAGAAGGTGCCTTCCCCTTCAAGGGGAAGGACAGGATGGGGATGGGTCACGCGAACCGGTGCGGTCAGTCGATCGTCAGGCGCTTGGCCTGCGCGGCGGCCTTTTTCGGCAGTCTCAGCTCGAGTACGCCGTCGTTGAACTTGGCGCTCGCGTTGGCCTCATCGACCTCCTGCCCGAGCTGGAAGCTGCGTGACACCTTGCCGAAATAGCGCTCGGTGCGCAGCACGCGTTCGCCGTCCTTGATTTCCTTCTCCTGCTTGCGCTCGGCGCTGATCGAAACGACCGGGCCGTCGACATGCACGTGGATGTCTTCCTTGGTGATGCCGGGCAGTTCTGCGTGAATCTGGTAGGCATCGCTGTCTTCCTTGACGTCCACCCGCATCTCCGGGGCTTCGGCGGACACGCCGCTGCCGTATTCGACCGGGCGCACGAAAAAGCCGCGGAACAGTTCGTCAAAGGGGTCGCGACGGATGATATTGGCCATGATTTCCTCCATGTGTTCAGTGTGTTGCGTTTGTGCTCCTGTGCTGAATATAGGTGCGGATCCGGACATTTCAAGGGGCGCGAACGTCTGTGCGCCCATTTCTGGGCAGTCTGTTCAGGACCGTGGGCGTCGCCGTGAGCATCGGCGTGTATCGACGGCGCGTATCGACGGCGGCCGGGCTCCGGCCGCGCTGCGGCCGAGGCGGGCTACAGCTTCAGCAGCGCGTCGCGATTGGTCCAGGAGAAGACCTTTTCCGCGGCAGCTTCGCGGGGCAGCCACAGCTGCGCCAGATGTTCCTCGGGTGCCAGCCGGACCGGCCGGGGTTGCGGGACGCACAGGCTGAAGACGTGTTCGGTGTTGCGGGTCACGCCCGGGGCATAGCGCGGACGCCACTGGGGGCTGATCTCGAAGGTGTTGCGTTGCTGCCAGTCGCGCAGGTCGTCGGCACCGATGACGAGCCCGGTCTCCTCGAACACTTCGCGCACCGCCGCGTCGATCGGTGTCTCTTCGTCCTCCAGACTGCCGGTGACCGACTGCCAGAAGCCCGCCGGCGCGACACGCTCCAGCAGCAGGATCTCGAGGCGGGGGGTGTGGATGACGACCAGGACCGATTCGGGTCGTTTGAACACCGCGTGCGTCATCGTGTGCCCGAGGCGTGGTCGGATGGTTCGACCGAGTTGTTGCAGGGCGCATCGCGCGCTGCGTCGCTGGCTGCGTTGGTCGACCGTTGCTCCGGGGTGTCGATGAACACCCACAGCGCGATGCCGTGTGCAGCCTGTTCGCGCGACGCGTCGGCGAAGACTTCCAGCGCGGTATGCCATGCGTCGGGCGCCGCGCTGCGCAACGCATCTGCATGCGCGAGGATGACCACATGTCCGGCTCCCGGAAGCCAGCCGAGATCGCTCAGGCAGTCGGCCAGCGCATCCCAGTTGTGGCCGAACCAGTGCGGAAACCGCAACCCTGCCGCGATGCGCTGCAGCAGGGAGGCCTTGTCGGTGCAGGCGTCGAGATCAACGCGCATGCAGTCGTAGCCGATGGCCTCGGCGGCGATCCGGATCGCGTCCGCGCCGACTCGGGGCAGGGGGTGAATGCCGGCGAGGTCCGGCCGGTCGAGTTCGGGCAGTTCGGATGCAGGGCGGGCGTGGTCGGTCACGGCTTGATCTCGATGCGGCGAAAGCTGCGGTAGTGGTCCTGGGTGTAATAGAACACCTCGGGCGGGTCGCCGCCGGTGACGAAGCGACGTGCACCGCGGTCGCGCGCGCCCGGCGTCGGGACGGTGTACTCGCGGTAGTAGCCGCGTGGGCGGTTCGGCAGCAGGCGTTCGCGATTCTGAAAGGTGGTGCCGTCCTGCCGGTACGGGAAGGGACCGCCGGCCAGGATCAGGTCCAGCGTCGTGATCGCCTCGGCCGGAAGACCGAGGGCGGCCGCGCGGTCGGTGGCCGGGGTGCCGCGAGCGACAGGCGATTGCCCCGGGACGCTTGCGTCCGGCGCCAGGGTCTGCAAGGCCGCGAAGGCGAGCGCGAAGATCAGCGCGACGAGCGTGACCGTGCCCCTACGCATGGCGTGCCGACCCGATCAACGGCCTGCGCCGGGCGTCGATGCCGCAGCCCGGCGCTCTTTGCTGCCGCGCTTGACGGCGTTCCGGTCCATGCCGAAGCGGGTCGCGAGGTTTGCCATGAAGCGTGTGATCGCGTCGAGCCGCGGGTTCTGCGGATCGAGCTTGCGGGTGCGGTTGATGAGGTTTCGCGCCTCGGCGGCGAAGCGCTCGTTCCAGCCGTTGTGCTCCATCCGACGCAACAAGGCCAGGGCCGCGTTGAACAGCACATGCGGGTTGCCGGGCATCTTGCGCACCGCGTTCATCATCTCGGCCACGGCCCCGTCGTAATCGCCCGCCTGGGCCTTTTCGGCTCCGGCCGTGACGTAGCTCTTGACCTCGACGTAAAGGCGCTCCTCGATCCGTTCCGTCAGATCCTCGCGTCCGCGCGCGCGCAACAACGCGCGGGTCTGCTCGATGGTCTGCTGGTCCGCCGCATTGCGCAGCACATCGACGACCAGTTCGCTGCCCTCGGCTTCGAGCGCATTGTCCAGGCAGGCCTTGATCAGTTCGTGCTTCAGCGACGTGGGCAGTGTGCCTTTCCGACTGGCGCGGACCGCTTGCTGCAGCGCCTCGCGCGCGGCCTCGCGATTGCCGGTGCATTGGTGGAGCAGGGCGCGCGCGAGCGGACCGCATACGGTGGCCGACGGGCGCCCGATCATGGATTTCTCGAGATCGCTGACCGTGGCCTGGGCGTCATCGAACTTCTGCTGGATCAGATGCGCCCTGAGCAGGCGCAGATGGTCTTCCGGATCGCGAAAATCGGAATACTTGCACTTGCGCACCAGGTCGCTCAGCACCTTCTCGGCGCCGGCGTAGTCGCCCGCGGCGATCGAGACTTCACCCAGGTGACGCAGGCGGCTCATGCGGTCGGGCGACAGTTCCACCGCGCTGGCCAGCGCCTCCCTGGCCTGTTGCGGGCGCTCCAGCGCCTCCCGGGTGCGCGCCAGCCAGTCGTAGGCGTCCAGATAGAAGCTGTGCTCGCTGACCAGCGTCATCAGCAGGCGCTCGGCGTCCTCGTAGCGCTTGCCGGCGAACAGCATTCTGGCCACCCCGAGGCGTGCCCACGGAACGGCGCGCAGTTCGAGGACGGCGCGATAGATCGCTTCGGCCTGCTCGGGTTGCCCCTGGGCTTCGTGCAGTTCGGCACGCAGGCGCATGAAGTCGATACGGTAGGCGGGGTGGTCGCGCTCGCCCACCAGGCAGTAGTCGATCGCAGTCTGGGTTTCGCCGGCCTCCATCATGCGGTAGGCCGGTAGGAAGACGTCGCGTTTGGCCACCGCACGCTGCAGTCGCATCAGCAGCGTGCCCGGCGTGAGCGGTTTCAGGATGTAGTCGTTGGGTGTGAGTTCGGCGGTGCCGACGACCTTCTCGTAGCTGCGTTCGCCCGAGATCATGATGAACAGCGTGTCGAGCGGGATGACCTTGTGCGTGCGCAGATCCTCGAGCAGATGCTGTCCGTTCTGGCCGTCGCCGAGGTCGTATGCGCACAGGATCAGGTCGAAGCGACGCCCGCGCAGCTTGCGCACCGCCGCCGCGGCCGACGGTGCGAACTGGACGCCGGTGACCATGAAGCCGTCGAGCATGCTGCGCAACTGGGCACGCATGCCCTGCTGCGACTCGATGACGAGGACTTCGAGGTTTTCCAGATGGGCCATGGCTGCCGTGTGACGTGGAACGGACGTTCGAGCGTACCAGATAGTCTACGGCGCCACGCGGCGTTTCTGAAGGTGCCGATATGGCGTCAGGGCTTGGCGATCTCGACCTGGGTTTCGACCTTCTGGCGCAGGCGGATGTGGAGTTCGCGCAACTGCCGCTCGTCGACATTGCCCGGTGCATCGGTGAGCAGGCACTGGGCGCGCTGGGTCTTCGGGAACGCGATGACGTCGCGGATGGATTCCGCGCCGGTCATCAGCGTGACGATGCGGTCCAGGCCGAAGGCGACGCCGCCGTGCGGCGGCGCGCCGTACCTGAGCGCGTCGAGCAGGAAGCCGAACTTGGTCTGGGCCTCTTCCTCGCCGATGTTCAGCGCGCGGAAGACCTTGCTCTGCATGTCGGCGCGATGGATACGCACCGAGCCGCCCCCGATTTCCCAACCGTTCAGGGCGAGGTCATAGGCCTTGGCCAGGCAGGCGCCCGGGTCGGTCTCGAGCAGTTCGACATGCTCGTCCTTGGGCGACGTGAACGGGTGGTGACAAGCGGTCCAGCGCTTGTCCTCCTCGTCGTATTCGAACATCGGGAAATCCATGACCCATACCGGGGTCCAGGCCTCGCCGGTGACGTAGCCCTTGTCATGGCCGAGCTTGACGCGCAGCGCGCCGAGCGCGTCGTTCACTACCTTGGTCTTGTCCGCGCCGAAGAAGATCAGGTCGCCACTTTGCGCACCGGTGCGTTCCAGGATGGTGCGCAGCGCCTGCTCGTGCAGGTTCTTCACGATCGGCGACTGCAGGCCCTGCTCGTTCGGCTGGCTCGCGTCGTTGACCTTGATATAGGCGAGCCCTCTGGCACCATAGATGCCGACGAACCGGGTCAGCTCGTCGATCTCGCCGCGGGTCAGCGCCGTGTCGCCGCTGCTGCCGCCGGGCACGCGCATCGCCGCCACACGGCCGCCGCTGGTGGCGGGGCCCGAGAACACCTTGAATGCGACGTCCTGCACCGCGTCGGTGACATCGGTGAGTTCCAGCGTGACGCGCAGGTCGGGCTTGTCCGAGCCGTAGCGACGCATCGCCTCGGCGTAGCTCATGCGCGGGAAAGGATTCGGCAGATCGACGTCCAGCGATTCCTTGAACACGAAGCGGACCATCTGCTCGACCAGGCCGGTGATCTCGGTCTCGTCCATGAACGAGGTTTCGAGGTCGATCTGTGTGAACTCCGGCTGGCGGTCGGCGCGCAGATCCTCGTCGCGGAAGCACTTGGTGATCTGGTAGTAGCGGTCGAAGCCGGCGACCATCAACAACTGCTTGAACAGTTGCGGGGACTGCGGCAACGCGAAGAACTGGCCTGGATGCACCCGCGACGGCACGAGATAGTCGCGCGCGCCTTCCGGCGTGCTCTTGGTCAGCATCGGGGTCTCGACGTCGATGAAGCCGTTCGCGTCGAGAAAGCGGCGGAAGGCCATCGCGACCTTGTAGCGCAGCATCAGGTTCTTCTGCATCTGTGGGCGGCGCAGGTCGATGACCCGGTGGGTCAGACGCACGGTCTCGGACAGGTTGCTGTCGTCGTCGATCTGGAACGGCGGGGTGACCGATGCGTTCAGCACTTCGATGTCGTGGCACAGCACCTCGATCTCGCCCGAGACCAGGTTGGGGTTCTCGGTGCCGGCCGGGCGGCGACGGACCTTGCCGGTCACCCGCAGTACGTACTCGTTGCGGATCGATTCGGCGGTCGCGAACATGTCTGCACGGTCCGGATCGCACACGAGCTGGACCAGGCCTTCGCGGTCGCGCAGATCGATGAAGATGACGCCGCCGTGATCACGCCGGCGCAGCACCCAGCCGCACAGCGAGACGGTTTGATCGAGGTCGGCGGCGCTTACCTGGCCGCAGTAGTGAGTGCGCATCGGTTCTTTTCCATACTATTTATTAAGGCGGCAGCCAATCAGGTGATGTTGAGCGGAGGCTGGCACGGTTGCTCCCTCCCCTTCAAGGGGAGGGCTGGGGTGGGGATGGGTGACACCGCCGACGTCGTGACCCATCCCCCTCCTGGCCTCCCTTTTGAACGGGGAGGAAAGGGTGCTGAACCTGACTCATTTGTTTGATGGTGGGTTCGATGGCGCTCGACCCTGGGGCCGTGCGTGAATCATGATGAATCGGGTTCAGCTGGGATGGCAGGCGCAGGATCCGCCGCAGGCCGCCGCCGGGGCGTCAGTGCTGCTGCTCGAATCAGTGGCGGCCGGGGTCGAAGCGGGCATCGACTTGCCCGAACCGTTCTTGAAGTCGGTGGCGTACCAGCCGCTGCCCTTGAGCTGGAAGCCCGCAGCGGAGATCAGCTTGATGTACGCATCCGCTCCGCAGGCCGGACAGGTGGTCAGCACCGGGCTGTTGAGCTTTTGCAGGTGTTCCTTCTCGAAACCACACTGGTTGCAACGATATTCGTAGATGGGCATTAAAACCTCCACAGGCAAGCGCGGAATTCTAGCAGATTCGCAACGGCGGCAATGAGATGGGGCCGGTGAGGGTTATTTCAAGGGCGGATTCGCGCCTTGCGGCGCTCCTGCAGGGATTCGTTACGGGGGCTTCGCGGGTTCGCGCGTTGGGCCGGTCAATCTGCCCTCCGTGAGTCTGCGCGTCGGAGTGCTTGCAGGAGAGCCGCGATCAGAATCGGCCGAGGTAGCTCGCCGTGATCGCGTCGCCCCAGAACAGCGCGATGACGCCGGCTGCGGCCAGATAGGGGCCGAACGGGATCGGGACGTTGCGCTTGTGGCGGGCCAGTGCGATCAGGCTGATGCCGACGATCGCGCCGACCAGCGACGACAGCAGGATCGTCAGCGGCAGGATCTGCCAGCCCAGCCACGCGCCGATCGCGCCGAGCAGCTTGAAGTCCCCGTAGCCCATGCCTTCCTTGCCGGTGGCGAGCTTGAACAGCCAATACACCGACCACAGCGCGAGATAGCCGGCCATCGCACCGATGACCGCGCTCGACAGATCCGTGTAGGTGCCGGTGAGGTTGAACGCCAGCCCCAGCCAGAGCAGCGGCAGCGTGATCTGGTCGGGCAGCAACTGGGTGTCGAGGTCGATGAAGGACAGCGCGATCATGGCCCAGATGAACACCAGCGCACCGGCGGTTGCGAGTCCGATGCCGAAATGCCAGGCCGCATAGCCGGACAGCACAGCAGTCAGCAGTTCGACCACCGGATAGCGACGACTGATCGAAGCCCCGCAATGACCGCAGCGCCCTCGCAGGATGATGTAGCTGACCAGCGGGATGTTCTCGAGCGCGGTGATCAGGTGTCCGCAGTGCGGGCAGCGCGACCGCGGTGTGGCGAGATTGAAGCGCTCGGCGGGCGCCGCCTCCTCCCCGCGGATCTCGGCCGCCTGGGCTTCCCATTCGCGCTCCATCATCCTGGGCAGGCGATGGATGACGACATTCAGGAAGCTGCCGACGAACAGGCCGAGCAGGGCGATCAGGGCCGTGAAAACGGCAGGGTCGAGCAGGGTGACGTTCATGGCGAGTGGCGCGGAGCGAGTGGGTCCGTGCGAATGAGGTGCGTCGGGGCGTGACGCTGCAAAGGCGACGTCCGGCCACGGAGGACCGGACGGGTGTGGAGGCAGTGCCGCGAATGCGTCAGACGACCGCGCCGAGCTTGAAGATGGGCAGATACATCGCGACCACGAGGCCACCGATGACGACGCCGAGGAATACCATGATGATCGGTTCCAGCAGTGTGGACAGACCGGCCACCGCGTCATCGACTTCCTGCTCGTAGAAGTCGGCGACCTTGCTCAGCATGGAGTCGAGCTGGCCGGATTCCTCGCCGATCGCGACCATCTGTACGACCATGGTCGGGAACACATTGACGCCCTGCATCGCGACCGTGAGGCTGACGCCGGTGCTGACGTCGGTCTGGATCTGCTTGGTGGCGGTCAGATAGACATGGTTGCCGGACGCGCCACCGACCGAATCGAGCGCCTCGACCAGCGGCACCCCGGCGGCGAACATCGTCGACAGCGTGCGCGCCCAGCGTGCGACGGTGGCCTTGCGCACGATGTCGCCGACTACCGGCAACTGCAGCACGATACGATCGACCGCGTTCTGCATCTTGGGCGAGCGTTTGTACAGGTAACTGATGATCAGGATCGAGCCGATGATGATGCCGAATATCAGGTACCACCATTCGACGAAAAAGTCCGACATTGCGATGACGATCAGCGTCGGGGCCGGCAGGTCGGCGCCGAAGCTGGTGAACACGTTCTTGAACTCGGGGATCACGAACAGCATCATCACCGCGATGACCAGCGCCGCGACGACCACGACCGCAATCGGGTAGAACAGGGCCGACTTGATCTTGCTCTTGATCGCGAGGATCTTTTCCTTATAGGTCGCGAGGCGTTCGAGCAGGTTGTCGAGGATGCCCGCCTGCTCGCCGGCGGCGACCAGATTGCAGAACAGCTTGTCGAAATACACCGGGTGCCGGCTGAAGGCCTGCGACAGGCTGGACCCGGTCTCGACGTCGGTGCGGACCTCGTTGAGCAGCCGCGCGAGGCTGGGATTGGTGGCGCCCTTGATGCCGATGTCGAAGGCCTGCAGCAGCGGCACGCCGGAGCGCATCATCGTCGCGAGCTGGCGCGTGAACAGTGCGATGTCCTTCTCGGTGATCTTGTGACCACGCGACATCTTCTGCTTGCGCACCTTGGTGGTCATGACCCCCTGGCGCCGCAGCGTGGCCTGAACGACCGATTCCGCGGTCGCGCGGATCTCGCCGCGCTGGATTCTGCCAGTCTTGTCCTTGCCTTCCCAGTGAAAGAGGTATTCCTTGGGGCCGACCGGGAGTCGTCTGGCCTGGGCTGTCGTCGCCATGTGTGGTGATTTCCGAATGAGTCTTGAATCTATTCGTTGGTTGTTGCCAGCACTTCCTCGAGCGAGGTCACGCCTTGCCTGACCTTGAGCAAACCGGATTCACGCAGATCCTTGACGCCTTCCATGCGGGCCTGCTCGGCAATGTCCATGGAATTGCCATTGGTCATGATGATATGCGCAATTTCCTCGGTGATGGGCATGACCTGGTAGATGCCGACCCGCCCCTTGTAGCCGGTGCCGCCGCAACGGTCACAACCGACCGGGCCCAAGGGCTGCCAGCTGCCGTCGAGGTCGTCGGCGGTGAAGCCGGCCTGCAGCAGTGCCTCGACCGGGATGTCGACCGGCTGCTTGCATGAGCATAGTCGCCGCGCGAGGCGTTGTGCCGTGATAAGTATCACGGACGACGCGATGTTGAAGGGCGCCACGCCCATGTTCTTCAGGCGCTCGAGGGTGGTCGGCGCATCGTTGGTGTGGACCGTCGACAGCACCAGGTGGCCGGTCTGTGCGGCCTTGATCGAGATCTCGGCGGTTTCCAGGTCGCGAATCTCGCCGACCATGATGACATCCGGATCCTGCCGCAGAAACGCCCGCAAGGCCGCAGCGAAGGTGAGCCCGGCCTTCTCGTTGACGTTGACCTGGTTGATGCCGGCCAGGTTGATTTCGGCCGGATCCTCGGCGGTGGAGATGTTCACGCCCGCGGTGTTGAGGATGTTCAGGCAGGTGTACAGCGATACGGTCTTGCCCGAGCCAGTCGGGCCGGTGACCAGGATCATGCCATAGGGCCGCTCGATGGCCCCGAGCAGGGCCTTTTTCTGTTCGGGCTCGTAACCTAGCGCATCGACGCCGAGCATGGCCGAGTTGGGATCCAGGATACGCATCACGATCTTCTCGCCGTGCAGCGTCGGCAGCGACGACACGCGGAAGTCGATGGCTTTGTTCTTGGACAGCACCAGCTTCATGCGGCCGTCCTGGGGCACGCGCTTTTCCGAGATGTCGAGGCGCGAGATGACCTTGATCCGCGCGGCGATCTTGTCCTTCAGGACCAGCGGAGGCTGGGAGATCTCGCGTAGCACGCCGTCAGTGCGAACCCGGATCCGGTAGTATTTTTCGTATGGCTCGAAATGGACGTCGGATGCACCCTCGTTGATCGCGTCGATCAGCACCTTCTGGATGAAGCGCACCACCGGCGCATCGTCCACCTCCTGCGATGCATCGTCGCCTTCCGGAGAGGTGCCCGGCGCCTCCTGGTCGAGGAGGTCCATGTCGAAGTCTTCGCCGGTCAACTCCTTGAGCGTCTGTTCGGCGGATTCGGACAGTTTGTCGACCAGACGGCCGAGCTTGTCGGCCTCGGCCACGACCAGATCGACCTGCATGCCGCTCTGGAACCGGATCTCGTCCAGCGCCCGCATGTTGGACGGATCGGCGGTGGCGATGATGAGCCGGTTCTGGCGCTTCAGCAGCGGGATGACCTGATGCTTGCCCATGAGCTTGCGATCGATCGCGTCGCGCTGGACGGTGGCGGGGTCGAGGGTGCTGATGTCGATTGCGGGATAGCCGAAGGTTTCGGCGGCGACACATGCGATGTCCCGCGTGCTTAGAAGCTTGCGCTGGGCCAGTTCGAGGATGAATCCGCTGGGACTCGCCTTGGCGGCGCTGGTGCACGACACGGCGTCGGCTTCCGAAAGCCGACCTTGCTGGATCAGCGCGCGGGCGAGCCCGCTCAGAGGGATCTGCGGATTGGCTGCCATGGTTACTCTAATTGAGCGACGCCTGATGTTGCCCTTGCTGCGGCGCGTTGTAAAGGGTCAGCCACAATCCCATGGCATGCGCGGGGCTCAATCCTGACTGGCATGGTCGCGCTCCGATTCGGTCCGGAACAGTCTGACCATGCGTACCATCTTGTCCTCCGTCTGGATGATCTCGATGACCACGCCGGCAATTCTGAAGGCCAGGTCGGCCTCCGGAATGTCCTGAAGGTGTTCGAGGATGAGCCCGTTCAGGGTCTTCGGGCCTTCGATCGGCAGTTCCAGGCCCAGCCGTCGATTGAGTTCCCTGAGGTTTTGGCTGCCGTCGACCAGGACGCTGCCGTCCTGGCCCCAGGCCAGCTTGTGGCTGCTGTCGGGCAGCGTGGTGGTGAATTTTCCGATCAGCTCCTCGATGATGTCCTCGAGCGTGAGCAGACCGAGCAGTTCGCCGTACTCGTCGACCACCAGTGCGAGGCGCTGGTGGTTCTCCTGAAAGAACTGAAGCTGGGAATACAGCGGCGTATCGGCCGGGATGAAATAGGGCTTGGCCACGAGATCGCGGATCGCCTCTGCGTCGAAGCCGGCATCGAGCGCGCGGGCCAGCATTCGACGCAGATGGAGCACACCGATCACGCGTTCGTTTTCGCCGTCGAGCACCGGAAGACGCGTGTGATAACAGGTCGCGATCTGCTCTCGGATGTTGTCCGGCGCCTGGCGCAGGTCGATGCTCTCGATCGAGCCGCGTGGGGTCATCACGTCCTCGACCGTGATGTGTTCGAGTTCGAACAGGTTGACCAGGATGTCGCGGTGCTTCTGCGGAATGTACTGGCCGGACTCCAGCACCATCGAGCGCAACTCCTCGATCGACAGGCTGGCCTGGGCGTTGCCCTTGGGCTGCAGGTGCAATAGCCACAGGATCCCGGACACGAACAGATTGACGAACCAGACGGCCGGGTAGGAGAGCTTGAGCAGGCCGGTCAGCGGATAGCTGACGATCAGCGCGAGCCGGTCGGCATGCTGGGCGCCGATGACCTTGGGCGTGATCTCGGAGAAGACCAGGATGAAAAAGGTCAGCAGCACGGTTCCGGCCGCGAGCGCCCAGCCTTCCTCGCCGACCAGGTTGATCGTGATCACGCTGGCCAGTGTCGCCGCGGCGACATTGACCAGATTGTTGAACAGCAGGATGACGCCGAGCAGTCGGTCGGTCTTGTCGAGCAGTTCGACCGCCAGGCGTGCGCCTCGATGCCCGTTGCTCGCCAGCGCTCGGAGGCGATAGCGATTGGAGGCCATCATGACCGTCTCGGTCATCGACGACATGCCGGACATCACCAGCAGCACGGCCAGTGCGGCAAACTGAGTCTGAATCGAGAAGGCGTCCACTGCGGCCGCGCGTCAGAGGGTCGTCATGGTCGAGGCGGATGCGGACGCCGCTGCGGATCGGCCGGCATGAATTCTCGACATGGATTCAGGCGGCCCGATCAAGCAATACCTCGACGACGAAACGGCTGCCCATGTAGGCGAGCACCAGCGCGATGAAACCGGCCAGCGTCCAGCGCAGCGCGACCCGACCGCGCCAGCCCCACACCCGACGACCGAACAGCAGGGCGCCGAACAGCATCCATGACGTGATCGCGAAGACCGTCTTGTGGTCGAAGCGGAAGGGCTGGCCGAACAGCGTTTCGGAGAACACGATGCCCGACGCGAGCGTCAGCGTCAGCAGCATGAACGCGATGGTGATCAGGCGAAACAGCAGGGTTTCCATGGTCAGCAGCGGCGGCAGCCTCGCGACGGCGCGGCTGATGCGGCCACTGTGCAGCTGGCGCTCGGCCACCGCCATCAGCATCGCGTGCAAGGCCGCGAGCGTGAACAGGCTGTACGCGAGCATCGCGACGATGAAGTGCGCGCGAAACGCGGGCGAGGCGGCGTTGATCAGCACGTGCGGCCCGGAAAAGATCAGCGGGAGCAGGCTTCCGACGACGCCGGCCGGCAGGACCATCACGTGCAGGCCATCCAGGCGGGCATAGAAGGTCTCGATCCAGTAGAAGCAGACCGCCAGCCAGACGATCAGCGAGACGGCCAGGCCGAACCCGAAACGCATGTCCTGACCTGGAAACATCGACCCATGCAGGGCCAGGCCATGCAGCACCAGCGCGGCCAGCAATACGAGGCGCTCGGCGTTCGTCATGCACTGGCGTGGCTGCGCTCCGGGTTCGACAACGCAGGTGCGCCAGAACCACAGCCCCAAGGCGCCATAGAGCAGGGCGGCGAACAGATGAAGTAGAATGGTCAGCATAGATGCTCACAGTTTACTCCATGGCTCGCGAAGACTGGCGGATTTGGGTGACGCCCGATGGCTCGCGTCGCCCGGAATCGAGGTCGATTCCGTTGCCCGGATGAAACGCTTGCGGCGCGTGAGCGGGTTGTTCGATCCGCGCCCGATCGAGCCCGATCCGCCCCCTCGTTCCCCCTGATACTCCCAGCCCGGACCCTTATGCTCGACAATCTTACCCAGCGTCTCTCCAAAGTCGTCAAGACCCTGCGTGGACAGGCCCGTCTGACCGAAGACAACATCCAGGAGGCGATGCGCGAAGTGCGCATGGCCCTGCTCGAGGCGGACGTCGCGCTGCCGGTGGTCAAGGACCTGGTCGCACGCGTGAAGCAGAAGGCGGTCGGCCAGGAGGTGATCGGCTCGCTGACGCCCGGTCAGGCCCTGGTCGGCGTGGTGCATGACGAACTGAAGGCCTTGATGGGTGGCACCCACACCGGCCTCGATCTGTCCACCCAGCCGCCCGCGGTGATCCTGATGGCCGGCCTGCAGGGGGCCGGCAAGACCACGACCACCGGCAAGCTCGCCAAGTTGCTGCACGAGCGGATGAAGAAGAAAGTGCTGGCGGTGTCCACCGACGTGTACCGCCCGGCGGCGATCGAGCAGCTGAGAACCGTCGCGGGTCAGGCCGGCGTGGATTTCTTCGCGTCCAGCATCGACCAGAAGCCGGTCGATATCGCGAAGGCTGCGCTGGAGCATGCGCGTCGCCATTACTATGATGTGGTGCTGGTCGACACGGCCGGCCGGCTGGCGATCGATGAAGCGATGATGGCCGAGATCACCGCGCTGCATGCCGCAGTCAAACCGGTCGAGACGCTGTTCGTGGTCGATGCGATGCTCGGTCAGGATGCGGTGAACACCGCACGGGCGTTCAACGAGGCCCTGCCGCTGACTGGCGTGGTGCTGACCAAGCTCGATGGCGATTCACGCGGCGGCGCGGCGCTGTCGGTGCGTCACGTCACCGGCAAGCCGCTCAAGTTCGCCGGTGTCGGCGAGAAGCTGTCCGGGCTGGAAGAGTTTCACCCCGAGCGCATGGCCAGCCGGATCCTCGGTATGGGCGACATTCTCGGTCTGGTCGAGGAGGCGCGGCGCGGTGTCGACGAGGAGAAGGCGCGTGACTTCGCTAAGAAGCTCAAGACCGGCAAGGGCTTCGACCTGAGCGACTTCAAGGAGCAGATTGCGCAGATGCGCAAGATGGGGGGGCTGTCGTCCATGCTCGACAAGCTGCCGGCGCAGTTCGCCCAGGCCGCGGGAAAGTTGCAGGGCGGGGCGGAGGAGAAGCAGATCGGCCGCATCGAGGGCATCATCAATTCAATGACGCCGAGCGAGCGCGCCAAACCCGAGATCCTGAAGGCGAGCCGCAAGCGCCGGATCGCGTCGGGCGCGGGGGTGTCGGTGCAGGAGGTCAACCGGCTGCTGAAGCAGTTCGAGCAGACCCAGAAGATGATGAAGCAGTTCTCCAGGGGCGGCATGCAGAAGATGATGCGCGGCATGAAGGGCATGCTGCCCGGCATGCCAAGGTGATCGGGGTGAAAAAATGAATTTCGGGGCAATCATCATCGGTGACGAGATCCTGTCGGGGCGTCGCACCGACAAGCATCTGGTCAAGCTGATCGAACTGCTGGGCGCGCGCGGCCTGAAGCTGTCGTCGGCGCGTTATGTGGGCGACGAGCCCGGGCGCCTGGTGCAGACCTTGCGCGAGAGTTTTGCGAGTGGCGACGTGGTATTCAGTTTCGGCGGCATCGGCGCAACACCGGACGACCGGACCCGTCAGTCGGCTGCGGCGGCGCTGGACCTGGAGCTTGCGCTGCATCCGGAGGCGGAGGTGGCGATCCGCGGGCGCTTCGGCGACGAGATCACGCCGCATCGCCTGCAGATGGGTGTCTTTCCGGTCGGTAGCGAGATCATCCCGAATCCTTACAACCAGATCCCGGGTTTTTCGATCGCCAACCATTTCTTCGTGCCGGGTTTTCCGGTGATGGCCTGGCCGATGGTGGAATGGGTGCTCGATACCCGCTTCGCGGCACAGCATCATGCCGAGGATTACGTGGAGCTATCGATCACCGTCGAGGACGCCTATGAAGGGCGCTTGATCGATCTGATGGAGCAGGTCACCGCCGAGTTTCCGGATGCGACGCTGTTCAGCCTGCCGACCGTGGCCGGCGAGGGGCTGCAGCGTTCGGTCGAACTCGGCATGAAGGGGCCGTGTGCTGCAGTCGATGCGGCGATGCGTGTGATCAAGGACAGTGTCGCGGCGCGAGGATACGTGTGGCGGGACAAGCCCTGAAGCGCCTTCTCGATGGCGACCCCAAGGTGGAAGGGGGTCGGCAGAACCGCGGCAGCGTCCGCCGCATCCTGGTGCGCGAGCGGGAGGTTCCCTATGCGCTGCGGCGGTCGGCGCGGCGCAGCTTTGCGCTGCAGGTCGATGCCGCCGGTGTGCGGGTCGCGGCGCCGGCGCGGGCCCGGATCGAGGATATCGAACGCTTCATCCACAGTCATTCGAACTGGCTGCTGGGCAAACTCGACGCGCGTGCCGAACGGCTGACGCGGCAGCGCTTCGAGGTCGTGGACGGCGCGATCTTTCCGTTGTTCGGTCGCCCGTGTCGCCTCAGGCTGCTGGCCGGGCCGCGGGGCACGCACTGGAGCGCCGCGTCCGATGGCGGCGAGGAGCTACGGCTGGCGGCGGGCGTCGATCCGCGCAAGGCGATGATCGTGGCGCTGAAGAAGCGCGCCCACGCGTGGTTCGCGGGACGCGTGGACGAATATTGTCATCGGCTCGGACGCGTCAGTCCCCAGGTGCGCGTGTCGTCGGCCCGCACCCGATGGGGCAGCTGCAGCGCCATGAGCGGCATCCGCCTGCACTGGCGGCTGGTTCACCTGCCGGCCGCACTGGGCGACTACGTGGTCGCGCACGAGGTCGCGCATCTGATCGAGATGAATCATTCGCCGCGCTTCTGGGCGGTGGTGGAGGCGCTTTATCCGGACTGGCGCGCCGCGCGCGCCGAACTGCGCAAGGCCGCGGGCGATCTGCCGTTGATCGACGCGACCGCCGGCACTGATATTCGGGAGGACTGACATGCGTTTGCTGCACACGATGCTGCGAGTGGGCGATCTGGATCGCTCGCTGGCCTTTTACACCGGGGTTCTGGGCATGCGTCTGCTACGGCGCCAGGACTATCCGGAGGGGCGGTTCACGCTGGCCTTCGTCGGTTTTCAGGACGAGTCCGAGGCCGCCGTGCTCGAACTGACCCACAACTGGGACACCGCGTCCTATGATCTGGGCAACGGCTACGGGCATATTGCGATCGCGGTGCCGGATGCATACAAGGCCTGCGACGAGCTTCGCGCGCGTGGTGGAAAAGTCGTGCGCGAGGCGGGGCCGATGAAGCACGGCACGACGGTGATCGCATTCGTCGAGGATCCGGATGGTTACAAGGTGGAACTCATCCAGCGCGGCTGATATCGGCGCGTCGCGGGTCAGGCTCTGGCGGATGGTTTGTGCGACTCGGAGGTGGACGGCGTGAGGGACGTCGCTGCGTGAGTGTGCGGAACGGTGAGGCCCGCCTGTTCGGTGCTGGAACCGTTACGGCCCAGGGCCGCGAACAAGACCGTCGCAACGGTCGTCAGCAACAACCCTGCCAGAAGCCCTTCGAGCAGCATGTGTCCGGGGAGGATCGACGCGAGCGAGTATTCTAGCCGCACCCAACCGATGGGCGCGATCTCTCCGACCGGAACCCGAACCGATGTGGTTTCTGCACTTAGCCGCGGCCAGACGGAAGCGCCGAGTTCCGGTACGGTTGCGATCGTCGACACGTCCCGCACTGCGGCGGCACTGAGGTTTCCGGCAAGATTCCGCCGAACGGCGGCGAGCGGTTCGTCGCGACGGTCCGACACAACGATGGCGCTGACCGAGGCGAAATCGTTGAAGGCCTCGAGCCGCCGTGCCAACGCGATGCGATCGTTTGCCGCCACTTCCTGTGCGGAAAGGGTGGCGATGCTCTGGCCAATCGACATCGCCTGTTCATGCAGAAGTTTCGCGCTGTGAGCGATCTGCCTGCCGGCGCCAAGCACGACCAGCGTCGCGCAGACGCTGGCGAGGCAGATCGCGAAGAACCAGGTCTGGCGCATTCGGGAATGGGTCATGGGGTTATGCGGGTCGCTGCAATACGAACTGGATCACAGGCGCCTCTCGGCCGACGGTCCTGCCCGCCTCGATAAGGGAGTATGTCATCGACCGGAGGGACATGGCCATCCGTAGAAATACGCACGCTTGGCGATGCCTCGCGGATACGCCCGTCAACTGCGGCTCCCAGCTTGAAAGCAGTGAATCGAAGGGCTGTCTTACGCTGGTTTGCCGACGGCCTTGGCTGCGAAAGCGCGTGCGCGAGTGTGCTGGATGTATTCGAGGCCCTGTTAGAGGGTGCGGTTCGCGTTGAACCGGATTGAAGCTCGGGGGACAATGCGTTGTCCGGTTCATTCGCTGATTTGCGGCGAGTCGCCTTGATCCGCTCTACCCTCAATTGCTGGGAGAGACCCATCACGCAGCACAGGCCAACGCATCCTGCCAAGCTGTCAATCGTAAACGAGAGAATTCATGACGAAAGGAACACAAGCCTTGACCAACACATTGTTCATCGAGGTCACCGGATCCGGCCTGCCGGAAGTCGATGGCCTGTATGTGCCTTCCGAAGCGCCGCCCGCCAAGTCGGAGTCCGGTACCGTTTCCAGCAAGGGTTACTGGAATGGCAGGATGGCCTGGGACCGCGCCGATGGCAAGGCGGCCAGAAGCCCCGCACTGTCCTACTCCAACAGTTACAAGTCGTGGCGGATCAGCCGGCTGGATGGCCATCTTGCCTACGAGATCACCTGCGATGACGAATTGCCGCCCACGGACCGGGCGTGGAATGTGTACAAGATGGGTGTCGCGCCCGCGCCCAAGGTGGTGATCCATTACGTCGACCCGAGACAGCCTTGCCCGTCGCCCAATGTGGTTTACGTGCTGGGTGGTCCCGGCGCCGGCAAGGGCACCATGTGTGAACTGGCGGAAATCCAGCTGGGCTGGACGCACCTTTCAACCGGCGATTTACTGCGGGCCGAGCAGGCGGCCGGGGGGCCGACGACCGAGATCATCAAGGAATACATCGCCGCAGGGAAACTGGTGCCCAATGAAATCGTGGTGCGTCTGTTGAAAGACGCCATGGAACGGACCACCCGGACCACCGGTAAGCGAAACTTCCTGATCGATGGGTTTCCCCGTTCGCTGTCCAACCTCGAGGCGTGGTACGAAGTCTTTGGCCGCACGGCGGAGTTGCCCACCATGTTGTACTTTGAGTGCCCGTTCGAGGTGCTCGAACGGCGCATTCTGGGCCGAGCCAGATACTCCGGCCGGGCAGACGACAACGTCGAGGCCATGAAGCTGAGGTTCGACACCTTCAAGGCGGAGACTCTGCCTACGGTTGAATTGTTCAAGAGCAAAGGCAAATGCGTCGAGTTGGACACGAGCCAGGACCGCGAAACCGTTTATGCCCTGCTGCGCGATCAGCTCGCCGAATACACCGATCCTCAACTGATGGCGGAGCCCCTGAGCGAAAAAGCGGAGATACTGCTGGGTCTGAGGCCTTATCCTAAAGGCGAGTAGCCCAAAAGATTGGCGAAGTCCGCAACCTCGTCTGCTCTCCGGGTCGGACGCTTACGCTTCAACCATTGCCGCACCCATTGATCGCTGCTTTCAGCGCGCGCAGACGATCGACGATGGCATCGAAGGCGGGTGGCTCGCCGATGAACATGCCGGCACCGATAAAACGCAACGCAAACGCAACGCACACGATCATTTCCTTTGCTACCCAATGCTGCAATCCAACCGCTTGATTCGTCCGCGCGTAACCCTCTGATCTGTATGGGCCTGCGTTGCGGCCTTTGCGGACTTCGGGCCAGATCCAGGGAGCGAGGTCGGAGCGAGGAATGGCCAGGAGAGAGTGGTGC